>CALWQM010000017.1 GCA_944383685.1 uncultured Clostridia bacterium | reverse complement strand
AATATAATTTCATCTAATCTTGTTTTTTCCATTTTTCCTCTCCTTTAATTTTTAAATTTTTCTTGTATTTTGTTGTAATCTACTTGACAACTTTTTGGAATATCACGCCATTTGTTAGGATTTTTATCTCTTGGCTCTGGCGTCATTCCTTTCATCTCTCTAAAGATGGTCCTATAAATTCTGTCATCATAGATATCTTGTATGTAATCGCCCTGCTTGTTTTCAGAATTGTCAATCTTTTCTTTAAAATATTTGTGTAATTTTTTATACATCAAATGATAATTTCCGGAATCCTCTGTCGACTGATTTAGAATTTTAATTTGCGGCAAAGTGAAACATTCTTGCACGGCATCAAAAATTTTGTCGTAAAAAATGTTCAAATTTTCTTCCTTATCAAGCAAATCTAAAACACTTTCCGTTATTCCTTGTGGATAAGCATTTTTCATCACACACATTACTTCTTCAAAAACACTATTCGTCAAATCAATAAGTTGAGTAGCCGTGACGCCCTTGCCATACAACTCTTCTGCTTCGTTACTTTTCATCTTTTTTCTCCTTTTATAATTTTATATCGCTCGCCAATTTTGAGAATATATTTTTATATTTCACACTTTCGTTATCGGCATTTGATTTTTCCAAAACCCAATAGAACAAATCAAGTGTTTTGAACAACGCGGTTTTAATTTTGTCATATGTCAGATTTTCTGGATATGATTGAGCCAACTGTTGTTTGAAATTTTCATCAAATTTATCAACACTTTTGAAGTGTTGGGTTTCAATATCAACCACATCTCCATAAACATAAACCGCTTCATTCCTTAAATCTTCAATCTCTTTGACTGCGCGGAACAAATGGTTTCGTTTGAGGGCAAACATGGCGTTTTTAATGTTATACCAAGCAGTCTTGCCGATGTGACTTAGGCTGTTTTTGTTGAAAGGTTGCTTTTCTTTTTTAACTACTTCATATCTTTTGTCACCAAGCAGAATTTTAATTTTGTTTCGTGCCACAATTTTTCGATTTTTCTCAAATTCATCAATTGAATTGAAGCATATGTCAAGTTCAAGCCCATTGTTCAAAAATGCACCAATAAGTTTGCTTTCCTCGCTGTATATCATTTCGAAATATTCAAACAAATCCATTGTCTGAACAAATTTTTTAAAACTTTCTAATGCTTGGTCTATTTTTAATTTATCAACAACCACGTCAATGTCTAAATCACTAAATTTGTCAGCGCTATCATTTCCACAACTGCCAACCAAAGCAATAAGTTTAACATCAAGAGTTTTTAAGAATTTTATTATTCTTTCTAATATTTCATTTCTTTCTTTGATTGTAAACATAGTTAACTCCTTTACTTTCTTATCATAATTAGAGGCAAAATCATCTCTTTTCTTGTTAGTCCTGTGTGATGACCTTTAAATCTTATGCTATCTTCTTTAAATAAGATGTATTCATAGTCATTTTTCACAACTGCGATATAGTCACCAAGCATTTTAAGTTTGTCTGTTTTAGGACCAAAGAAATTATCTTCAATCAAATCTTTTGTTTTCAGCAACTCTATTTTGTCCTTATATTTTTCCATCTCTTTCAAAAATTTTTCTTCGCATTCTTTCTTAACGAACATTCCGGTCGCTCTTGTCTCTAAAAACATTGGCGTTTTCAAAGTTGACATAAGTTCCTTGTCTTCGTAAAGTGGAATATAACTTGTTATATCTGTCTGTCCGTGGTCTGGCGTGATAACAATAAGTGTGTCTGTGCTTTGATTTGCAAGTTCTTCTGTCAATTTGTTTATAGTCTTTATAACTGCTTTTGCTTCTTTGCTTGTTGTTCCGTTGTTGTGCATAGTTCCATCTGGCTCTGGGAGATAACAATACACAAATTTCTTTTCATCAACTTTGACAATTTCTTTCAAAATAGTAAATGCTTCTTCTATTTTAGAAAAATTATAACTTTTAGTGTTTGTTTGCAAGTATTTCATAAATGTTGGAAACACAGTGTAAGCAGGGATTTTACTTTTACTAAAATATGTTTCAAAAGTTAAATAGTCTTCTATTTTAGACATATCAACAGGTTCTTTTGTGTATGAATTTTGTCCAATATAAATATCTACGCAAGAATTTAATTTTTCAAAATATAAACTCCAACCAAACAAACCGTGTTGTGATGGATAAGTTGCACTATACAGCGATGATGTGGCATTTGTTGTTGTGGACGGGAAAACAGAAGTGATAGTTTTTTTAACATTTTCTCTTAAAATAGAAGATTTTGACAAGTTTTGTTCAAGTGGGAACATTCCAAGTCCATCCATGCAAATATAGATAACATTCTTATAATCTTTATTTAATTCGTTTTTTAAAATGTCAATTTTAGCAATATTAGACTTGACACCAACATAGTCTGCAAGTGTGGCACTGACATTTAATATCGAATTTTTCCAATCTGGCTTAACTTCCATTTTTCACTCCTTTATAATCGACCACATTTCTGCATCGTATAGACTGTCATCACGGCGACAGTCATATTTCCTTAAAGTTCCTTCATACTGCATTCCAACTTTTGCCATAACTTTCGTGCTTGCTTTGTTTTCAACATCTGCAAAGGCTTCAATTCTTTCAAAACCGATTACAAACAAATGATTAATAACAGCCTTAACACTTTCGCTTATATATCCCTTATTACGATATTTTGCATTCACAAACCACACAAGGTCAGCCATTCTGCGATAATCATCTTGTTTATAGACAGAAATTCTTCCAATCATTTTATTATCACATTTCAAAACAACCGCCCAATCATAAAAATCTTTATGTTGATATTTTTCTTTGAGTTCGTTTGTGATATAATCTTTTGCCATATCAACAGTATAATCCGCCGGTATTCCAGCAAGATACATTTGAACTTCTTTATCATTCAATAACTCGCTTAAATTTTCAGCATCTTTCATTTTGATTTTTCGCAAAATCAATCGCTCCGTTTCAATTTCAATTGTTCCTGTGTGCTTCATAAATCCTCCTTATTTTTTATTTTTTCAATATCATAGGTGTAAAATACTTCTGTTAATTCAACTCCATCTTTAATAAAAGGCTGAGTGTAAACATCAAGTTTTCCACCCCACTTTTCATAGGCCCTTCTTGCTTGTAAATTATCTTTTAAAACTCCAACTACAAATCGCTTTAAGTTTCGTTTTTTTAATTCATCAACAAATAAATTAAAAAATTTCTTTCCAAGTCCACAATGCTGATAATTTGGATGAATATAAATCGCTTGTAAATCAGCATAATTTTTTATTCCAAAATGTTCATATTCACTTTTGACTATACCAGAAACATATCCAATAAGCCGTGTGTTGACTTCTGCCACATAGCAAATTCTGTCTTCTGCAAGTTGATGTTTTGCAAAGCCAGCAATTATTTTGGCGATTCGTTCTGGTTTCTCTCTTTCAACAAAAACACTTTCCGGCAATAAATCTTTGTAGGCATAGCGCCACACTAAGTTTTGTAATTTAGACCATTGCTCTGCATCTTCGGCTTTTACTTTTCTTATTTTTATTTCATTATTCATAATCTTCTCCTTAAAGTTCAATTTCTTTTGCAAGTAAGTAAATGTTTATTTCACTTTAAATAAACTTTTCCATTATAAAACTTTCATCTTCAAATGTTAGTTTGCCATTCTTATGTTGAAAACCTATTTTAGAATAAAAAAGAATAGCCGGTATGCTTGAACTACACTCTATGCGTTTTGCTCTGATGTAATATTCATCCTTTTCAATTGCATGCATTAAACTTCTTCCAATTCCTTGCCCTTGAAAGTTAGGATCCACCGCAAATGAAAATAGGCAACTTTCATCTTTTTTACCATAAAAATCGCCAACACAAGCACAGCCCACAATTTTATTGTCAACTTTTGCAACATAAAAATGTCCATTTTCGGCTTTTGCAAGCAATCTTTCTTTTGTTTGCCTTGAAATGGTGTAATCAATATAAGATTGTAGATAAAAATCTTTGAAAGACATTGAATATGCTTTTATTATCATATTTCTTAATTCATCAATTTCATCTTTATTAACAATCATAATTTTGAGTTTCATATATACTCCTTAATTTATTATCATCAAAGGTAACATAATTTCGCATTTAGTAAGGGCTATGTGATGACCTTTAAATCTTCTGCTATTTTCTTTGTCGGTATAGGCAGACCAGCCACATCGTGGTCCTACATTTGGCATTTGCATATATTCCCAATAATCTTCTAAATCATCTAAACGATAATTTCTTAAAATCAATCTTTCTGTTTCAATTTCAGTCGTTCCAGTGTGTCTAATTTCGTATTTCATAATTTCTCCTTTTTAAGACTAAAATCTGTGTTTTTATAAGTTTTAAATTTTTCTTTATTTAATTTCATTTTAATATGTGTTTTTGTTTGCTCTGTTTCTTCAAAGCCAAGTTTGAAGTATAGATTTTTGACAGGATTTGTTTTAAAGCATTGAATAAGGATTTCATTTTTTAAATGTTCTTTTATGGTGTTTTTCAAAATATCTGTTCCAATGCCTTTGCCTTGATATTCCGGCTTGACAATAATATTTACAATTTCATATTCATTTTCGCATAATTTATCATCAAAATATCCAATATCTTTCCCATTAAGCATAATGATTTTGATTCTATCTCTTTGATTTTTAATGTAGTTATCAAAAAATTCGTGTTGTTTTTCATCATCCCATATTTCAAAAAAGTGTGCAACATATTCCTTATAGGCTTGTTTTTTCAAATTGTAAATAAGTTCATAGTCTTTTTCTTTATAATTTCTAAATGTGTAATTCATAATAATTCTCCTTTTATTTTAACAAAATTTTATTTTTTAACAAAATATATAACAAAAAAGCACCAATCTTTTTTGTGATTGGTGCTTATACTTTTGCTATCTGTTTATATATCCTCACTATTTTTTTAATCTAAGTTTTGTCATATCCATTTATTTAGTAGATTTTTTAATAGACTTCTTGATATATATTTAAACAATAATATTGGCACCAATGCAAAAATAATATCCGCAACCAAATGCTGACACAACGGAATTTTTAATTTGCATAGGTGTCCAAATTCTCATTATTTTCTCCTTAACTAACCAAAGTATAGCATAAATAAAATCACATTGCAATAGGGAAAATGTAAAATTTTTAAAATTAAAAAACAGTCATATTTTAAAAGGACTGAATATCAATAAGATTTAAATTGATTTGCATAGTTTTAGGCAGTTTTAAATAGACAATTTAACATCAAAAAAGCACATTTGATGTCAACTGATGTCAGGCGACCAAAAATGTTTGACATCAATTTTGTTTTTGAAGTGCTTAAATCTCTTTAATTATAATGCTTATAAAAATCAACTTTCACACCACTATAAAAACATACACTTTCCTGATAAGGTGGGGGTCGGTGGTTCGAGTCCACTCAATCCTACCACTAAAACCCCGATAAAATCGGGGTTTTTATTATGCTTTTATAACTAATTTTTTGTTGCAAATACACCCAAAATTTGTAGCAAATGATTTTTATCTATAAAATAGGCATAAAAAATGACCGAAAGTGTGAAATTCCTACTTTCGGTCTAATTCTATCTAAAACTATCTAAAAATGTGTTATTTGATGTCAAAATTGATGTCAAACTTTACATCTCAAAATCTTTATTTCTTTTCCTTCTGGCTTGTTTTTCTCTTAACAGTTTTTCATAGCATTACTCATATTCAAATTCAAGTTCGGTTTTGCGTTCGTAGATGTTGCCGACAATTTTATCTCTCATCGACTTTTGGTGAGATTTTTTTGCATAGCAATATTTGCAGTCGTGAAAGCAAGTGTCATATTGCCCAATGTCAACCGACGGCATACAGAGGCAGTTTTTGCGTTGTCCATCAAGTTTGTTGTTTTTGCGTTTAACTTGAATGTTTAAATCTTTATATTTTTCGGTTAAAAGTTTTTCAAAAATTTCACCATCTATGCACTTACTTGGAACAATGCCATATTTTGCGTAGTCACTTTCGGCACACGCTTCAATTTGAATTCCATTATCCCTAGCAATTTTAGAAATAGCAGACAAAATTTTATCTTTTTGCCAAACGCTTGGTTTATGCAAGTTTTTGTCACAGCCCTTATAACTTTCAATTAAGAAACTGATTTTACAATGTTTGGTGTATCCATTTAATTCCTTTGCCAAGTGTTCAAATCTTTCAAAATGCCAATTTTCATCTATGCCTTCTGTCACCAATATTGGGTCATATCTCCAAACAACAGGGCAGTATTTTGAAAGTGTTTTAAAACTTTCAATTCTCTCTTCAAGCGGAGGAAGATTTGCTTCAATCTCTTTTGGATAGGCGTTGAGAGTGTAAAGAAAATAATATTTATATTCACTTAATTTGTTAAGTTTCTCTAACATAGGTTTTGGGTTCTTCGTCCAAAAAACGATACCTTCAATATTGCCAGATGTTTCAACTTTCTTTTCACCAAGTAAGTTTGTTTCAACATTCTCAATTTTTAATGGTTCTAGTGCAATCTTTGCAATTTTTTCGTGTGCAATTGGATTTGGCACTAAAACAAAACCTTGGTCCAACTGTTTGAAAAACCAGTCACTATAAAACGCAGGAATGTCAGTTCGCCTCGAAACACTTAAAATCATATTTTATCCTTTTTGTTAATCAAATTATTATTGCAAGGAGCAATATGCTTGCTTGCAAAAGCATTTGCGACGCTGTCCAAAAATAATAAGTGGAAGTCACACATTTTGTGTGAGTTTTTAAACTAAAATGCTTTAGCATTTCCTTCCACTTAATATTATACCTTTTCCATCTAAAATTTCAAAGCTATTGTAATGAAAAGAATTTAATTTTCTCCTTAAATTTTTTAGAAAATCCATTTCCTCTTTCGGCATATGATAATTATTATTTATTGTGTAATCACAAATAATGTAAAAATTATTTTTGTTTTCCCCACACCGCTAAAACCCTTTATTTTAAAGGGTTTTATAAGGATTTTAAGTTGGTAGTTCGTCCATAAAATTTTTCTCTCAAATTTATGCTTTCATAACTAATTTTTTGTTGCAAATACAATCAAAATTTGTAGCAAATGTTTTTTGGTATTAAAAAAGGCATAAAAAATGACCGAAAGTTAAGATTTTTAACCTTCGGTCAAATTCTTTCTAAAACTGCCTAAAACTGATACATTTATAACATTATTATTATAATACTAACTTTGGAACATTTTGCTTATTTGCATAATCAAGTGGATTTATATCCTTAATTGCATGCCTTACATCAGCAACTTGAGAAATATCTTTCCTTGTAATTGTTTGAGATAATTTAGCACCTGTCCCAATTTTTGTTATTTTTAAAGCATCATTTCCTAAAAGATTATTGAAATATTCTTCCATATTTTCAACATATCCAAGAATATGTTCTATCGCAAAATTTTTAGTTGCTATACTGACAAAATTTTCTTCAGACTTTGAAATTAAATCAGAACAGTTTTCAAACATTCTTTGAATATGTTTTGCTGATTTATTTGTTATACCGGCAATTCCACCATCAATATATTGAGCAAAATTTAAAAAACATTCATCAGGTTTTGTATCTAAAAGCATTTCTGCAAATTGTTTTATACTAAATTCTGAAACTCTTCTTAATCTGTTAGTTACCGTTGTATGCTCTAATGCTTTAATCTCCTCGCTTGGTAGTCCACATCTTTTGCACACTTCTTCCCACGAAATCTCTTCTGCACCCTCAAAATCACCAGTATATATAAATCCAGCATTACTGTTATTGTTAATTCTAATTGGATATGGTCTAAACACACAATATTTTTTAACTTGTGAACTAAAATCAGTGGCATGAATATCTTTCAATGCTTGTGCAGGAGTACAGTCTCTTGAAGTTGTGTTTGGATAATTTGCACTGTTATTTAAACTCAAAGCATCCCCCTGTGAAAGTTCAACAAGAATATTTTCACTTCCATTAAAAGGTGGCAAACCATTATATATCATCGGGAAAAATATTTTCGAATTGACAATTTTAATTACCCCTTCTTTTTGTAATTGTAAAAATCTTTCATCTTTGCCGACTAACAAATTTTTTCGCATTATCTTATCAACAAGGGCAGCTCCTGCTCCGCTAAATGTGCTTCCAGATTTGATTACTTTTAATTCTTGCTGTTTATGCCTTTCTTGTATTACAGCAGCCGTGTCGGCAATATAAATTTGCCTATTGTTTAAAATATCTTTATAAGTTTCTATTTCGTATATTAATCTATCATAATCAACTATTGCACTTTCACCAATTACTAAATAAGGAATATTTTTATTTACAAAACCAATAGGAATATGTTTTGTTACAACCTTTCTTCCGTTGTCAAAAACAAAACTATGTCCAGCATTTGGAGCATTGTTATTCACACAAACTTGAATATTTAATTTTGGGTCTAGTGCAAGTTCTCCGCAAAACTTACCCTTACCACAAGATCCCCACATTCCGTCATAAACTATATGAATTTTTCCATTGAATTTCGTTTTCATAGTAAAATTATATCATTTTCTACTTTAATAAGTCAAGATTGACTTCTCTTTGCAATTTTTACATCTCAAAATCTTTTTGTTTATTCTTTATTTTTTCATGGCAATATTATTCTTCCCAAAGCACTTCAACACTTCCCTTGCCAAGTGCACCCTTTAAGCCTTTTGTGTTTCCAATGTGTCCAATTTTTGTGTAAGAATAATTTGTTGAAAAACTTTCATAAAACACGACCAAGCAATTATTACCATAAAGCATAACATCGCCAACATTTATTTCCCCAACATATTTTGAATTGGACGGCAAAGCGTTGTCTAAATAATAATATTTTTCATTGCCGTTTAGTTCCAACATTGTTATCCTTAGTGGTATACATTTAATTAGTGCAGAAGTTGTTTCACTTTTCTCTAAAACTATATTAAAAGTTTTATTCTTAATATTTAAATGCATGTTTTTCTCCATAAATTAACTTATAAAATTTTACACAAAGGGTGATACATTTTAACATTTATTTAGAACCACTTTGCTTTTGCAAAAACTCCTTAATTTTTTCTCCGTCCTGATACCCTTTTTCGTAAAGTTTTTTGATTGCTTCTTTGTTTTTCGTAAGCGTATCAACTCCAAAAGTATTGTCAGGAGAAATAATCAAAAGTTTGCCCTGTTTTGCATATTTTTGAGCAAGGGCAACACCTTCATTATAATGTTGAGCACGGAGTCTTAAAGCTTCGGCACTTTTTGGGTATTTTTTACGAATAAAATAAGCAAGTTTTCTATCTTTATTTGGCGTTCTTATTGTCGATTCAGGCTTTGTTAAAATTAAAACAACCTTGTCACATCCACAAGAAAAAGCCTTTTCAATTGGAATAGGGTCGCTTAAAGCACCATCATAATACTTCTTGCCATTTATCTCGTAAGGCTTACAAACAAAAGGAATAGAAGAAGATGCTTTTAAAGGTCCATAATTATCTTGAGATAAATCACTTTTGTCAAAATATTTCACAGACCCCGTGTCTGCCTCGGTTGCAACTATATAAAATTCGGCAGGGTTCTCTTGTATGGCAGAGTAATTTAAAGGATTTTCGCCATCATGATTACTTAAAGTGCCATATACATAGTCCATATCAATATAAGATTTTTTGAAAATAAAGTTGTGTAAACTTGCATACTTTTTTCTAAATAAATAATCGGTATAAAAAACATAATTACGCCCACGCTGATGAGCAAGAAAAGACGATATATTTGCACTCCCAGCAGACACACCAATGGCAACATCAAAACTTATATTATTATCCATGCAATAATCCAACACACCTGTGGCATATATTCCTCTTATACCACCGCCAACATCAACTAAACCTATTTTCATTTATCTTCCTTTTAAATGTTTTCAACATACTTTATTACTCATAATTATAACAAATTTTAAAAGAAAAATAAATTAAACTTTTGATTTGATTACTTTCAAAAATATACACTAAAATATCGCTATAAAAATATATCATATTATACTAAATTGAACATATGTTTCAAATCTCACTCAGTCCTATCTAAATTTAAACAAAAGTTGTTCTCGTATTTCTTTTATCAACAACACTCAAATTAAGGATTTGATAAAATAGATATAAAAAATTACCGAAAGTCAATAATTTGGACTTTCGGTAAAAAGACTTTTAAGCATAATTTTTACTATAAGAAAATTGCCTACAAATTTTTATTTTTCATATTTCTTTTTGTTTAAGTTTATTGCCTTAACAATGTTATTTATAACTCTGTCCTTATTAAGCCACCAATCACGGCTCCAAACACGTATGATGCTCCATCCACGAGATTCCAAAAATTTGTTGCGGTAAACATCTCTTTCTAAAATTGAATCACTGCTCTTATAAGCAGCATAGTCACACTCAATGCCAAGCAAATATCTATCCAATTTTTTATCATAAACTGCAAGAGAAAGTTTGTAATTTGTATTTCCAAGATTGGTTTCAACATTATATCCAAGTTTAACAAGTTCTGCCTTAATTTCATCTTCAAACTTGTTTTCAACCACATCTTCTGTGGCTTGTGGCATTGTTGGTTTGAAACTATCAAGAATAAATTGTGCTTCTTTGTTCTTTTTATTTGAAACTGCTCTCACATATTGCAAATAGCTTTTGAAAATCTTTGGCCCAGCATTTTTTGAGCCCTCAACCATAAGTTCTTCTGGTTCAATGCTCGTGACAACATAAATTTTTTCTTTTGCACGAGTGATTGCAACGTTCAAACGATTTTCTCCACCTTCAACTGAAAGTGAACCAAAGTGAGCAACAACTCTGCCATATTCATTTCGTGCATAACCTATACTGAAAATGATGATGTCTCTTTCATCACCTTGCACATTTTCAAGATTTTTAATGAAAATTGAGGTATCCTCGTTATTCTCCTTTCTGTTTTGTTCACGAATGTATGCATCACGGAATTGAGAATCTTTTTGACATTCTTCATCAATGGCATCTTCAATGGCATTTTCTTGTTCTGTGTTAAAAGTGATGATACCAATTGAAGCTTTGTTTTTCTTGTTTTTGATAAGTTTTTTCAGCAAACTTACAACAGCACTTGCTTCTTCTTCATTGCGTCTGCCAAGCCACTTACCATTGACTTTAATTCTTTCAATTGGTTTGTTTCCAATATTCTTTGAAATATTTGGAGCAATTTGAAGTTTACCATCATAGAAAGCATAGTTAGAAAAATCAATAAGTTCTTCATTCTTACTTCTGTAATGGTAGGTCAAATTTGTGCTGTTAAACCTTGATGTTGCAAGGTCAAGCAAACTTTCAACTTCAAGTGCTGCTTGTGTTGCAAGGTCAAGTTCTTCATCACTGTCATTACCCATATAACGTTTAACAAAGGTTGCGGTTGGTCTAAGCTGTTTAGAGTCCCCAGCCACAACAATATATTTTCCCCTATATATTGTTGGCAAAGTGTTTTCAATAAATACCTGGCTTGCTTCATCAAAAAGAATGATATCAAACATTTCTTTTTTAAGAGGGAAAATTGTTGAAACACTTTCAGGAGAAAGGAGCCAACAAGGGAAAAGTCTTAAAAGGAAATCGCTGTATAAATCCATCATTTTTCTTATAGGCAAAAGACCCTGTTGTTTGGTGATTTGATAGAGATAATTTTTGCTTTCCAAACTTGAATTATAGTATTTTATATACTCATCCTTAAACTTTCCAAGGCAAATATTTGTTGAGATTGTTTTTTCATCCTTTTGAAGGGACAAAATTCTGTTTCTAATGTTTTCAAAATCAATAATTTTTGAAAGCTTGTCCTTGTTCTGTTCTTCGTATTTAATAGTTTCATGATAAACTCTAATTTCCAATAACTTATCAATGATGTCACGATATTGTTTTGCTGTTTTAGAGTTTTCATAGGCAAAATTAAGAATTATTCTTTCTTCTTCTGTAAGCCCTTGCAATGAAACATTCACATCACGAATTTCAATGTAATCTTCAAGAGCATTCAAAAGAAGTTTCAAAAAGATTGAGTTGCCATTGATGATGTTGTCAATGGTCATAAGATAACCTTTTCTATCCAGAACTTTATTGAGAAGGGAATAATTGCTGATATAGTTTTGAATATCTTCCATGGTGTTGGCAAAATTCTCTGTCAACTCTTCCTCTTTTTTATTCATTTGATGTTTAACAAAAGGATAAGCAGGGAAGAAAACTTTTGACCATTTAAGTGCAGTTGACAATTTTGGATTTTCCACTTGCAAAAGCATTTTGATAAGAGGTTTCATATCCTTTGTGTCTTCAACACCATTTTCAAGCATATAAATCATAAGTTGTCTTGCATGTTTATGTTTTGCCGTGTCAAATGGCACAATATTTTTTTGAATGATTTCTTTAAGATAAGTTTTAAGTTGATTAATTACATGCACTTCCATCTTTGGCTTGATGTGGTCAATAAGTGGATTATTTTTCTTTAATTCTATGTATCTATAATATAAATTTGCCTTATTTTTTTCCTTGATAACTCTTAAAGTTGAAGAAAGTTTCTTATAGTCCATTGCCATAAGTTCTTTGTTTTTAAGCATAAGCTTATAAAGCACATAATCATAACTTTTCTTACCAATTTTTGCCGAATTGGTGTACATTTCTTGAAGTGAAAGTCCAAAAGGTGTTTTATTAAAAAGTGCGTTAGAAATAACTTCCAAATCTTTCACTTCGTTTTTAATGTTTACTTCCACAGTGTCAAAATCTTCATTTGTTTCAATAACATTTCCACTGCTCATAACAGCCTGATGCATTTGGTTGCATCTTTCGTAAAAAGCAACTTTATTCTTTTCCGCATCAGTGATAAACATACATTTTGAATTTAAGGTTTTAAGACGGTTAAAAACAACATCAAGTGCAGCTTTTTTCTGTGAAACAACCAAAACCTTTTTATTTTTGCAAAGTGCATCTGCAATGATGTTCACAATGGTTTGACTCTTACCAGTTCCAGGAGGTCCGTAAATAACCATATTGCCATATTCGTTAAGTTTTTTGATTGCGCTTTCCTGAGCATAGTCAAGGTCATTGATTGTATAAGTTCTCTCATCATATTTTTTGTTCTTCTTTTTGTTTCTACCTTGCAAAAGTTGTTCAATGGCAAGAGAAGAAAGCCTCTTCTTTTCTAAAAGTGTATAGTCATTATAAATTGAGTTTGCAAGAGGAAATCTTCCAATCACACAAGAGTTAACAACCTTCAATTCTCCAAATTTAAAGTTGCCGTCTTTGATATCATCAAATTTAATCAAGCCATCATTAAATTTTCTGTCAACTTCAAATTTATATCCATAAGCTGAAAGATAATCTAAAACATCTTTAACACTTTTAAGTTTATAATCAATAAGATTATCAAACTCCATAATCATGCCTTCACTATTCAGCCTATGTTCCTTTGCATAAGCAAGCATAAGGACCTTGTTGAATTGCACAAACTCATCATTCTTAATTTCAAGCGAAACTGTGGTGTCATTTTCAACATTGATAACAACTGGAAAAAGAATAAGCGGTGCTTTAACAGTTATATCCTTATTCAAAATTCCAGTCACAAAAGGATAGCCTACAAAAAGTTCATAACGCCCTGTTTCTTTTGCAAACTCTTCAATCTCTCTTTTAAGAAGTTTCAAACTTGAAACCTGAGAAGTGATAATTTTTTTACCTTCTTCTCTTTTTAATCTTTCACGCCTTAAATTTTCACTTCTTTTTTCTTCAACCGACATATTTGTCATGTCTTTAAAAAGTGGAGTAATTTTACCATTCAAATTAAATGTTTCATAAAGTTTTTCTTTATTTTCCTTTTTAATTAGTGCATAACTGGAACGCTTTCCTTTCCACAAAAACGAAAAAAATTCTTGGAACTCATCCTTATCTTTTCCAATTATTGTTCCAATATCATAGGAGTATTTTTTGCTTATATTTCTTGAATACAAACTCCTGTTTTTACCACTAATTTCAATTAATCTTTCCTTATAATATTTATAAATAGATTTCATTTTTTCACCTTCTATTTAATTTTAACAAATCTATAAATAATTTACAAGTTAAAATAAACAAAATAAAAAATAAAGGCAAAATACCTTTACTTGAAAATAAGTTTAAACAGTGTTGCTAAAAATTATTATAGTTATTTGTTCGCTTTTTATTTTCCTGACGCACTCTGCCAATAACAAAGTCGCCAACATCAGTGTCTTTTGTAACTGTTGTTCCTGCACAAATATATGTTTTGTCTGCCACCTTCACCGGTGCCACAATGTTAACATTGCAACCTATGAAAACATCATTGCCAATCACACTTTGCTTCTTATCTTTTCCATCATAGTTTGCAAACACAACACCACAGCCGATGTTCACTCTTTCTCCAACAACAGCATCACCAACATAGGCAAAATGTGGAACTTTTGAATTTGCTCCAATTTTGCTGTTTTTAATTTCAACAAAAGCACCAATTTTAACGGCTTGCTTAATAAAACTTCCCTTTCTTAAATGGGAAAATGGTCCTATTGTGCAATTATTCCCAACTTCACTTTCTGTTAAATATGAACTTTTGATAACAACATCATCGCCAATCTTGCAGTTCTCAATCACCGAGTCCCCAAGAATTGCAACATTGTTTCCAATAATGCAATTACCTAAAAATTTTACATTTTTTTCAATCTTGCAATTATTCCCCACCTTACAATTTTTAATTTCATATTTTTTCATATAATTATTTATGAAATTAAAAAGAAGAAAGTTAACAACTCCTTTCCTCCAAAATTTGATTTTTAAATCTGTTGTACTTGTCTATTGTTGTGAAAAGATATCTCTCCTTTTCAGCACCATCTAAGTTTTTCATGATTTTGTCGTCCATCAAAAAATGAATAGGATTAAAAATTTCCTCGTCCTTAGACATAAGATATTCCACTTTCTCTTTAAATGCTTCATCCTCAATGGAAATAACTTTTATTTTTGCATTAACTTTTTCCTTTGTATCCTTGCCAAGTAACTTCTTCTTTGCACGTAAAGCAAAATTTTTAAGTATATCATTATTTCTCATAATTTCCTCCTAAACACAAAAGAAATTATATAATAAATATACTAAAAAAACTAAAAATAAATTGTTTAATAATTATTATTTTTGTCGAATTATTTCTAATATAATATAAGGCAAAAAAATCTTTTAAAAATATTAATTTTTATCAATAAAAATAAAAAAAGATAAATGATTTTATTTATCTTTTTTCGTTCATTTTAACAACTAAACTTTCAATAATAGAACGCTTACTTTGTTTCTGTCCAACTCCAAAAAGTGAAATTTTTTGTTCAATCTCATCTTGATATCTATCATCACTTTTCATAATCTTTTTAATTGCACCAATGATTTGATTAGATTTCACAGCATCAAAAGTTTTAAAAGCATATTCATTATGCCAAGCTTTAACACTATTTTTTGCCACTTTGTAAAGTCTCTCAGTATCCTTTTCGTTAATAAATTTTTCTGGCAAATGACAATAAAGAGTTGGGCATTTTTTAATTAACTCTTCTGCATTTTCAATTTCAATATCACCATTTTCAAAATCTTTAACATTTAAAACAACAACATTTTCAGTAACGATATCTTTATAAAAAATGTCATCTATATCTTCAAAATCATCAAAGTTTTCTTCCATACTAACCTCAATCAAAATTGTTTAATGCAACCTTTCTTATTAACTTGGTGTTTTAGCTCTGCAACGTAATCATTATTTGAAGCAACTCTCTCCAAATTTTTTTCATAATCACCAGCATCACAGCTTATCTTTTTTGTGTAAATATTTCCATCTCTATCAAGAAGATAAGAAACCTCACTTTCACCAACACGTTTGATTGAAGCAAATCCACTTTCGTCAAATTTGCTTATCTCTCCAAATCTACCTGATGAAAGCCTATCATCTGGATACAAAAAGGCATATCCGCTTTTGTCGTTCATTTCAACAATTCTTGTTCCATTTCCAAGAGTTTCTTTAATTATAAAACCATTTTCCATTTCTTTCTCTCCACTCTTTTATTATACATCAATTAACCAATAAAATCAATAGTAAAATTACATTTCCTAAATTCATTTAGACTAGTTTATTAATATTTCTTGTCATGCGGTTATTAAACAATTATTGCCACAAAGGATGCACAGTGCATGAAAAGCAATAAAAAAAAGAGTAGAGATTTCTCTCTACTCTCTCTTTATCAATTAAATAGTTAAATGTCTTTCCGTTATCTCGCTTGCTTTCTACTCTTTTGAGGT
>CALWQM010000016.1 GCA_944383685.1 uncultured Clostridia bacterium | reverse complement strand
GTGAAATTAAAACCAAAATCAAAATTGACGATGTTGACAAAGCAAAACAAGTGTTTGCTAATATTGGGCTAAATTGTTGGTGCGATTATGTCAATGAAAATTATGCGTTCAAAAAAGGAGATGTTTCACTTATCCTTCAATATGTTAAAGAACTCGGAGTGTTTCTGGAAATCGAGGAATTTAAAGGAATGGAAAATTTAAAAAGTGATGAAAAATTTGGTGTTCTTAAAAAAATTGCCGAGTCGCTTGAATTGCCACTTGGAAACGATTTCAGTGCCAAAAAGCCATACCTATTTTTAAACAGCGACCAAACCATATCAAAAGAAAAATAAACTTATAAATTAATTAACAAAAAAACAAAATAAATTGGCACTTTTTCCTTTGTTTAGGGATAATTAAATCTTTTTATAAAAGGTTATTTTATCAAGAATAATAGTTTGATAACTAGGTTAAAAATCAATACTTATTGGCCAGTTGACATTTTATTTTACATATTATATAATTAGTTAAGGTAGTAATATGGATAATTTATTATTGATAAAATCAAAAGTTGAAAATTTTGTATTAGATGATACTTGGGTTGGAGAATTTTTATTAGATTGTTTTTTCAATAAACAATTTTTTACCCTTGTTTCTCAAGCTCTAAATACGCTATCAAATAAAAGTATAAAATCAGAGGAAATTGATTGTGTATTAAATAAGTTTAAGCGTATTTCAAATTATTATCTATATAAATACAAGAAGTCAAACAATGTAGACGATTTAATGAATTGTGAAACATATTGGATGTTTATAGAATTGGCTACAAATAATTCTATTTTAACAAAAAATATAGAAAATGATTTAAAATCAACATATGGAGATGATTACTTAGTGGTGCTTACGGAGATTGATAAACTTAAAAAATCTCTATATTATAAGGATAATAAAGAATACATTCCTTGTGAAAGAAATTATATATGTATAAAAAAGTGGCAAGATACCCAGCACAAATTTGTTAGTGACGGGAGATTAGATTATTTATATCAAGAAATGGATAAACATTATCCCGTATTACTCGTCACAAGAACCAACTTTGACTATAAATTTACACATTACTTAACAAAATTAAAAAATAAAAACATTACATCAATTGATGATTACACAAAATTGTATTTAGTGTATAAAGATTATGATTATAATTCCTTGATAGGAGGCAAAGGAATAGGGTTAGTAAAATTAAATAGCCTTGGACTTAATGTGCCTTATGCCTACTTTGTAGATGACTACTCGGATGAAATATTCAAAACAATTAATAAAAGAAAACATTATGCAGTTCGAAGTTCTGCTGATATAGAAGATGGAACTACTAATTCGTTTGCAGGAATATTTGAATCCAAACTTGATGTTTCTCCAAATAAAGTAAAAGAAGCAATAGAATATGTAAAGTCGTCAATCAATTCTCAGAAAGCGAAATTATATTTTAAACATATCAAACTTTCAAAAAAGCCTAAAATGCATATTATTTTGCAAGAATACATCGACCCTGAAATGGCAGGAGTTTGGATGGGCGATAAAGAAGATTTATCAAAGGGGATATTAGAATATGTAAAGGGGTCTGGAGATAAATTAGTGAGTGGGCAACAAAACCCTGATAGGTTTGTCTATGATGAAGCGCAAAATAGTAAAAATAAAGATATTAACATCATAGCAAGCAAAATGGTAGAAGTTCAAAAAAAGCTAAACATTGCCAGCGATATTGAATGGTGCTTTAAAAGTGGCGTATTATATTTTCTTCAAGCAAGATATGCAACAACCGATATTAAAATAATGTATAACCAATATGATTTTGATAAACACGAATATAAAGCCACGCCTGCCTCTCCAGGCATAGCGATTGGCAGACCGATTTTACTAAATAATGTGAATGAATTTGTTAAACCGCAGTCAGACGAAATACTTTTAACTTGGTTTTCAGATCCAGAATGGGTTCCAATTATGCGGGAGTTTAAAGGAATTATAACGGCTGTTGGCGGATTTTTAAGTCATGCCGCAATTATATGTAGAGAAATGAATATACCATGTATCGTTGAGATGGATAAGCAACAATTGTTTATGTTAAAAGATGTAAAAAAAATACAAATGGATGGTTCTAAGGGGACTATCAAAATATTGGAGAGGTAAAATGATAGATTGTAATAAAAAATTAACGATAGATAAAGATTACAAAATAAGAAAAGAAAATTTTGGCGCCATTTTATTTTATCGACCAACATTAGCCATCTCAAAAACTTCAGAGTTTGTATTTGAAATATACAAACAAATCGACAGAAATCATAGCACGGTTAACGAGCTGTTAAATTATTTTAACATAAAAGAGCAAAACGAACAGTATCAGTTTATTCAGTTTATGTCAAACCTATTGGAAGATGGCGGAATTCAGTATGGAGATAAAAGATTAGTGGCTTTTAAGCAAGTGTTTGATGAGATAGAGCCAGAAGTTCAGTTTCAAGCTCCTAATATGGTGTGGTGGGATATAACTTCTGCTTGCAATCTTAATTGTTACTACTGCTACTCAGCTTCTGGATGCAAAAGTAAAGACGAATTATCTTATGAGGCAACCATTGATATAATTAAACAACTTAGTGACTTGGGGGGGGTGCTTAATTCTTTTGCTAAAATTACATTTTTTCCTTGCATCTTATAATATTGTGTTAACATTTTTGCAATAGTTGTTTTTCCTGTATTATCTAATTCTTCTAAAATTACTAGCATACCATTATTACTCCTTTTATTTTTTCATTACTAGTATACCACTTTTCCCTTTTATCTATCTACTACTTTACTATAAAATAAATTTTAAAAGTCAGATACAAAAAGGTTAAAATTTTTATATACCATGATATTTTTAATAAAATCCCAACTAAACTAGGGTGTTCAGTTGGGTACATTTTGGCGGAGGCTTAGGGATTCGAACCCCAGTAGGCTATTAACCTAAACGGTTTTCAAGACCGCCGCTTTCGACCGCTCAGCCAAACCTCCATATTTATTATTTTTACTTGCCTTTGCATTATAGCAAATATTTTTACATTTTGTCAACAATTTAAGGTAAATTTTTAATCTATATAACCAATTGTTAGCTTTTTAATTGCTATTTATTCTTTTATCTTGCTTTTAATAATTATATATGCTAATATAATAAGCATGAATAAGAATGTACTTTTTGTTGATTGTTTTAATACTATTATTCGCAGAAACATCGCACCCAACGATGTTTTTATCTTATTTGCTAAAAATTTGGGAAAATGTTTTGATATAGAACCTCTTTACATATACACTTATTTAAAAAAATTTAAAAGTAAACTTGAAACTCAAAATTTTTTCAAATATGGTGAAACAGAATTTAAGCTAGAGGACGTTTTCAAAATGATGGGAAAAACATTGAAAAAATATATTCCAAATCTTGAAACATCATCATTTGTTAAAAACGCAATGAGTATTTATATTGAAACAGAAAAAAGTTGCCAAGTTTTGAATGAAGAAATAACAAATTATTTAAAAGAACAAAAACAGCTTGGTAAAAAAATATATGTTGTTAGCGACTTTTATTGCGGAAAAGAATGTTTTAAAACTTGGTTCAATCATTTAAACATATTAAATCTTTTTGATGATATTTTTGTTTCATGCGATTTTATGAAATCAAAAAGAAGTGGTGCTCTTTATGAAAATGTAATAAAAATTTTAAAAATTAAAAAGAAAGATATTCTTATGATTGGCGATAATCCTCATGCTGACAACTTTATTGCAAACCTTCACGGTATAAAATCTAAGAAAGTAATTTTAGAAAAAAAGAAACATAATGAAGTAAAAGATTTGAAAAATGGCAACAACTATCTTGAATATGAAAAACTTTTTAATTCAAATGATAATGGATACAATTTTTCCAATTATGCTTTTCCACTTTATCTTTTTGAAAAAAAGCTTTACACTGAGTTGATTTCAGGAAACATCAAAAATGTTTTCTTTCTTTCAAGAGAAGGCTTATTTTTAAAAACACTTTTTGAAAAGTTTTGTCAAATAAGAAAAATTGGTGAAGATATAAATACATATTATTTGGAAGTATCAAGAAATTCGCTTGCTCTTGCAAGTCTCAAAAAAATTGAGGAAGAAAATTTTGAATATATATTTCGAGAAACAAAAGCTATTTCCCTATTTTCTTTTTTAAAAACCCTTTCTTTTTCAAACGAGGAAATAGAAATTATCTCAAATGAAATTAAAGCAAACAAACATATTAAATACTTAAATTTTAAAAATTCAAAAGTTTTTAAAAATTTAATTAAGAATACAACTTTCTTAAATATCTACAATAACAAAAGGACTTCACAAAGAGAAGCATTTGAGGCATATTTAAAAAGTTTTAAATTCAATTTTTTAACTGAACCTTTTACTGTTGTTGATGTTGGCTGGAAAGGAACAATGCAAGATTTCATTAGTAAATTTTTTAATGATAATGTAAAAATATATGGCTTCTACATCGGCAGTAAAACATGCGGGGGGGGAATTCGCTAAAACGTGGTTTACTTTATCAAAAAGGTTCAACTCAATTTGCTCAAAATATCTTTCATCACAAAATGTATGATTATGAACAAATTTGTCGCGCAAACCATAATCGTATTGAAGGCTATAAACTGGAAAATGGAGAAATTAAAGTAATATATGACACACAAATAAACGATATTAAAAACTTTGAAGAATTTATTTATCCTATGCAACAGATGATACAAACAAAATTTGAAAAAATTTGTAGATTAGACTATAAAAATCTTTCAAACATCGAAGAAGTCGCAGCTAAAATGTTTTATAAGATGATTAAAAAAACATCAAAAGAAGATTATGAATGGCTATTAAAATGTGAAAATAGTCATTATGACAATTTTGTTAGAATAGGTTACACAATAGCTTCAAAGAATTTTAATAAAAAGAAAAATCTTTATAATATTTGGAATAACGCTTTTTTATTTGCCAATAGTTTACAAATTAAGTTTTTAAAGAAAAAATATAAATAAGAGTAAGTAAAATTTTACTCTTATTTTTTTTAATTATATTATAAGTTTTTTGGGGTAAAATAATTATGGAGGATGTTTATGAATTTTAATCCATTTGAAGAAAAACCAAAAAAACTTGAAGCTTGCCTTATGAGTTTCAAAGAACTTGCTCCAAAACCATATAAGAAATTGGAGTCTAGCCCTTACACCCGTGTTCGCTGCATTCTTATGAACGGAACAGAGTATGAATCTGTGTGGTTTGGTCATCAGTTCCACAGACATTGCAATGACAATGATTTAAGGCGAACAATGGCTTTAATTCGCCGTAATGAGCAACAACAGCAAAAACTTATTTCATCACTTAAACCGATTGATGAAAACTTACTTGAAACAACCATTGGCTATGAGCAATTAGCTGTTGATTTAACTGCATTTTTGGCACAACATGTCAGCGACAAAAACATCAAAAACGCCCTAGATTTTGCACTTTTGGAAGATTTTGACCACTTATATCGTTATGCAAACATGCTTGAAAGCGACATGAATGCAAAGGCGGAAGACTATGTTGGAGATTACACTGAAATTATGCCCGCAAGGCCTACAATTTCACATCACCGCCACCCATATGATTCTGTTAAAAATCCAATATGCAATAAAACTGCAACACCATTTGATAAATGTGCTGTAAACATCATAACGGCAGCTGAACAACAGACAATGAATTATTATATGAATCTTGGTGGGTTTTACAAAAATCAAAAGGGTCGAGAACTTTACACAGAAATTGCACTTGTGGAAGAACAACATGTCACTCATTATGGCAGTTTAATTGACCCAACAGCAAGTTGGTTTGAAATGTGCTTAATGCATGAATATGTCGAATGCTATCTTTACTATTCAATGTATTGCGACGAAAGTGAAGAAAGTGTTAAAAAAATTTGGGAAATGCTTTTGGAACAGGAAATTGCCCATCTTCATGCTGCAAGCAAAAACTTGAAAAAATATGAAAAGAAAGATTGGCAGGAAGTTATACCAAATGGAAATTTCCCAGAACTTATTGCCTTAAAATCTAATAAAAATTATATAAGAAACATCATAAAAGATACTGTCTTTAACACTGCTCACAGGGAAGGCTATGTAAACATCAATGATGTCCCTGAAAATGCAGAATTTTTCAAATATCAAAACAAACTTTTTAAAAATCCAAAAGATGTTGCTTCTCACAAGATTATTCAAGAACATATTGATAGGTTTGGCGAAGATTATCGAGTTCAAAATAGTATTCATCCAATTAAGGAACTTTCATCAAGAAAAGAAGATAATGTAACGGTTGGCAGAGTCCACACAAAAAAATAATATTAATTAAATATTAATAAAAAAATTATTGATTTAATAAAAAAATTAAAATATTTAAATAAAAATAATAAAAATTCTAAAAATTCCTAAATATAATGCAAAAAAATAACTTAAATAAATAATTTTTAAGTTATTTTTTGTTTATTTAATATTCTATTATTTAGTTTAATAAATTATTATTTTAAATAAAAAAGAAACAGGCAATGCCTGTTAATCTTTTCTTCTATAATCAACATCAATGATGTCTTTTTTCTTTTGTTCTTGCTTTTTAGCACTTGCAGCCACCCACTTTTTAACAATCAAATTGTTTAGTGGAGCCATTGCAATCATAACAAGTTGTCCAACAATGATGTAAATTGCAAACAAACTTGTGTACATCAAAGTGAAAATACCCAAAATTAATGGCATGATGAAATACATAAGTTTTCCGCCACCAGCTGCCTGATTTCCCTTCATAAGCTTGTTTGAAAGGAAGATTGACAAGAATGATGAAACAACGGCAAGAATCACAAGGATAAAGTAACCATTAACACCTAAATCTCTTTCATTAAGCCCAACAATTACATAGTCAAAAATTTGTTCTTCATAGTGATGTTCTTCTTCTATGGCTTTTTCTTCGTCAGTGTAATAACTGTTTAAATAATTGGTAATTTCTTCCTTTGTGAACACTGGGCTTGTCATTGGAGATTCCGCTTTATAGATATTTTTAATCCAAAGGAAACTTTCCATGTTGTCTATATAATAATCAGCAGTAACTTCTTCTGCAAGAGTTTTGATTGCTTTGTTTACATCAGTTAAGCTGTTTCCTTCTACCAAAGTTGTTTCACTTTCAGGTGGAGTTTCTGGATTTTCAGGTTCTTCTTCAACAGCATAACTTGTTATTAAATTATAAATTTCTTCATTTGTTAACGTATCAGTAATGACAATATTCTCTTTAACAAAATCTTGTTCATTATTGGCATCAAACACATAGATGTTCATTGTTTTATTGTCAACATTGATGTCAACATCAATTGTGTAGTTTTCTCCACTTGCAATCTTGTCTGTTAAATAAGTTGTAAATTGCTCATCTTCATTAAGCATCAAAACGTTATAATAAACCGTTTTAGTGTTTTCATAAGATTTAACAATGTTATAGTTAGAAACATTTTGAAGGCCAGTCCAAAGGGTCAAAAACACAACCATTTGAAGCACCATAACTAAAAGCATTGGAAGACATGTCCCCACCATGCTGTATTGATACTTTTTGTAAATCTCGCTTTGTTTTTTCTGCAACAGAACTTTGTCATGTCCATATTTTTTTTGCACTGCTTCAAGTTCTGGCTTCATTTTTTCATTAATTTGCATGTTCTTCATGTTGATACGTTTATTAAAAATATCAACAACAGAAAACAAAATTCTAACAATAACAGCAAGAAGTATTACAGCCAAAATATATGAGCCCATGGCAGATTTAAACGCGCCAAGTATGGTTTCCCACATACCTGATGGTTCATTTAAAACTATGAGCATTAAAGAATCCATATATTATCTCCTTTTATGTTTATTGGCACAGGGTCGTAACCTCTTTTCTTTTGCCACGGAACACATCTAAAAAGCCTTTTAAAGCCCAAAATTCCGCCTTTAAAGACTCCAAACTCGTCAACACAACCAATGAAATAATTTGAACAAGTTGGCGTGAATATGCAACTATGAGGCAAACAAGGTGAAATAACATATTTATAAATAAAAATTGGGATAAGACAAAAGGTCTTATAAAACTTTCTTTTTTTCATATTTTTTAAATAAGTTAACTATCTCTTCCCTTAATAAAATAAAATCAATCTCCTGAGCCCCTTCTTTTGCCAAAAGCACATAATTTCTAAAAGGCATAATTTTTACATATCGTCTTGTTATTTCTCGTAACCGCCTTTTAAGCTTATTTCTTTTGTTTGCCTTGCCAAGTTTTTTGCTAACAGAAAAACCGATTTTATAATTTTCATATTTACTTTTAACAACAAAGAGTGTGAAATGTTCAGTTGAAACCCTTTCACCTTTTTTATAAATATAATTAAATTCCTTGTTCTTTTTAAGTCTATGCATAGAGTTATGCAGCAATCTTCTTTCTGCCACGGTTACGGCGTCTCTTTAAAACATTTCTTCCGCCCTTAGTTCTCATTCTTTCACGAAAACCATGAACTTTATTTCTTGTTCTTTTCTTAGGTTGATATGTTCTTTTCATTTTCTCTCTCCTTATAAGCAAATTTTATTAGTTTAATCTTTTATACGACAAGCAAGATAAAAGCATATCCGCCCTCGAAATAAAAAGTTTACTCTATATTATAATTTATAATTTGAAGTTTGTCAACTATAAAAAGCCGGTTTTTTAAAGGTGATTTTACCTTTTCGACAAAATTCTTGTCCTATTTTACCAATCACACTTAAAGTTTCACTATCAAAATTGTTTTGTTTTCATAAGTAAACTTACAAAATAAAGGATATCCTTGCGATTAGATTTATTCAAAACCCTTAAATTTTAACAAAAAAAAGATTGTTTACAAATAAACAATCTCATCTGCAATTTCAAAACACCTCTCATCATGCGAAATAACAATCACAAGCTTATTTTCGCCCGAAATCTTTTTGATTTCTTCAAGAACTTTAATAACATTTTCACTGTCTAATTCATTCGTTGGTTCGTCAAAAAGATAGACATCTTTATCTTTGCTTAAAGTTCTTATAATATCAATTCTTTTCTTTTCTCCACCAGACAAAAGGTTTTTAATTGAAGTGTCAACTTTTCTGTTTAATAATTTTTTCATATTAAATCTATCAATTAATTCATTGGCTCTATCATTAAGTTCATCGTCTGGATATGCAAGATTTTCTTTTAAGCTTCTGTCAAAAAGAATGGAATCTTGAAAAAGATAAACAATCTTATCTCTAAAATTGTAAAGGTTTCTCATTTGCTGTTGTCCATTCACAATTAAATTTCCACTTTCAATTTCTCTAAGCCCACAAATTGCATTAATCAATGTTGTCTTACCAGCACCACTTTGCCCACTTAACAAATAAATTTTACCAGATTCAAAAACTTGGTTATATGTTTTTTCAAAACTTTCAACTTTAACTAAATAATCTTTAACTTCAATTTTATTAATTTTTTCCAATTCAAATTTTTGGCTTTCATTTTTTATTAAATCTTTTCTTTCAGGATAAATTTTTGTCAAATTGTAAAGTTTAATCGATGCAACTTGTAAATTATTTAAACTAAATCCCCAGTTTTCAACAGTGCTCATCAAATAATTAAGCATGGTTAAAACACTTGTTATCGTTGTTGCCAAGTTTGGTTGATTTGTAAATACCAAATAAAAAATAATACCAAGCATGCCACCATATTCAACAAATATAATAATTGTCCAATACCAAAAGCATATGTTTGCTCTTTTTTTATTTTCCTTGTAGAAATCATTATTTAATTTTTTTAAAACTGAAAGTTCTTTCATCTTTGAAGCAAACATTGTTATCATTGGTAAATTTGTTAAACTCATTAAAAAATGATTTCCAATTTTTCCATTTATCTCTTCAATATTGTCCACAACTTTCATTTGAACTTTTGTTCTAAGTAACACACAAACTAACAGCAAAATAAAATATGCAATTCCCATAAGCCCAACATAAACATTAAAAATGAAAAGTTGGATTATAATTGCAATCAAACTTAAAATGCTTGTAAGATAAGTCCACATGCTTGGTTCAATAATGTTGTAAATATTGTCAACCGCATTTTTAACAATATAATGAACCTCACCGTTGGTCATTTTAAAATCTAGATTTTTTCTTTCAGTAAGTAAAATCTCCTGCACTTTTTCATTTGCAATGCACATCATACGTCTTGCAAAAATATCGATAGCCCTGTAAACAAGCATTCCAAAAAACCATAAAACAGGAATTGATAAAATGACAACACTGTAATACCATCCATCGCTTAACATTGATAAGTTAATAAATCCCAAAATTTTAACATCCTCATCAATAATTCTTGAAAGCACAAGAGATGGCAAGAAAGATGTGAAAATGTGGATAAATGGAACAATAAGTGTGGATATCAAAATCAGCACACAATAAAGTTTTTCCTTAGGTCCCGCAAAAGACCAAAGAATTTTAAAACTTTGGAAAATTCCTTTTTTCTCTTTTTTAGCTTTATAACTCATAATATCAAGTTATAACATATTCAGCCTTATTTTTCAAAATAAAACTGACATTTTTCAAATTTAAAACAATTAAACTATTTTCAAAACAAAAAATGATGTAAAAATTTATTATAAAAAAATAACCATATATACTTAAAATATGGTTATTTGATTATTTATTATTTTAAATCCTTAGAAAGTAACAACATTACCCAATCATACGAACTGGCAAGATAAGGTATAAAAATTCGTCCCCTTCAACAGGAACAATGACACATGGATTTGCAGGACTATTAAAACAAATCTTAACAAATTCTTCTTGATTTGCTCTTAAACTTTCAATGAAATATCTTGCATTAAAAGCAATAAGTAAGTCTTTTCCAGAAGTATTTACAGGAACATTTTCTTTTACATTTCCAATTTCACTGTTTGAAGTTATGCAAAGATTCTTTTCCTTGATTTCAAATTTAACGCAATTTCCTTGCCCAACTTTGGAAAGTAAGGAAGCTCTTTCAAGCGCATCTTCAAATTGGGTTTTATTTATAACACAAATTGTTTCATAGTTTGCAGAAATAATTTGTTTATAGTTAACAAAATCACCTTCCAAAAGTCTTGTGGTAACTTTTGTGTCACCAAAGTCAACCATAAGAGTGCTCTTATCCACATAAACATTAATCATATCATCACTGTCATCCAAGATTCTTGAAATTTCATCCAAACTTCTTGCAGGAATAACAATGCTCATTGTGAGATTTGAACGGATATTCTTTTTAACTTTTGCAAGTCTATAACCATCAAGTGCAACTGCATTTAAAATATTTTTATCAATATCAAATAAAACTCCTTTAAGTATTGGTCTTGAATCATCAACTGCAACAGAAAATCTGGTTTTGTTAATAATAGTTTTTAAATCCTTTTTTGAAATTGCAAAATATTCACTACTTTCCAACTTTTCAAAAGAAGGATATTCCAAAACGTTGTAACATTGAATGATACTATGAGAATCATCATAACGAATAAGCATTTGATTTTTTTCATTAAGTTCAAGTTCAATCATTTCATTTGTAAGCTTCTTAATAAACTCTGTAATAAACTTACCAGGAACAACAGCTTCACCTTCCGTTTTGATGTTTGCTTTAATCTTTCTTTCAATAGAAAGTTCAGTGTCAGTTGCGCTTAAAGTTAAAGTATCATCCTCTGCGGTAATTTTAATACCTTCCAAAATTGGATTTGTAACTTTGTTTGAAATAGCTTTGCTAACGCTTAGAAAGGCATCAGAAAGTTCAACCCCATGACAACTTAATAACATTTTCTCTTTTCATCTCCCTTTATTTTAGTTACAAATATTATATCATAAACTTCGCGTGCGTGCAACTAAAATATTAAATTATTTTATTTATAGTATAATCATGATATTAATTATGGCTGTGGAAATGTGCATAACTCAAACCCAAAATCAAGATATAGTTTTTTAGTTTCCAACAAAATTTAAGGAAACAACAACATATTGTGTTTTATGGATGTGGACAACAATGTGGATACCTTGAAAACTTTGTCCACATGCATTGTGGAAAGCAATTTTTAACTATTTTAAAATGTCTACACGTCCCTATTTTAGGGCATTGTAGCATTTTTTAACAAAATAAAAACCTAAAATTTAAACTCAGTTAAAAGGGCCCAATTTTTTCAAAAAATGAACTAAAAATTAAACAAAATTCAAAATTTTTTCATTTTTTTTGATTTTTTAAAAGAAATAAAACGCTTTTTTAAAGATAAAACATAATGAAATACTTAAAACAAAAAGACAAAGTTATCCACAAATCTTTAATTTTAAAATAAAAAAAAGTAAGGCTTTACTCCTCACTTTTCAAATTACACTTTTAGAACCTAAATTTATAAACGTTCCTTTAAGTCTTTAATATAGTTTTGTATTTTTTTATTTGATTTGACTTCTGCTGTTATCTTATCCCTTGAATGCATAATTGTTGTATGGTCTCTTCCACCAAAAATTTTACCGATATTGACAAGTGGCAAGTTTAAAAGCTCACTGATTAGATATATTGCAAGCATTCTTGGTTCCACAATTTCCTTATTTTTCTTTTTTCCAATGATATCTTGATAGGAAATATTGAAATAGTCGCAAACAATGTTAATGATTTTGTCAGGGTTAAGGTCATTTTTTATTTCTTCAACAGGTTCCTTTGTGAAAATTTCCTTTGCTTCTGCCATTGTTGCCACTTTTTTACCATTCAATGTGGCAAGAAAGTAAACTTCACTAAGTTTTCCTTCAAGGTCACGGATGTTTGAATCGATATGTTCTGCAATATAGTTAATAACATCATCTTCGGCATAGTATTTTTCAAGTTGACTCTTTTTGTGAAGGATGGCAATTCTTGTTTCGATGTCAGGAGATTGAATATCATGGATAAGTCCACTTGAAAAACGAGAACGCAATCTATCTTCCAAAGTTTCAATTTCCTTTGGTGGACGGTCAGAACAGATAATAATTTGCTTGTTGTTCATAATAAGTTCGTTAAAAGTGTGGAAAAATTCTTCTTGGGTTTCCTTTCCTCTGGACAAAAATTGAATATCATCCACCATTAAAACGTCTAAATTTCTGTATTTTCCTCTAAATTCCATAATAGCTTTGTTTTTTGTAGGGGAATAAAGTGACGCAATGTAGTCATTTGTAAATTGTTCGCAAGTTACATACAAAATTTTAAGTTCTGGTGAAAATTCATATAAATAATTTCCAATTGCATGCAAAAGGTGGGTTTTTCCAAGTCCAACTCCCCCATAAATAAAAAGAGGGTTATATCTTTTGCCAGGGTGTTCCGCAACTGTTCTTGCAGCGGCATACACAAATTGGTTACTTTTACCAACAACAAAGTTATCAAATGTGTATTTTTCCATAAAAGGTGATTTTTCTTCATGTTTTGAAGAATTTTTTTCATCAACTTTGTTATTTTTTAAATATTCTATCTCTTCATTTTGGTCTAAAACTGAAATTTTTAAGTTTTTTCCTGTAATTTCATATACACAATCATTAATTTTGTCAACAAAGTTTCTTAAAATTTGATTTTTTGCTGTGACAGACTGTGCCACCAAAATGAAATTATCTTTATCATCAATTTCAAGAGGTTTGATTGTTTTAATCCAAAGCATAAAAGAAACCGAAGAAATTCTCAGTTCCAGTTTTTCCAAAACTTGTTTCCAAATAGTTTCAATATCTTGCATAAAACACCTCTTACTTTATTATACAAGAAAAGATTTCAAATTTCAACTTTTTTATTTGATAAATTTTTTAAAAAAATTAAAAATTGAATTAAATTTTATAAAAAAACAAAATTAAATTGAAAAAATATAAACAAATCAATAAAAAAAGATAAATTTAATTGTTATATTCAATATAAAGGAAAGGTTGTTTTCTATATTTTTTTGAGAAGCAGTGATTATCAAACCACATATAGTAAAATCTATCTGCTGGAAAATAATTATAGCCATCACATTTTTCGTCAGTAACATCTTGTGGGTCACAAAAGATTAACATATCATCCTCATCTTTACTTTTTGATTGTTCGTCATAGCCAATAATAATTTTGTAATGTCCGCCATAGTCAACATTTTCAACAATCACTGGGATATTTCTTTTCAGTTTATCCAAAATGAAGATTTTAAATTTTTCAAAGGTAGGAAAAATAAGTTTATGTTTATGAAGTTTTTTGTATTCAAAATTTGAAAAAACTTTAAATTTTCCTTCTTTATTTGATAAATTTTTAAAAAAATTATAAAAATGATTAAAATTTGTGCCTTTTTGAAATTTTTTTGTTTTCATAAGTATTGCAACATCTTCTTCTTTAAAACGAAAATCTCCATAGTAGTTTAATAACATTATGGCACAACATGGACCGCAATTTGCATCACCTTTTTGTTGTAATGTTTTGAAGTGAGATATTAAAGTGAGGTTGGTTTTATCAAAATTTTTCTCTTTTTTAATATCAAAAAAATTATAAGTTCTATAATATTTATCTTTCACTGATAGCTCCTTTATTACTATAATAACACTTATCTTAATTATTGCCAACTAATTTAACGATTTTAGTTATCAAGAAAAACAAAGTAGAAATTAAAATTCAAGGATAGAAAGGTTAGGTAAAGCAAAATTTGAAGAGTGATTATTATATATGATTATATATTAATATATATACTATATATAAATATATATATACTGTTTCATTTTAAGATGAAAATAAAATTATAAAATAATTGATAACTTAAATGTATTTTATGATATAATAAGAATATGAAGATAAGTTCACTTACTCTCACAAATTTTAGAAATTATGAAAGCTTAAAGGTTGATTTTAGCGATAAAATTAATGTTTTTATAGGAAAAAATGCTCAGGGAAAGACAAATCTCTTAGAGAGTATATTTTATTGCTGCATTGGAAAAAGTTTTAAATCAATTAAAGATAAAGATTTGATAAGGTTTGGTTGTGAAGAGGGTTACATAAATTTAAAGGCTGAAAGAAAATATAGAGAGCTTAAAATTGAAGTGAAACTTTCTAAGAGTCATAAAAAAACAATTCTTATAAATTCTTTGCCAATAAGAAGAATAGGGGAACTTATAGGGGAAATTAATGTTGTGTTTTTTTCACCTAATGAGCTTAAATTGGTTAGAGAAAGTCCAGATGAAAGAAGAAAGTTTATGGATATTGACATTTCTCAAACAAACAAGAGGTATTTTTATAATTTATCTCGCTATGAGAAGATATTGGCAAACAGAAACAAACTTCTTAAAACCAGTGATAATTTGGAATATGTTAAGGAAACAATAGATATTTGGGATAGGGCACTGGTGCAAACAGCGCAAAAGATTGCTTTTGAAAGAAAGAAATTTATTGAAGAAATAATGCCTTACACAGAAAAAGCTCAAACATATTTAAGTGGAGGAAAAGAAAAAATTGAGCTAAATTATGCTTGTGGATGTGGGGTTAAACTTGATGAAAAGTTTGAAGAAAACATGGATAAACTTTTAAAGAAAAACATTGAAAAAGATTTTAAACTTGGATACACAACCATCGGGGTTCACAGGGATGATATAGATATATTCTTAAATGATGTTGAAGTGAAAAATTTTGGTTCACAAGGTCAACAAAGAACAGTTGCACTTTCACTTAAACTTGCCGAACTTGAAAGTATGTTCAATAGAACTGGTGAATATCCAATTCTCATGCTTGATGATGTTTTCAGTGAACTTGATGCGGAGAGACAAGCAAGACTTTTAAAATTTGTTGATAGGACTCAAACATTTATCACTTGCACTGATGACAAAAAAATAACTGGTAAAGTTTTTGAAATCGCATCTGGAAAAATTATAAAACAAAATTAAAAAATATACAAAAATCGATAAAAATTGTTGAAAAAATAGAAAAAAATTGTAGTTTTTATAATTTTTTTTGGTTTTTTTTGTAAATTTTATCAAAACTACAAATAATTATTTAGTTATTTTTATATAATTAGTTTGATTTTTTTATTAAAATTTAAAATAAAACAAATGCGTCAAGTTTTTTTGTTTTATTTTTTGTTTTTTTGAGAAAAATTATTTTGGATAATTTTATTGGTAAATTCTTATATGTATGATATAATATATATAAATACGCAAGGTTTGTTAAAATAATAAAACCTTTGTGTGTACATAAAAGAATTTTAAGGAGAGAAGAAAATGGCAACTTATTTCTTATGGGGGAGTATAGCTTTCCTTGTGCTTGCGCTTTTGATTGGGTTTTTCATTGGCTTAGGCAGGGGAATAAAAAGAAGTTCAACCCACATTGTTTTTGCAGTTGCAAGCATAATCATTGCATTCTTTATCACTGCACCAATCACTAATGCAATTATGGAAGTGAATATTAATGTGGATGGTTCTCTTGTTTCTATTAAAGATTATATAATTCAAATGATTTCACAAAATATGTTTGATTTATCTAATTTTGACTCTGCATCTGCATTCATACAAAATTTGCCATCAGCAATATTGAATCCAATTGTCTTTATGGTGATTATGGTTCTTGTGTATTTCCTTATGGATATTATATATCTTGTTGTTGCAAGGGTAAGCTTTGGAACAAAAAGAAAAGACTTTTCTTCTCATAAACCTCACAGACTTTCAGGGGCATTTGTTGGACTTGTTGAATCATTCTTGTTTGTTTTTGTGCTTTTTGCACCTTTAACTTCTTTAACTAACACCTATGCAGAAATTGCTTCTGCAAGTGCAACTTCTCAAACACAAACTTTAAGTGAGGGAAATGGTGAAAAATTACCAACTCTTGGGGATATTTTAAACGAACAAGTTCCACCAGAAGTAAATGAAATAATTAATGCATACAACAAAAGTGCGTTGGGAAAAGTTTGTTCAATTTTTGGTTTTGATGATGCCATGTTTGATGCTCTTTCAACTTTTGAAATTGATGGAAAGCCAATCAATTTTAGAAGCGAAATTGTTGTGGTTGCAGATTCTTATAATGATGTTGTGATTTTCTATAATAATGTTGCAGATAACAATCTTGAAAATCTTGATTTTACACCTATTAAAACAAGTTTAAATAGCTTGATTGATAACAATTTATTTAAAACAGTGATTGCTGACACTGTTAGAGATTTTGTTGTTAATTTTGATGAAATAAAAGATAGTTTTGATACAGAAATTCCAGAGGTTGTTCAAAAGATAATCAATGACGTTCAAACAAGATTTAGCGAAGAAAATTTTGATGCGTATACTTATCTTTCAAGCGATTTGAAATCTGTTTTAAATATTGTTGAAGCCCTGGTAAATGATGGAACCTTGCAAGAAATTGTGAATTTAGACACAAGTAATATTGAAAATGTGATGAATTTTGTGGTTAACAACGAGGAAACAGTTTCAACAACTTTAAAGGGGGTTGTTGGATTGAATTTGGTTGGAGATGCTTTGCCAACTTTCCTTGAAATGGCATCCAATGAACTTGAAAATGCTTATCAAAACGAGGAAGGAATTATTGTTGGAATAAATACTGCTGTTACAAAAGACGAATTAAACGGTATGGTTGATTCGTTGTTAAATATAATGAATGAAATTAAAACCCTTAACGACAAAGAAAATATTTTAGACATTATCGAAGCAGATGACATACTTAATGCAATTTTAAACCTTAATGATATTGGTGGTGTTTTAGACAATTTTGGTGAAATTTTAGATGAAGCAAATTCCCTTAAAATATTTAATTACACAACGAAAGTGGAAGAAGAGGATGTTGAAGTTCATGCTTTTGAAAACATCCTGAAACTTATGGGAATTGATGTTTTAGGTGATGATGCACACGTTGACAGTTCTCTCACAACCTTAAACACATATTCAAGCTTCTTTGATTACATTAAAAACCCTATTGTTACCATTGTTGACAGTGGACTTGTTGATGTGTTAAATGGTGGCGGCGAAGACTTTAATGCAATTTTAGATATCTTAACAGAAAAGGTAAATGAAGATAGAGAATTTCTTGCAAAACTTATTATGCCTTTCTATGACTTAGATAAAGCTTCTTTCAATGGGCAAAGCTTAAAAGAAATGGTGTTTGACCAAGTTATAACAACCTTGGAAGAAAATCTTGATGGATTTGTCGCATTGAGTGAAGGTGAAGACACTTATGAAAACTGGTATGAAAAGTTAAGTTCAATAGGTGACTTACTTAATGTTTTGAATGACGGAGATATTGAAGGTCAAACCTATCTTAAATATATGTTAAGCGACAATGCAGACCAATTTGAACTTTTCTCACAAATGAATAAAGACGATAAAGTTGATGATTTATTAAATATCTTGTTTGCAAATAATATGTATAGACCACTTCATGAAACTTTGTTTAGTGAAATTGATAAACAGGTTGGAGGGGTAACTGGTGTTATTCCAACAACAACTTACTCTAACCTTCAAGAAAAACAAGAGGTTTATGTTTCAACAATTATTGAACTTTTAAATGCACTTAATTCTAATGCTATTAATTCTCCAAACTTACAAGAAAAACTTGTTTTAATTGGGCAGGTTTTGGATGTTCTTAAAACTTCTGCACAAGAAAATGTCTTTAAAGAAGTCTTCATAAATATAATTTGGTATTTGACTGGTGATGTGATTGATGACAATCCAATTTATTCTAGTCAAGAACCAAATGAAAATGCCGAAGACATTAAGGCATACATAGGCGTTAAAGATAAAGCCACAGGATATTATGACAACAGCTTATCTTATGAAACCTTGATGACAGAAGTTTGCGATGTAATTGATTTTGCAGATGCTTTAAATGCCAATATCAGTGGCATTGAGTTAAACTCAGAGGAAGATGTTACCAAGTTTGTTCAGGCAATCTTTTCAACAATTGATACCCTTTATGAAAACGATATAGATAAAGGGGTTCAGGTTATAAACAATGCACAAAAGATTGTAACGGGTATTTTGAATGAAACTGCTATCACAAATTATGGCGAGCGAATAACAACTGTGATTGACACCGTGTTTGACGAAGCCGGATACAGTGCCTTTAAACAACCACTTAAAAATCTTTTAGGATTAGGAGTGTAAACTATGGAGTTTAAACACGTTCCAGTTATGTTAAACGAAGTCGTTGATGGACTTGATATTAAAGAAAACGGTATTTATGTTGATTGCACAATTGGTGGTGCAGGACACTCCTTTGAAATTGCAAAAAAACTTAAAAATGGCAAACTTTATGGGTTTGATAGAGATGAAGATGCCATTAAAGAGAGCAGGAAAAAACTTGAAAAATTTGGAAGTAAAGTTATCATAACAAAGCTTAATTACAAAGATGCTCCTTCTTTCTTAAAAGAAAACGGAGTTGAAAAAATTGATGGTGTTTTGATTGACTTAGGTGTAAGTTCACATCAAATTGACGAAGGTGACCGAGGGTTTAGCTTCTTACATAATGGCAGACTTGACATGCGCATGGGACAGGATGAGGACGTGCTCACTGCATATGATGTTGTCAATTCTTACAGCGAAAGTGAACTTACCCAAATTTTCTTTAAGTATGGCGAGGAGGAGTTTGCAAAAAAGATTGCAAGAAATATCGTAAGTGAAAGAAAGATTAAACCAATTGAAACCACTTTTGAACTTAGAGATATTATTGAAAACAGTTTGCCTAAAAAAGTTGTTTACAGCCGTGGTGGAGCATCAAAAAAAGTGTTCCAAGCAATAAGGATTGAAGTGAACAAAGAACTTGATGGGCTTGACAATGTGCTTGAAGAATTTATTGACATGTTAAATATTGGTGGCAGGATGGCAATTCTTACCTTTCATAGCCTTGAAGACAGAATTGTTAAAAATGTTTTTAAAACGGAAAGCACAGATTGTCTTTGCCCACCTAAAACTCCAAAGTGCATTTGTGGACATAAAGCAAAAGTTAAACTTGTGAACAGAAAGCCGATTGTTGCACAAGCAAAGGAACAAGAAGAAAATTCAAGAAGCACATCTGCGAAACTTAGGATTGTGGAAAGAATCTAAGCATTGCAAGAGCATATCTCTTAAAGGAGGTTAATATAATATTATGGACAGGTTAGTGGAAGAAAAGGTTGAAACCCTTGTTGAAACAAAGAAGGAAGAACCTTTAAAAGAAAGCAAAAAGGTTGTTCTGCACAAGGAAAAAATTGAGGCTCAAACAGAAACGGCAAAAGAAGAAAAGGTTGAAACGCAAGTTGCTGAGCCAAAAGTTGAAACATCTGCGGCTCACGAAGAGAAAATTGAAAACAAGGAAAGCATTGTTAAGACCTATATTTCAAGTTTTGAAAATGTCACGATTGAGGACCTAAAAAAGAGAGAAGAGGCTGTTCAAGAAGAAAAGGCAGAAGAAGTTTTAAAGGCAGAAGAACATGAGGAAGAAAAAGTTGAGCCTGAGCAAGTTGTTGTTAATGAAATAGCTCCACAAAAATCTGTTAAAAAACTTGTTATAGAAAAACCAAATTATGACTTTATTGCAAAAGATAAAAAAGGCAAGAAAGAAAAAGTTAAGAAAAAACCAAAACTTAAAGCAGTTTTTCTTGCTTGCGCCCTTGCAGTTTCATGCGTTGGTTGTGTTGCCGGAACGGTTGCAATTGACAATTTAAGCAGCCAATATATTGAGCTTCAAGATGAATACAACTTAAATCTTTTAACCTATTTGAAGGATATCAATAACTTGAATGCAACAAATAAAGGTTTGGAATTTATTGAAACATATCCAGAAGATTTGAATGAAATTTCATCTATTGGGGAAACGACGAATTGGTTTGATAATTTGGTTAACTTCATAACAGGATTGTTTGGAGGTTAAAATTGCAAAAGCCTTATACCCTATATTCATTGCAAAAGAGAATTTTAACTGTTAGTTTAGTGTTAATTTTCCTTGCATGTTGTTTGGGTGTAAGGCTTTTTGTTGTGCAAATTATCAATGGAAAAGCTTTGCAAATAAGGGCAACCGACCAGTGGACAAGAGATTTGGCACTTGTTGCACCACGTGGTGAAATTTATGACAGAACTGGGGATACACTTGCGGTTTCTTACACAACTTATAATGTTTACGTGAGGGGAAGAGAAGTTACTGATGCAGAAAGAACAGCTCAAATTTTGTCTAACTTATTAGACCTCAACAATGAGAACACTTTAAAGAAAGTTTCCAATAAAAATATCAGTGAAAGTCTTTTAAAAATGCAGGTAGAAAGCGACATTGCAGAAAAAATATATGAAGCAAAACTTGACGGCATTTATATGGCTGAGAATGTTGGAAGATATTATGTTTATGGAGACTTAATGACCCAACTTCTTGGGTTTACAAGCATCGACAATGTGGGGCAAAGTGGAATTGAAGCATATTTTAATAGCTATTTAACTGGTCAGGATGGTTACAGTTATGTTCAAAGTGATTTGCAGGGGAAAGAGATTGGAGGCAATTTAAGATATTATGTTTCAGGTGTCGCAGGAAATAACATCAATTTAACAGTGGATAGCAAAATTCAAATTATTCTTGAAAGCATTTTAAATAAAGCCTATGAGGAGCAGAAGGCAAAAGCGGTAACCGGAATTGTTATGGAAGCAAAAACAGGAAAACTTTTGGCAATTTCCAGCAAGCCAAGTTTTGATTTGAATGATGTGCCAAGAGATGATTTGCAGGCTTTGTTCTCGTATTCAAAAATGTCCGCAGTAACTGACACTTACGAGCCTGGGTCAACTTTTAAAATTTTGACTGTTGCCGCAGCCTTGGAAGAAGGGCTTGTCAGCCTTGATGACACCTTTTATTGCCCTGGATACAGAATGGTTGATGGGCAAAGAATTAAATGTTGGAAAACGGTTGGTCATGGAACTCAAACCCTTGCCGAAGCCTTTGCAAATTCCTGCAACTGTTGCTTTATGGACCTGGCATTAAGGCTTGGGGTAGATAAGTTTTATGAATATGCAGAAAAGTTTGGACTTGGGCAAAAAACAGGGATAACCATCACAGGTGAAAGTTCTGGCATTTTGATGAAAAAGGAAAATGTGAAAACTGTTGACCTTGCAAGAATGGGTTTTGGTCATGCCATTGCTGTAACTCCAATCCAACTTTTATCCATTGTGTCGGCAATCACAAATGGCGGAATTTTAAACACTCCAACAGTGGTTGAAAACATAAAAGATATTTATGGGAATGTAACCTATGAACCCAAAGTTGAAAGCAGAAGGATAATCTCACAAGAGACAAGTGAACTTGTCAATTCCTTCTTGAAACTCACAACAAACAAAACAGGAGATTATACCTTTGTTGAAGGATACAATGTGGGTGGAAAAACGGGAACAGCTCAAAAATATAATGAAAACGGACAGATTGCACAGGGCAAATATATTTCCAGTTTCATTGGAACATATCCGGCGGATAACCCAGAGTATCTTTTCATGATTATGGTGGATGAGCCAAGTGCGGGCGCCTATTATGGTTCAATTGTTGCTTCACCTTATGGAAAGGAGTTTTTTTCACAACTATTTGATTATAAGGATATCCCAAAAGATGATGCAGAAAGTGTGCGAAAAGAAGTAATAATGCCAAATGTCACAGGTATGAGTTTGGCAAACGCTTTGGCAACTTTAAAAACTTTAAATCTTTTTTGTGAAGTTGACGGGGAAGGAACTTTTGTAACAAATCAGTTGCCGCCGGCAGGGACAATCTGTTATGAAGGTGAAACAATTTTAATTTCCACAAGTTAATGTTTGTTAATTCAAACCAAATGTTGTATAATAAAATTATGTGGGTATATATAGTAATTGGTATTGGAGTGGCTTTTCTTCTTTTAATATGCTTCTGCCTTGCAGTTGCAAACTTTTCTTTCGACAACTTTAAATCCAAACTTGAAGAAGCCAGACAATACGGAAATTCAATTGGAATAAATTGTCTTGATTATGTTGATGAAATAAATGAAAAACATCTTGATGGAAAGCTTAGGATTGAAAGGTGTGAAAAATATCAAGACCATTTTTCAGTGGGAGTAATCGCATTAAGCAATGAAACCATGTATTCAAACAGCCTTGCTTCCCTTTCAACGGTTTCTCATGAGCTTGGACATGCCATTCAATATAAAAAAGGCGAACTAACAAAGCAGTGGCAACAGCGCAAGAAGAACAGAATCTATGGCAAATTTTTCATACCTTTTATTTTAATTGGACTTGTGCTTGCAATTTTAAATTTGGTGGGAGTGCTTCCAAGTTATTGCTTATATATTGGCATAGGCTTTTTTGGTTTGGCGTTTATTATATTTTTGATTGCCATATACACCAAATATATGGAAATAAAAATCGAGAAAGGAGCATCAAAGTATGCAATAGAAATACTCAAAGAATATTTATCTCCACAGGAAATTAAAATTTGCAACGAGTTTTTAAATTCAGCCCGTTTGACTTATTGGGGGAGTTTATTTAGAACTATGTTTGGCTGGACATTTTTAACAAAGAAAGATTCTATGTTTAAATAAGATTAATTTTAAGAATATTAAAACTTTAATAATCATATATAAAAATACCTTGTTTTTAACTTCACGTGATTTAAAATATAATAAAAGGAGAGAGACATGAAAGATATAATTAAAGCATTTGATAATCTTCCAACCATTGTTAAAGTTATTTTGGCGTTGCCAGGTCTTGACATTGTTTGGGCTGTTTACCGTTTGTGTAGGTCTATTGATAAAAATAATACTGTCGGCATAATCTTAGGTGTTTTAATGATTTTGCTTTGCCCAGTTATTATTTGGATATTAGACATTATCACACTTATAGCTTACGATAAAGTTTTATGGATTGATTAATGATTGTAAATTTTTACAATCATTTTTCTTTTTATATTGTCTGTGGTATAATTTTTCTGTGGGGAAAGGGACAAATTATGAAAATTTTAAAAGTTAAAAAGGCAACAGATTATAAATATCTTAATCTATATTTAGCAACTTTAAAACTTCCTAATGGAAAAGAAAAGGAATATCAATTTGCTAGTCGCAACAAGACAGAAAAGGCTCTTTTAAACAACATGAAAAAATGGACTAAAAAGCCAGATGCTGTGAAAATACTTCCTTACACAGAAGAGAATGGTAAGATATATGTTGTTTTTATACGTCAGTTTAGGCCACCAATAGGGCGAAGTGTTTATGAATTTCCAGCAGGTCTTGTGGATGAAGGGGAAGATTATGTTGTTGCTGCAAAACGAGAATTGAAGGAAGAAATAGGCGCTGTTGTTAAAAGCATAAAACAAGTTTCAAATGCTGGTTATCCAAGCACGGGACTTTCTAATGAAAGCATTGCATGTTTTGTTGCAAATGTGGAATTAACTGGAAAACAAGAACTTGAAGATATGGAAGAAATTGAAATTGTTAAAGTTGAGTTAAAGGACGTTTTCAAGTTTCTTAAAGACAGAGAGTGTTGTGTAATAAGTGAACTTCTTGCAAAGTTGTTTTATTATGAAAATATAAAATAAAATACTAAGTATTTTTATCAACTAACACTAATAAAAAATAGTGGTAATATTGATACCACTATTTTTTAGTTTTACGTTTATCCGTTTTAATTAGATTTTATTTGAAAAGTTTATCAACAACTTCTTTGTAATCAGCTTTTTTTGTTTGAGCATCAACTGGTGCTGGATTTGGAATGAATTTCATCTTTTTTCCGTCAAGCATATAGTTTTTCTTTTGCTTTAAGTCCTCATAGAAAAGGCTGATTTGATTTTTTCTGTCAACAGCAAGTGCAAATCTTGCAACAGTCTTTTTGATTTTGCATTGACCAATGGTAACACGAGTTTTTTGATTTACTTCAAGTTTATTGTTTTGAGAATCAAGTCCAACTGAGTAGATTTTTTGAACTTCAACAGGGGTGTTTCTTGAATCTATGCCTACACTTTTGCTTTCAAAATTTCCAGCAGAAAGATTATTCTCTGTTAAAACAGATAATGTTTCGTCCAAAAAGGCTGTAACTTTTTCATCCTTTGATTTGCTTTTAAATTTGTTTAATAATGTAATAAGTTCCATATTCTTGTTCATATAAGCTCCTTGTGTTCTTTATTATAATACATTTAAAAATATATTTCAATAATTTACTTAAAATAATTTCAATAATTTTATATATGAACTTGCAAAATAAATTACCACAAAAATTTCACATTTATAATTGACAAATCTTTTAAATAAACTTATAATAATAACAGCAATGACGGAATTGGCAACTCCCGAGCAGACGCTTGTCGGCGTAAAGACGGTTAAAAAGGCAAACAAACTTGTTTGTGAAATAGGGTGGAACAGCGGTTTATTAAGTCGCCCCTATGCTTAAAAAGCATGGGGTTTTATTTTACCCCATTCGCAAAAAGGAGAGAAAGATATGGATAAAAATTTAACAATGGACAAACTTGTGAACCTTTGCAAAAATCGTGGCTTTGTTTTTCAAGGCAGTGAAATTTATGGTGGTTTTGCAAACACTTGGGATTTTGGCCCAGTTGGTGTAGAACTTAAAAATAACATAAAAAGAGCATGGTGGAAAAAGTTTGTGCAAGAAGACCCAAACACCTATGGTGTGGATGCTGCAATTTTGATGAATCCAAAAGTTTGGGAAGCAAGTGGGCATGTGCAAAGTTTTTCTGACCCACAAATGGACTGTAAGTCTTGTAAATATCGTTTCCGCGCAGATAATTTAATTGAAGAACATTCAAAAAACACTGTGTCTGCTGAGAAAATGACCACAAAGGAAATGGAAGATTATATCAACGAGCACAAAATCAAATGTCCACATTGCGGAAATTTCAACTGGACTCCAATTCGTCAATTTAAGTTGATGTTTGAAACCAGCCGTGGAACAGTTGAAGGGGAAAAAGATGTGGTATATTTACGTCCTGAAACCTGCCAAGGTGAATATGTTAACTTTTTGAATGTGCAAAGAACAATGAGGGCAAAGGTGCCTTTTGCTATTGCTCAAATTGGCAAGTCTTTTAGAAATGAAATAACCCCAGGAAATTTCTTGTTTAGAACAGTTGAGTTTGAACAAATGGAACTTCAAATGTTTTGCCATTCAGAGCAATCAATGGAATTTTATAAAGAATACAAGGAAAGAGCAATGTCCTTTGTTGAGGAACTTGGTTTAACCAAGGAAAATTTAAGATATCACGACCATGAAAAACTTGCTCACTATGCAAAAGCAGCCTGTGACATTCAATACAATTTCCCAATTGGTTGGCAGGAACTCAACGGTATACACCACAGAGGCACATGGGATTTATCTCGACATGGAGAGTTCAGCGGAAAGAATATGGAATACCTTGACCCATACACAAATGAAAAGTTTTTGCCTAATGTCATCGAATATTCAATTGGTGCGGACAGACTTATGCTTGCAATTATGAGTGAAGCCTATGAAGAAGAAAAGTTGGAAAATGGTGAAACAAGGGTTGTTATGCACTTTAAACCATTCTTGGCACCTTTCAAGGTTGCTGTTCTTCCACTTCAAAAGAATTTGGGGGACAAAGCAAAAGAAGTTTACAGACTTTTATCAAAGAAATTTATGTGTGATTATGATGAAGCAGGCTCAATTGGTAAGCGCTATCGCCGTCAAGACGAAATTGGAACTCCATTCTGCGTAACAATCGACTTTGACACTCTTGAAGATAACACTGTAACAGTTAGAGATAGAGACACAATGGCTCAAATAAGATTAAAAATTGACGAACTTGCAGATTATGTTCAAAAGAAAATTGAATATTAAAAAATAAAAAAACAACTTTTAATCAAGTTGTTTTTATTTTTTTGTGATTCATATAATATTAAAGCTTTGATTAAAATATCACTTATTTAATTATTTAAGTTAGCAATAGATTTTTCTAACAAGGAAGTTTATAAGTTTTGTTGAGAAAATTCTTGGCAAGAAAACAACAAGTTTATAAGCAAAGCCGACAGTTTTTCTTAGTGGTGGATTTTTCTTTTGAAGAACTTTGCAAACTGCCTTACCAACTGAGTCAGGACTTTTTCCTGTTTGTTCATCCTTTTCAACTTTCTTTATTGACTTTTCAACATTTTTCTTGTAATCTTCATCAGTGCCGTTGTTATCAACAATTCTGTTTTGTGTAAAACCTGTCTTGGTGTCGCCAGGAAGTATTGCAGTAACTTTGATGTTAAAAGGTTTAACTTCGTTTGCAAGCGCTTTTGAAAAAATTTCCACTCCTGCTTTTGTTGCGCTGTATGTTGCTTGGAAAGGTAAAGGAATAATTCCGCCAACAGATGAAATGTTAATTATGTTTCCACCGCCACTTTTTTTAAGGAATGGAATTGCCACTCCACTTAATGCAATCACGGCAGACAAGTTTGTGTTAACAAGGCGATAGATATTTTCTGCCTTTGTGTTCTCGATAGCCCCAGCAATTCCAAAACCAGCATTGTTGATAAAGATATCAATGTGACCATTTTCTTCAAATATTTCATTTAAAATATTTTCAATTTGCTTTGTGTCATTGACGTCACCTTCAAAGCTTTTTATGTATTCTTCATGTGGTTGCATGTTTTTTGAGATATCATACACCTTAACATTCTTTTTAACGAGTTGTTTTGCAATGGCAAGTCCAATTCCACCACTTCCACCAGTGATAACTGCCACTTTGTCTTTAAGTTTATTTTTCATGATTTTATTTCCTTTTAAATTATTATAAATTTATTATAATCATTTTTAAAAAATCTTCAAAATAAAATTAAAAGTATTTTAAAAATATTAAAAAATTAATTTTTCACACATTTTTTCATAAAAAAATACGGAATTTTCCGCATTTTTTATTCTTTTTTATGTTTTTATTTATTTTAAAATTAAATTAAAACAATTTTTGTGTTAACTTTTATATTTTTCCATATATTCTTCGTAGGACATTTCTTTATCCACAATGGTGTTTTCATCCACAATGTCAATAATTCTGTTTGCCACTGTTTCAATAATTTCTTGGTCACCAGTTGCAAAAAGGATTGGGCCTTTAAAGTTTATCATGCCTTTGTTGAGAGAGGTTATGCTTTCAAGGTCAAGATGGTTTACTGGTTCATCCAAGATTAATAGATTTCCACCTTCAAGCATAAGTTTTGCAAGCATACATCTTACCTTTTCTCCACCAGACAAAACATTAACTTCTTTTAAACTTTCTTCGCCAGAGAAAAGCATTCTCCCAAGCCATCCACGAACATAACTTTCTGTTTTGTCTTTTGAATACTGTCTTAACCAATCAACAATGGAAAGATGGCAGTTGTCAAAATACTCTCTGTTGTCTTGTGGAAGATAGGAAGGTTTAATTGTTTTTCCAAATTGAACAGTTCCGCTGTCAGCTTCTTCTTTGCCCATCAAAATGTTAAATAGCGTGGTTAAAACAAGTGAGTTTGATGAAAGAAAAACAATTTTTTGATTAGGTTCAACATTGAAGGATAAATTTTTGAACATACCTTTTTTGGTTAAGTTTTCCACTTTCAAAATTTCTTTACCAATTGCTTGCTCAAATTTGAAATCGACATAAGGATATTTTCTTGATGAAGGTTTCAAGTCTTCAATGGTCAATTTTTCCAGTTCTCTCTTACGGCTTGTTGCCTGTTTAGATTTTGAAGCATTAGCACTGAATCTTGCAATGAAATCTTTAAGTTCTTTTGCTCTTTGTTCGGCTTTCTTGTTTTGTTCTTTGGCTTGTCTTGCAAGAAGTTGGCTTGTTTCATACCAGAAATCATAGTTACCAAGATACATATTGATTTGCCCAAAGTCAACATCACAGATGTGGGTGCACACTTTGTTTAAAAAGTGTCTGTTGTGGGAGACGATGATGACTATATTTTCAAAATCTAATAAGAAGTTTTCTAACCACCTGATTGTTTTAAAGTCGAGGTTGTTTGTTGGTTCATCCAAAATCAAAATGTCTGGATTTCCAAAAAGTGCCTGCGCCAAAAGAACTTTGACTTTGATTTTAGAGTCTAACTCTGCCATAGTCTTATAATAATCTTCTTCATTAATTCCCATGCTTTGAAGAAGTGTTTTTGCATTGCTGTCGGCTTCCCAGCCACCAAGTTCGGCATATTCGGTTTCAAGTTCGCCAGCTCTTATTCCATCCTCATCTGTGAAATCTTCTTTCATATAAAGGGCGTCTTTTTCTTTTTGAACTTCCATAAGTCTTTTGTGGCCAAGCAAAACTGTGTCCAAAACGGTTTCATTGTCATATTTATTTTGATTTTGTTCTAAAACTGACATTCTTTCGCCAGGAGTGATGACAACTTCACCAGTGTTTGGTTCAAGTTCGCCTGTTAAAATTTTAAGGAAGGTGGATTTTCCAGCGCCGTTTGCGCCAATAATGCCATAGCAGTTTCCTTTTGTAAACTTTAAATTAACTTCTTTATAAAGTGTTCTTCCGCCGAATGCCAAAGAAACATTGATTGTTTGTATCATACTTTCTCCTTTTGATTGGTTATTTTTTTGATAGTTTTATTTTCGGTTTGTTTTAATGGTTTTACCTCTTTTTGTGAGGTTTTAGGCTTTGCTAATAGCTTTGAGTTTTCCTTTTGTTTTGTGGTTTTAGTTATCAACATTTCCACATTTTTTGAAGAGATTTCCATTTGCAATTTTTTATTTTTTGTTTTTTCTTTAAGCTCTTCCAAAAGTTTTTGAAGCTTTGGGTTATAGGAAGTATTGATGTTGTTAACAAAACTTTCAAGGTCAACTTCGTGATAAAAACTTTCGTCAAGGTAATCACTTATAATTGGATTAATTGCAAACATTTCTTTATAAGCTTCTTCCTCATTAAAGGCTGTGGTGTTAAATTGTTTTAAATCAAATTTTAAAAGCTCAAGCCTTAGGTTTAAGTCGAATAAAATTTTATTTTTTAAATTATTTTCAAAAAAATTGCTATTTTTTATTAAATTTTTAAATTTTTTTATGTTTTTTAATGCATTTTTGAAATTATTTTTAATTATTTTTTTATTTTCAAAAATAAAACTAGGCAAAGAGATATTTTTCTTTGCTTCATTTAAGGCAAGTCTTTCCTTAATTAAGTCGCTTGTTAGAACAAAATTTTCTGGCAAAAAATTTAATTTTTGTTTAAGGTAAAGGCTGCCAAATTTTTCATTTATCAAGTTTAAATAGTTAAGTAAATCAAAATTTGTTTCCATACAAGGATGATTATACTTTGAAATGGATGTTTTGTCAAGGGAATATCAAAGTGTTGTGTCAAAGATGATAACTTATTTGACTGCAAATGGTAAGAAATATTTTCAAGAAATGTAATTTGATTTCTTTAAAGGTTTTATAAAAAATTTTTACTTTTTGAAAAATTTTGAGACTAAGTTATCCACTTATCCACAAAATTTAAGTTGAAAAAATATTTTAAAATAAAAAAATTTAATTATTTTTTTGCATAGAAAATATTTGAAAATTAAATTTCTAAAAAAATAAAAAATAATTATTTTATATATTTTATAAATATTCTTTTATTTGTTTGCGAAAATTATAAAAAAAAGGTATAATTATTTTAGTTAATTTAGCAAATAATAAAGGGGTAGGTATGAAGAAGAAAAGAAAAGTTTTAGCAACTTGGAAAGTTATTCTTATTGTCATTGCTTCCATAATAGGTTTGATGGGGGTGACCACTTTGGCAATGTATCTTTTGGGATACTTAAATGAAGAAGTGGTAAACCCTAATGATATTTCATTTGTTCAGGATGAAAACTATAATGCTGAAAGTGGTATGTATGAAGTTGCTGAAAACTTTGAAATGACCATAACTTCTTCAACTGCGGGTGTGACGGTTAATGACGTGACACTTTCTTTAAGCGGTGGTGTGGCAGAAAATGGATACATAGACAATGGAATTATTATTGTTCCTGAAAAAGTTAAACTTAACACCCCTTTTCAAGTTACTTTGTCTTCTTCATACAATGAGACTCTTGAAACAAACTGGATCAATGGTGGAATCACAACCTTAAAGGCGACATCTTCTTATGGGCTGATTCAACCTGTTTCAACATATATTGCTGTTGATGTTCCAGTTGACAGCATAACTGCATACCTTTATGACGTTGCGGACAGTGAAATGAATAAATTAAACAACATCATTGTTGGCTCACAATTTAAAGTTAAAATTGATTACTCGCCAGAAGAAAGTGAAAAACTTTATAGCGGCGATGAAAACAAAATGGTCTTTTACTATTCGCTTTACTATAACGACATTTCCTTTGACCCAGAAACTCAAACTTTCACAGCAGAAAAGATAAGCGAAGCAGATGGTGATAAAATTACTATTTACACATTTTCGTCTGCAAAATATCAAAAAGAGTTTTTGGCTCAATATAACCAATATCTTGCCGAGAACCCAAGTGCGACTGATAACTTTGAAACCATGAACCAAAGGGCAAATTTATATTTTGGTGAAAAACCAGAGGCATGCAAAAAATATGACATTTCCCTTAAAGTTGTTGATGTCACAGTTGATAATTTTAGACTTACTAACACCGATTTTAAAGGAACAGTTGACAAATATTTAAACCTTGCTTCCTCCTCAACTTCCCCAGTGTTTGACGGCAATCTTGGTGTTATTATTAGAGATAGCGAAAATACCCCATTAAACTCTGTTTATGCAAAAAATGTTGGTATTGCATACATGGGGCAAAATGATGGAGTTAAGATTGTTGGTTCAAGTGTTATAAAAGTTGTTGAAACCACATTAGATGGCGAAAAGTCTTATAATATTACACAAGAGGTTTACAGTGAAGGTGTTGACTATCGCATGAGCATAAGTGAAGACGGAACACAAAGAACTTACTACTTTATCTTACCAGACACAAATGGCAGCAGTGATGCCTCTAACTATTCTTACAAAATTTCAGCAAGTGAAGATAATGTTGAACAATTTAAAACAGCATTGTTTATTGAAGAGAATGGCGAACTTGTTATCTATTTGAATGCCGGTCAAACCTTTGATGATTTGCCAGTTGTTAACATTGATTTCACAATGAGTGTGGAAGCTGAATTATATTGGGATGAACAAAGTTCAATCAATCTTGTTTATGACTCCGACGCAGGCATAAGTGACTCGGTTGACCTTTCAACACAAATCCATGTGGATGAAGATAATATTTATCAAACTGTGAGATACTTCTTCTTCTTTGAAGGCGGTTCTCTTGTTGGAGATTTTAATGCTATATCTTCAAAAGCCCCAGTTGAGTACACTGTTAGCGGAACTGATCCTGATATCATTCTTTCAATTCCTGGTTCATCAGCCGGTGTTAACAGCATATATCTCTATGAATTAAATGACAGTATGCTCACAGCAAATGGCCCTTACCAAGGAAACATTTACTTGATTTTTGTGACTGTAAGAACAGATGCAGATGGTAATGTTATTATGCAAGACGGAAAATATGACATTGTTTTGTCAAGTAATGCAAGGACACTAGTTATTGATTCAACATTGAAGTTTAGCGATATGAACTCAACTTTGGATCTTACATCAGTGAGTGAAAACTACTTCCTTTATGATGAAGATGGTGATGGGCAAAATTATGAGCTTTATCTTCCTTCTGTGTTATACACAACCAATGACGAAGCTGTTAAAGATACCTTTAATTTCAATATCACTCTTTCTAATAGTCTTGATGTCAATGCCGATTTAAACGAAATGCAAGATTTATTTAATTCTCAAAATCTTAGGATTGAGTTTAGGGGTGCAGATGGAAAGAAAAGTGATTATATTTCTCTTTCAAACGCAACTTTTGAATTTAATGAGGTTGCAAGCACAGTAACCATAAGCGGAAATGTTGAAATTTCAAATGCATATTCAAATGTTGAAGGAGAATATTTCACAGCTTACCTTATATTTAACAATGGAAAGGTGGAAAGAGAAAAGCAAATAACATTAAATTATGCTGGCTTAAACTTTAACAATTTCTATCTTTACAGCCAATCAGTAAACGATGCACAATATAGATTTATGCTTGAAGAAGATAATCCATATCTTGATATAGATGGCGATCCAGCAGTTATCAATGTTAGGGTTACGGCGGATGAAGTTTCAATCTTATGGAACGGTAATCCGGTTGTTGATGGGCAAGGCGGAAATGCAATTTCAACTTTGTCTAACTTGCTTCAAGTTGCAATGTTTGACCAATATGGCAGGGAAATATTGGTTTCAAGTGTTGCTTCTTACACGTTGCAAGAAAAGAATGGACTAAACTACATCATGATTTCAAACAACAACATTGTCAACTTTTCTTCCACAGGTGGTAAACCAGTGGACACAGTGTTGAATGCAGTGGCAAACTCAAAAGATGGTGCAGAAGTTGAGACAATTGATATTCAATTCAACATCCAAAGTGAAGGTGTTTCTAAGATTGAATATGACGGAACATTGTTTGCTAAGATGGGCGAAGATGATGAAATGACAACCATCACCGAAGGTAATTTGGGTGAAGTAACCATTGAAAAATACCTTGAACAAGGTGATGAAATTATTCTTGCAAATTTGATTAATGTTTATATTGGGGACAGTGACACACCAATGCAATCTGCTGAACTTAACTTTAAACTTGACAGTTCTTATCTTAACGAAATGTCTTCCACAAGTTTGAATGATTTGTTTAGGCCAGCTGAGGCATTGCCAAGTGTTGGAATGATTGCACTTTACAACACTGACACAGAATTGTCTGATATTAATCTTGTTGATTATGACAATGACACAATCAAAGCCTTTAAAATTCAAAAACCTTTTGCACAGGAAACCACTTTGGTATTCAATGTTACCGATGCAAACAATTTGGTTAACATACAACTTAAATTTGTTATTTATGCAAATGTGGAAGTGACCAATAAATTTTCAACTTATGAAAATAATTATGAAGGTTATTTAACTGACAACGGAATGGGCGAACTTAGAATTAAAGTTTTTGGTAATGACACCTTAGACTTAAATACTTATTTGCCAATAAGTTACATAATGACCCAAGATGGAGAAGCTCTTTCATGGAGTAATGGAAACTTAAATATTTCAACTGAAACAAAAGAACTTGTTTCACTTAATGGTTCAAGTTTGACTTTTGCGGATGTTAAAACTTTCCAAACGGTCAATGTGACCATAAGTTATGGCACCGAAAACACATTCTCATTCAAGATGACCCTTTCATTCATCATTAATCCTAACTATGCAATAGTTCAAAACAATAACTTTATTGATATTTCAACATTGACTTCAAGTGGAAGTGATATATCTTTATATTATGATATATATAGAGCAATAGACTATATTAATTATGTTAAGAATAGTGCATCATTGGATGAAAGCAGCAAGATAGGTTTTGACGATTTCAACTTCACAACCACTTCTGGTATTATCGAGATAAAAAATGACAGCACTTTAATCACAAGAAAGGAAAGCGCCGTGTTTGAGTCAAACCTTGGCGCAAACATTTCATCTTCTTGCACATTAACTTATGCAGGGCCAAATGCAGGCACAGGAGATTTCAAAGCTCTGTACTTTATTGCAGCCACAGGTGAAGAAAATCCAACTTTTGTGGGAAGTGGAGTTTCAACAATTTCCTTTGAAATTGGTTACGGCAAAGATGCTTATGACACCATTGATAAGATTTTTGGTGAAAGCAACACAAATTATAAATTGATTGAAGATGAAACGGGATATAAATTAATTTTGCTTGAAGGTGAAACTTACTATCCAGTTCAAAGTGATTCACAAAAATGGCAAGCATCAACGGACAGCCGTTTCGTTGTTTGCAACGCAACAGAATTTATTGTTAGTTCACTTGAAGTGTTTAATTTGGATATTCAAATGACATTCACATGCAATAACATTGACATAATCAAAGTGAATGCAAGACTTACAAAGGTCGGTCTTGATTATGTGGTTTACACAAATGATTACACCTTTGATGTTATAACTGGAAATCCAAGTGTCCTTGTTGAAAACGATGTTTATGAAGAAATGACAGCAGGTGTCGACGCAAAACAAGTTGTCTTTGTCGATACTTATGAAGACGGTGAAGAACCTTCAAAAGAAGTTGGTTTCCATTATAAATCAACAACTGGTTCAAGCGCCAACATAGCTGCAAACCTTTCTGTTTATGATATAACTGATGGCTATGATGACTTAATAAGCATAACTGGTTCAGCAAGTGGTTTGCAAGATAGTATTAAAATTAATTCTGTGGTTGATGCAGATGATGAAATTTATGCAATTTTGCAACTTACTTTAACTCAAAACATGGGAAGTGGAACTATATCCTATGAAATGTATTTCCGCATTAAGATAACTGCAAATTATTCACTTGGCTCGGTTACATATCCTTATAATGATAGCGCAGAATACATAAATGAAACCTATTTTTCAATTGATTTTGAACAAACCATGGGCATTGGATATGCTGCGGGAAATGCGGTTGGAAAAACACGTTTTGCTAAGTTGCAGGATAAAACAAACGGTGAATTTGTTGAAGCTCCAGCACGCTATTCAATTTATGAAGTTTCAATCAATGGAGAAGTGGCTGTAAGTGAAGAAAACTGGAAAGATTATATAACCTTGACTCTTGACGAAGAAACAGGACTTTTAAGTGCTTCGGTTAAGAATCCAGACGCAATTATCGAAATTAAAATTGCAAAAACTTATTATGAAACAATATTGACAGGCCTTGGAAATGAAATTATTAATTCTCAAAGAATATACAGAATTATTTTAAATAACACGCCAGAATATATAGCAAATGTTTATAAGGTGAATGGCGAAGAGGAAACTCCTCTTTCAACCGAAGGTGAAGATTTTGTTGATAACATTGAGGTTGGAAACAAAGATTATAAATATCTTGTTGACTTAAAAATGGATAATGGTGGGGACACTCAAACTCCTGAAACCAATATGTTTGCTCACTTTACTTCACAAATGGGAATGGTTCCTGTCACAGAAAAAATTTTAGCTCCGTTTGTAAAGGAAGGAGACAGCATTTACTCAACTTATGTTGATGGAACTTTAAGTGATGAATACAAAATTCTTGCAAGTGATTTCAATGACGGAACTGACAGAATTTTTGCCACATTAACCCCTATTGAGGGTGATACAGTTGTTAAAGTGACATTTGCCGAAGGCTCAACAAAAAATGCTAACCTTATTGGTAAAGAATTTTATATGCAAGAAAGCCTCGTTAATTTCTTTATGTTTAAACAAAAGGAAGGTTCAACTAATTTTGAACTCACTTTCAGGACAATAGCCGCTAATCCTTACGACTTATCATTCTCAATTGGTATATATACAGCTTATGAAAATGTATTTGACATCAATTTCAATGTCAACGGTGGATACACTTACACACTTACCGAAAATGTTGTATCTGGCAATGCCTTTGAAAGTGGAACAAAATATAACTTAGATGACTTTGTTACAAGCATTTACAAAAATGGTGATACAACCGATATAAAAGAAAATTTTGAATACACAATATTAGCAAATTCAGCTAAGGCAGAAGAAAAAATTTCCATTGATAAAACAAGCGGTGTGACATTTGTTGTTGCTTATACCGATGAAGATTTTGATGCACAAATTAATGCCGTTTTAAAGGTTGGAGAAGATACTGTTTATGAATTTACATTCTTTGTTCATTTCACAAAGAGCTTTGATTCAAGCTTAGTTTATGAATTTAGAGATGAAACAAATTATTATGCTCAGCACACAATAAACATTAATTTGGAAAGTGGTAATTTAACAGATAAGATTGCTGAGTGGTTCGACATTGAAGAAGGAATAAGAAGTGATATAGATTCACTTATATTCACAGGTGATGGAACAACAAAAGATATAACAATTCCAAATGTAAGTGAAGAGCAAACTAATACCGAAAATCTAAGTATAACATATTTATTTAATGAAAAAGAGATTTTCTCATTTAATGTTAACTATGTTTACACAGTTTTGCCAAATGTAGAGTTAAAAGTTAATTACCCAATGCCAGACGGCGAAACAGAAACGATAAAAACTGTTAATGACGAGGCTGTTAAAACAGAATATGTTGATAATAAAACAACAATTAACGATTTCTTTAATACAGCTCCAAACTTCACAGCAAAAGCAATAGAAAAGAGACTTGAAATAAACCCAATGGGACAAACTGATGGTGCTCCTGCTTACTCATACACAATTGGGCTTAATGTGACATCAATTTCAAATGTAAATCTTAATGTAACAGGTAACACCATAAAAGATATGACAGCTCCTGGCAATATTATGAACACAACAATCACAACCCCAGAAATGCCAGAATACAACTTTAAGTTTAATTTAGTCAATAACAGTATTTCAGGTTCAGTTGAATTTTCAATCACAGTTAACCAAGTGACAATCACTTACAATGTTACTGTTAGCAACACAGAAACAGTTACAGTTGAAACAAATGCAACAAACAGAACTAACTCTGTTGAAAACATTTATGCCGAAGATATGAAAAATTACACAGAACTCACAATTTTTGGCAACAGTAGACTTTTGAAATATAAATACTTAACTGGAATATCTTTAAACAGCTATTTTGTTAGATTCGAAAACGAACAAAACTATTTTGTTTATGAATTGCAGTCAACAAGCCTTGGTGTTGACAATATTGAAGAACTTGGAAGGTCTTATTCTGGATATACCTTCGAAGGTGTTTACCTGACAGAGGTCGATGCCGAAAATAAATCTGGAAAACAAGATGCAGGCACAATTTTTGCGGTAAACCCATACGTTACAAATCGTATTGTTTTGAAGTATGCCGGCTATGAAGTTTCTCCTGACATTGCAAATGTTTATATTCAAGACGGTTCAACTTGGAAGGATATGACAACATTCACCTTTGCAAGTGCGGATATTGGGCAAGAAAAGAAACTTAACATTGGATACAACTTAACAAGAGACACTTATGGAACAGAGCCTGCTGGCAAAACAAATTATTCATACACTGTTGCACTTAAAGTGGAATTTGAAGTTGTGGCAGACGCAGAAACAGAATTTGAAGAATTGCAAGCAGGAAGCACTTACAACTTGCTTTCAATGTCTGGCTTTGGAATAAGAAATGCAAGAACAGGTGAACTTTATAATCAAACCACTCTTGCTGAAAACGGAGCAATAGACCTTCAAGTTTATGGGTTCAGTGATTTAAAAGTTGAAGCAGATGGGGATGAATTATCACAAGAAGCATGGAGAGTTCACCAAAAAATCTTGGCAGAAGTTTCTAATTCAACTGGTATCAATCCAAGAGCTGGTAAGCATGAACTTAACTCAGGTAACAGCGGTGACTTAACCAACAACTATATTTCATTGACAGCCATTCGTTCAAATGATAAAAATGTTAACTGGACAATTCGTGCAAGAGGTGCTTCTAACTTAGGCAATTTTGTTATGATGAAAATCACATATTCCACAACTTTTGGAGAAGTTACTGTTCAAACAAGTTACAATTTAAGGGTTAAAGTTGTTTCTTCTTACACAGTTCAAATTATGAATGACAACATAACAAATGCTTATTCAAATGCACAAAGCAAGGAATATGAAAAAGGTCAAGGTGGGCATACACTTTATATGACCAACACCGCAGAAAATCCATATATCATCAATTTGACTGATGATTCTTTAACAATCAACCTTTATTCAAGCGGAAATAACTCAGTGCTTGTTGCAAATCAAGGTGGCCAAAACTTAGGCAATTTGTTCACTTATTATTATGCAAAAGGAAGTGCAGGGGCTGAATTTAACTCGTATGAAGCAGGTGTCAATTTTGCTGATTTTGGCTGGAACTGTGTTTATGATGGTGAAGATGATGAAACTAAAATATTGAAAGAGGCTTCAAAAACTGGTTCAGGTGGAGTTAATTTTGGTGTCAAGACAGTTGAACTTGGCGACAAGAATTACTATATTGATGCAGTTGACTCCTATGATTTCCAAATTAGAATTTATTTTAGAATTAAATCAACTTTAAATCCTGAAATTGTTGGAACAAACAAGTCAAGTGTTACAGAAGGTGATTCTGTCACATTTGGAACATTATATAACACAATTACTCAAAACAACGTTACTTTGACAGGCACAACAGCAGATGAAGATAGTGCAAATTATAACACAGAATACAATTTGTATTTTGCAAATGTTCCAAAGAGTGAAAACGAAGAAGTAAAAGTTTACCAAGGAAAAGTTGATGATGGTAATGTTGTTTCAGGCGCAACCATTATCTATGTTTATAATGGAACGGATGGAAAGAAGCATGCAACTAATGATATTGATAATGCAAATTTGCCAAGTGTTTTCGATGTTTATGTTAATGCAAGTTCCACAAGCCCAATAGTTGTAAGTTATGGTGGAGAAATCAAAACACCAAGCAATCAAAGTGTTTCAGAGGTAACAAATCCAACATTTGGTAAAGGTAATTATCAAATAACCTTGCGTGGCTTTGATACTTATCTTTACTCAAAAGAGGTGTTTGCAATCTCAGCAGATGGTATATATGAATCTAATTTCCAAGATTATTATATAAGTAAAGTTAACTTTGAGATTGATGGAACTACTGTTACTGGCGGAACCAATAAAGATAAAAATATTTATACTCGCGAAGGTTTGTGGTACTATTATGATAATTCAGGAACAGCAACAAAAGGAACAATATCTGAGATTGCTAATACACCATTCTCTATACCATATTTTGATGGTTCATATTATGGCACATCAACATCAATTGAAGTTGTTATGGTAATTACAATAACAGATGGCACAAGTGAAGCAGAATTAAGACTTAATGTAACTGTAAATCGTAATGAACCAGGAACGATAAAGACGTCAAAAATTTTGGACGGCGGAACAATAACAAATGGCGATTTCAACTCAGCTTCACCTGGTGAAGTGACAGTTTATAACGACACATTGCAAATTCAAACCACAGCAGGAACTTCACTTAAATATGCAATCACAACAGATACAAAAATTCCGGATGATAATGAACAAGATGTAAATAATCCATGGAAGACAATCAACAACACAAGAAGTTACACTCACAGTGATTATGTAAGAATTTCAACCGAAAAGGCTTACACCGCTGGGAATACTTATTATGTTCATATTAAAGATGTAAGTGAAGGTGGAAGTTACACAATTAAATATTTTGACAGTGTAAAAGAAGCAACAAATTCAAATGAAATAAAATCTTACAATATTGGCAAACTTGCGGCATTTAGTGCTACTAACATAATAACTTACAATATTGAAAGCATTGCGGAGCTCAATTCAAGTGGGTATGCAACAAGAAATATTTACACAGTGGTAGGTTATAGACCAAACGAAAGCACTGGACCTTTATACTATCAACAACATGAATCTATTCAAGTTTATCCTTACTATAAATCAATAAGTGCTAATAATTCCACCGCTTATGAATATATCGTAAACAATTATTACAAAGTTGAAGGTGGAAACACAGGTACAGCTGACGATTATTATGTGATTTCTCCAAGTGGTTGGGCAGTAAACAGTTTATTAAATTATGTAGTTTATGATCCAAGTTTTATGAGTAGCTCACATTATATAGGGAATGAGCCATGGGCATATTCGTTTGAAATTGAAGGTAATGCAACCATTGACGCAACCGGAACAATCACAACCTCAAAAGGCTTTGATGTTAAAACAAACACAATCAAAGTTACCATTTACATGAAAGTTTCTGGTGCTGATGGAATGTTCAGGGATAATCAAGGCTTATTGCTTGGCACAGTTGAATTCTATTTAAGAGAATATAGTAAAGAGGAGGAAACTTCAACAACTGAAATTAACGCTAGCAAAGGTTACAATTTGCTTGGAAATTCTTTAATTGTTTTAAATGACAAGGAAACACTTTACATGCTAGGGGCAGGTTTAACTACAACTGTAAAAACTCCTGCACAGGGAACAGCTTCACCTGTTATCGTTGTTCCTATGAACACAACCATAAACTTTGGGGAATATTTTGGCACTGGCGAAGCAAACACTCAATATCGTATTGTTCAAGAAAACACTGATGGAGCTTATATAATTTCAAATAATGTTGACTCCTACACTTATGACAGTGTTGGTTCTTACACAAGTACTTTTGTGAAGAGTTATTTAAACAGCGAAAAAGGACTTACTTTTGAATATTTCACAGCAACTGTTGTTGTTTATGATAATGAATCTTTGGACTATCGTTCATATGCTTTAACAAAAGGTTCAACAGCAAACTCAATTTCAACTGTGTTAAATGATGGTGGTGGCTACACTTACTATCAACTTAAAGAAGATGGTTCAGCAGAAGCAAAGACCACTTTTGATGTCGCAAAAGAAGGGATAACAACTTATAATATTGTTGCTGTTAAAGGTTCAACAATTATTAATTACAACATAACAATCTTTGTTTATAGCGATGCTGGAAGCAAAGATGTTGCACTTACTCCAAACACAACATACTATTTGAGTAACTTATTTGGAAATGATGCAACAACTTACAAGCTAAGTGCGGATAACAAAAACCAAGTTGTTCCATCTGTTATCTTCCAATCAACAAACACAGCTCCACAACCAGAAACTTATTATGTTCAAACTGAAAGTGGGGTAAAGAAATATACAGTTAATTATTATGTATACAATTCAAATTCTAACATTGCAACTTCAACTTGGCTTAAAAACAGCGATTTCACAACCACTAAGGTTGATGATAAAGATGTTACAACAGCAACCCTAACACTTGCACAAATTAAGAATATTTTGAAAGTCGAAGGCAGTGAAAAGATTTATGCACTTAGTGATAATAACGAAATGGTTGAAATCACAGAGTCTAAATCTTACACTCTTGAAAGAAAAGAAACTGATGCTGCAAACAGCTTAACAAGACAATTCTTTGTTGTTAATACCAAAGACGGAGTTTCAAATTACACAAAATACACTGTTACATTCTTTGTTTACCAAGGCGAAACAAACATTGCTTCAAGCACTGTTTACACAAATGCTTATAGGTTAAGCAACCTTGATAGTTTTGTACTTGAAAATTTAGGATTAACTGGAACTGTCAGCTGGTTCACTTATGGTGGCAATGCATTGAGTTCAATCTCAACTTTAACTGTTGACACAGATTCAGTTGTGGATGGAATTTACAAAGTTAACATCGTTCGTGAAGACGGCCAAGTTGTTTCAAGCGAACTTCCAGTGTTCTATGTTATGATTGGTGGTAAATATTATAAAGTTACATTGACTTTGTATTCAGCAATAATAACAAACAGTTTCAACATCATGCTCAATGGAACTATAACTGCTGGAAACAATAACTTATCTAACTACACTGAGCAAATAAATGCAAATATCAATGTAACTGGTGCAAAAAGTGCGAAATTTTATGTGATTAATAACAATATACCAGATGGCAAGTTTGAAAGTGGAAACTATAAATTGACAGAAACAACGACAGTAACTTTCCCAAGTCAAAACTTGTTTGCAATAAGACAAAAATATCTTTATGTTGTAACCTATAATGATGGTGCAAGCGATTCCACAATTTATGCCATTATCAATGTTACCTTTGTTGGACAAAATGGCACAACAGAGGAAACCATGGTCAGTGAAAATTTGATGTTTGAAAGTTCAACAGACACAAAAGACTTCAATTTAAATTTGATTACAAGCAGTGTGAGAACTGAACTCGGCATAAGCCAAGTTGAATATTATGATGATTCTTCTAATATAATTACTAACAACATTTTGAGTTTAGATGACAACGATGTTGAAAATGACTATATTTTGAAATCAGTGAATGTTAAAACAGGAACAGAGGAAGATGGCTCTTTAATATTGACAAAAATTCTTGTTTTAATTGAAAATAACATTCCTTCTGCCAGTGAGGTCACTAAATGAATGTTTGGTTTTGGATATTTATTTCAACTTGGATAATTAACTTTTTGCTGTTCGTTTCCATGGTTTTCTTGGAAAGAAGAAAATTTACCAATATCATGTGTTGGATGGCGGTTTTAACCGCCCTTCCAATCGTGGGTTATATTTTCTATATTGTTATGGGGAATGGGCTTTCTTTTAGAACTCGCCGAATGATTAACAAACATAAACTTTATAAACTTGGATATAACGAAGAGATTAAAAAAATCTTATATATGCAAGAAGATTTGAAAAGCGAGCTTAAAGATGATATTGGCGTTGTAAAGTGTTGTTACAGCTTTGGAAGTATATTGTGTCCTAATAACGATATAAAATTTTATCGTTGGGGAACTGATAAAATTGCAGATTTAAAGAGAGATTTGTTAGCTGCAAAAGAAACAATAAATATGGAATACTATATTTTTGCAGATGACAATGTTGGCAAAGAGATAATGAACATTCTTATCAAAAAAGCAAAAGAAGGGGTTAAAATTAAATTTATTTATGACTCCATTGGATGCTTAGGGGCTCCAAGACGCTTTTTTAGAAAGTTAAGTAAAGCTGGCGGTGAAGTTGCTGAATTTTTCCCACCTTTTGCACATATTCGTATGCTTAATTTAAAAATGAATTATCGTAATCACAGAAAGATTGTTGTGATTGATGGCAAGATTGGTTACACTGGTGGGCTCAATATTCGTGATGACCACATTTATGGCACTAAGAAAAAAACATCACCATGGCGTGACACTCACTTGCGTATGGTTGGAAGTGGGGTGTATATCTTACAAAACATCTTTTTGAATGATTGGAGATATTGCAAGAAAGAAAACCGCAGAGCCGAAGATTATGTTAAAGATGGTTACTTCCCAAAAATCAACATTGCGGGATGCGTAAACTTGCAGGTGTTGGCATCTGGCCCTGATATGCCAATGCAAAGCATAAAGGAAACATACATCAAAATGATAACCAATGCCAAAAAGCATGTTTTCATTCAGTCACCATATTTTGTGCCGGATGACAGTTTCATGTCGGCAATCAAAATTGCAATTGCAAGTGGTGTGCGGGTTGGAATTATGATTCCTCAAAAGCCAGACCATAAAGCAATTTTCCATGTTTCAATTTCCTACCTCAAAGAACTTTTGGATATTGGGGCTTCCGTGTATCTTTACAAAGGATTTTTGCACAGCAAAGCTTTGCTTGTGGATGACAACCAATTATCAATAGGAACCTGTAACACAGACAATCGTTCATTTGGACTTAATTTTGAAGACACGGTTATTATGTATTCAAAAGAGCTTAATGAGGATTATGGGAAAAGCATAAAAGAGGACATTAAAAACTCAGTTAAGCTTGACCAAAATTATTACAGAGAGAAAAAATGGTACACAAAGTTTTTGCAAGCAATTTTCCGTTTGGGCTCTCCAATTTTATAAATTTTGTTAAATATAAAAAATATCTGTCTTGAAAAAGCAGATATTTTTTTATCCACAGGGGAAATAGATTTTGTTTATTGCTGTCGAATTTAAAAAATCATTGTGGATAAAATGTGGATAACTTGTGTATAAATGTGGATAACTCAAAAAATTTGTGGAAAATTGCCCATTTCCTTTATCTTTTTTTATCTTTTTGTTATAATAATTTTAGGAGTTTAAGCCGTGGATTATAAAAAGTTTATTGACAGAAAAACCGCTTATGATGGTTTTGTTAAATATAGAAAAAAATTGTTCGATGCAGAAGAAACTGGAAAGTTTGACGATGTGTTTGCCGACATTTGCACAAAGGCAATGATGGGAGATGCCATTGCAGAAGATTGTGTTGCATATTTTTACAGCAAAGGCATCCCTAATTTTTTAAATCAAAATTATGAACTTTACATGTCTTGGCAGATTTTGGCGGCTGCAAATGGAAATTGTTTTTCTATTGAAAAGTTAGAGTTCTTTTTAAAATTTGCTCTCGACTTAATATTCGCAAAAGATGATATATTAAAGTTTGCGCTTATGAGGGGAAATATAAATAAGGATAATGCCTTGTATGTTATCTCAAACTTACTTTGCGAAGGCATTGTGGATAATTTGAAAATCAACCCAAAGGAACTTATCCAACAAGATAATATTGAGCAACCTTATTCCCTTGAAGTTAACAGAAAATTTGTTAAGGCTCTTGAAGACTCTGTCATTGCAGTTGCAAAATATTTGATTTCATAATTTATTTATTATTCAATTTTAGGATTTTAAAAGTGTTGCACATAAATCAAATTTAAGTGAGGAACAGCAATGAGAGGACAGCATATGCATCTGTCATTTGGAACGGAAACCATTTATGACGATGCAGAGTTTTATCTTAATAATTATGACAAAACAGGAATTGTTGGCGTCAATGGCGCTGGAAAGACAACCCTTTTCAAGGTAATTTTGAAACAGCAAGAACTTGACAGCGGAACAATTGTCACAGGTAATGCCAGAGTTGGATATTTGCCACAAGAAATAGATTTTGAAGACAAGCAAAAGTCCGTATGGGACTATCTTTTTTCTGCTCGCCCAATTAAAGAAATTGAAAGCAAATTGAACGAAGTGTATGAAAAACTTGCCGTTGCAGATGAAACAGAACATCCCAAACTTTTTTGGGAGATAACAAATTTGCAAGCACAACTTGACGAACTTGATATCTATAATGCAGAAAACAGCCTTCTCAAACTTATTGATGACATGAAGATTGACAGCGACCTTTTGGATATGAAATTAAAAGATTTATCAGGTGGTCAAAAGTCTAAAATTGCCTTTGCACATGTGCTTTTTTCTAATCCACAGATTTTGCTTTTGGATGAGCCAACAAACCACCTAGACATCACCACAAAGGCATTTGTTACCAACTATTTAAAAAATTATAAAGGTAGCGTGTTGATAATCAGCCACGATATAGATTTTTTGAATGCAGTTGTGAACAAAATTCTTTTTGTTAACAAAGTCACACATAAAATTTCTGTGTATGAAGGTGACTACACCACTTTTAAACACAAATATGCCCAAGAGCAACTTTTAAAAGAATTGAGAATTACTCAGCAAGAAAAAGAGATAAAGAAACTTGCCGATTTTGTTCAAAAAGCAAAGCAAGCCTCTCGAACTAATCATAACTTAAAAAGAATGGGGCAAGATAGAGAAGCAAAACTTGAAAAGGCTATTGCATCCCTTGAAAAGCGTGATAAAGAATATAAGCACATCAAAATTCGTCTTGAACCAAAACGCGAAAGTGGCAAAGTGCCATTAGAAGTGAGAAACTTGACTTTTAATTATGAAGGCAAGCCAAAACTTTATGAAAACTTATCCTTTGCTTTAAGTGCAAATGAACGATTTTTGATTGTGGGTGAGAATGGTGTTGGTAAATCAACTTTGCTTAAACTTATAATGAAAATATTAACTCCTAAAAGTGGAGAAATTGTTTTCAGCCAAAAAACAGATATTGCATACTATGCACAGGAATTGGAACTTTTGGATGAAAACAAAAGTGTGATTGAAAACATTGAAGACAATAACTTAAATGACATAGAAAGAAGAAACATTCTTGGCAATTTTCTTTTTAAAGGGGATACCGTTTTTAAGAAGGTTAAACTTTTGTCGCCAGGTGAAAAAGCCAGGATTTCATTATGTAGATTGCTTTTGCAACAAGCAAACCTTTTAATTTTGGATGAACCAACAAACCACCTTGACCCAGACACTCAGGCAATTATTGGCGAAAATTTCCGTGAATATAAAGGCACAATTCTTCTTGTAAGCCACAACCCAGATTTTGTTGAACAAATAGGCATCACAAGAATGTTGATTTTGCCAGAGGGGAAGATTGTGGATTATCAAAAGGAATTATTAAATTATTATTATATTCTTAACACCGATTTGTTTTAAATTTCCAATCAAAAAGGACACCTTAAATTAATAAAAAATTGCTTATCTATATATAAGAAAAAGCTTTTGATTTGTAAATAATTTAAGTTGTTATAAATTATATAAAATTTGGTGCTTCCACCGGGATTCGAACCCGGAATCTAAGTTCCGAAGAAATTAAAACCATTTGTTGTGAGTTCGATTTTTCGTATCATATTTTATCATAAAATATCATATAAAAATCTCTCAATCCCCTTATTTATCGGCATTTTATCCACTTGACCTTATCAAACGATATTATACAATACAAACGCGATAAAATACAACACAAAACAGCCCATTTGCAAAAATCTTGCATTTTTCTTGCAAAAATTTGTTGCAGTGGATTTATAATACAAACTTTGCTAATTTGTCATAAATGCTTTCTTTGGAATCTTTTAGATTATTATAAACATATTTAATATTAAAATTTTCATTGTTTTTTGTTGCCAAATGACGAGTTAAT
>CALWQM010000015.1 GCA_944383685.1 uncultured Clostridia bacterium | reverse complement strand
TTACGATCCGTCTACCTCTTCCTTACCAAGGAAGTGCTCTACCGATTGAGCTACATCAGCATATTCAATTTTTTAGGTTAATTTTTATGGTAAAACCGTATCTTACCAAGGCGGTGCACTACCGACTGTGCTACATTAGCATATTTAGTTTTTGAGTTAAATTTTGTTGATTTTCGAGTGGTAAAATTTGCCATTTTTTATCTTACCAAGGTGGTGGTCTACCGCTGAACTACACCAGCACGAACCAGATGCTCGACGATTTTGAGTGCTAATTAATTGTTATGAAAGAGCCATTTTTTATTTTATTTATGTAAATTTAGGCCATATAACTATTAATGCTGATAAATAATAATTAAGGCAACAATAAAAAAACTATAAAAATCCACGAAAATGTTGACTCGGGGGGGGGGATTTGCTAAAATCAAGATATGAAAAAGTTATTTTTGGTTTTATTCTCATTTCTTTTTATTGGAACAGCATTCACAGGCAGTGCATTTCTTTTTTCTGGCTGTGATTCTTCCTATTCTCAAGAAAGCCCAAATCAAAATAATATTGAAAATGGGCAAAATACCGAAGATGATACTGGTCAAGATGATGACTTTGAAAGTAATGAACCTGATGACACAGAAGATTTAGCTGCATAGTATTATTATGCAATTAGATTTTGCGGAACAATTGTAGTTGCAGATAATGACACTACAACATGGTTGATTAATAATATTTATGATAGTTTTGATGATATAGGAGGAGAAGTTTCAGTTACAGGTGGATCTTCTTGTCAAACTCCTCGTATAAGCACAAAAGATTGGCATGATGATATGGTAGAATATGGTGGTATTTATATATATTTTCTCACAGATATTGTAAACACAAGCATTACTATGGAAGTTGATTCCATGCCATCAGGTTATACTTTTGTTGGGTGGTATAGAGGATATGATAATGGTGAAGAAATTTTATATGAGCCTTTATCTACCACTTCAACTTCATCTACATATTATATAACAGTAAGCGGATTTTTTGCCCGAGGTGGATCCACTAATGCGGCAGCAAATGCTTGCGATGATATGGTGAATTGCATTTTTGCTGCTTTTGCAAAAGCGGATGTCTTAACAATTAAATATGCTTCACAACAAGCAACAAATTCAACAAGTATAACTTTGTCAGCTACTAATGGAACCTTGCCTACAACATCAATTTCAAGTGGTGGACAGGCAACTTTAACAGCAAAGCCAGATAGTTCATATAAATATGTAACCATAAGTTTGTCTAATGATTCAAGTTATGATTACTATATGCGTATAGGCTCAGCACCAACAACATCAGTATACACAATGATATATGATTCAGCCAGTGACTCATATACATACGAGTGGAACACAAACACAGCGAACCCTAATATTACATTAAATATCAAAATCAAACAGCGGTATACTATAACTTATAATTCAAACACTGGTTCAGGTTCCATGAGTGCAACTTATAAAATTTATGGAACGGCTGTAAATTTAAGAAGCAACACTTTCACGAAAACTGGTTATCATTTTTCTGGTTGGAGTTTGTCTTCAACAGGAAGTGTAAGGTATGCAAATGGAGCAAGTTATTCAACTAATGCAAGTGATGTTTTATACGCACAGTGGACAGCAAACACATATGTTGTTAATTTTGATACAGCAAATGAAATATTATATCCATATTCACAAGCGCAATCATCAACAAAGGGGACATATACAACAAAGGTAGAAAATAATGTTTTGATATATGAATATAAAGTCACAACAGCTGCATCAAATGGTCCACATGCTGGTGGTGTTGATTTGACAGTTGGGCAACAATATAAATGGTCTGTGGATGTTAAGTGTTCAAGAGCGATAACGATTAAATCTATGGGACATGAGATGGGAGGAGTCAAGAGTAATGTCGCAGTGACAACATCATGGCAAACAATAACATACACATTTACAGCAACAACAAACGCAAACAATTATCATTCGTTTATCTTTTATAGCACAGGGAACTGGAAAGTTGGAGATGTATTTTCATACAAAAACTTGTCAATTCAAAAAGTAAGTGGAATGAAAGCGGACAATGCGATTGGAAACTTAACAGTAACTTATGATGGCACTTATGCAAGTTTGCCGACCCCAACAAAAACAGGCTACACCTTTGCAGGTTGGTATTTGGATAGTGGCTTAACAAAACCAGTGACAACTTCCACCAAAGTCATAACAGCAAAAGACCATACACTTTATTCAAAGTGGGTAGTAAATCAATATCGAACTGATGCAAATACTTTTGTGAACGAAACTAAGTATACTAACGATAATAGTTTTCTTAAATATGATGTTAAAGTTGATGGTGTTGTGGCATACACAAATATTGGAGATTATTGTAAAGATGTAAATTATGGCAGTGTTGTTGAATTTTATAATTTTAAAGTTCAGGCTGGATATAAATTTACATCATACTATTCAACGCCAACAAACATATTAAACTCAGGAAGTTCTTTAACAAGTGTTAAAATAACAGTAGGAGCAAATGATAACAATTATATAAATTTTGTTTTGTCATCAAACATATATGCTTTAACATTGGATAGGCAAAGCGGAAGTGGCGGAACAGCGAGCATATATATGAAATATGCGGTTGGATTTTATTCAAATAGCGGTGCAAGCATAAGTATTACAGGCATTACAAAGCCGACTAGAGCAGGCTTTACCTTCCAAGGATATTATACAGACACATCAGGAAAGGGAACGCAAATAATAGATGAATCAGGTAAAATTGTGGGAGCAAATAACTATATTGCTGCAAATGATACTTTGTATGCATATTGGATAGCAAACAATCCGGCATACTATGACGAAGAAGGTGGCTACTGGTATGTTGAAATGGGAATGTTTCCACAAACTTTGGTTAAGGATACCACAACCATAAATGCTTTGAATAAGGCAAGCAACAATTCAAAAACATACAGCATTGCTGGACAAACCTTGGTTACAAGAAGTTATAATAATGACGAGTATTGCTTATATAACAATAATTGGTATAAGGTTGAGCCAATCAGGTGGAGACTTGCATATTCTTCTTCACAAGAGTCAGGTTATGGAACAACCACAGACACCTTTGCAGTGTTAGATACCATAGTGTATGCAGGGCAATATGCATCAGGCAGGCTTGGTGGTGGACAAGGCTATGTCACAACAACTCTTGACGAGTTTAAGAAAAACATAACATCCACAACCTATTTAGCAACATTCAGTGCAAATGTTGAAAGTTTCAGTCCATCAGGGACAACCAGTAAGAGTCAGTCAGCGAATATGTTCATTTCCTCTGCAGATGAGATATCAAGTGTGTTGAATAACAAAACAGGTTCAGCAAAATATTCAGTTAAGTTTAGTGACCTTGTAAGTGACTTATTGTGGAATGGCATAAAGCAATATTACACAAGAAACTTAGGCTCAAACACAAGCACAATTAAGTCATACACTGAACTTGGAATGGTCACACAAAACCTTTGCACTAATCTTCAAGGAGTTCAATTCACAATTAAAGTTAGCGAATATGGTTGCGTTTAAATAAAAATTGACATACATTTTAAAATTTTAAAAAATATTGAAAAATATTGTAAAATTGTTTTACTTTTAAATTTTTGTGTGTTATAATATTAATGTATTTAATAAGAACTTTTAAGTTCATTCCTTCTTATTAGATACATATTAATACACGTGTGTTATAAGAAAAGAAAGGTTTCAGGGATAGGCCTTTCTTTTTTTATTTCTTCATTTGGTAAACTTTTGTTTAAACCTTGCATATCTTAATATTGTATCAAACTTTAAGGAGGTTAAAAAGATGTCTTTTTACATTAATAACACTAGTGGGAATAAACCCGGGCCGATTAGTGGAAATCCGTTGAATGGCATTTGCGAAAAAATTTTGATTCAAACAAGAAAAATTTTTGATGCATGCGTTTCGACAGGAACTGAAACTGGCATTGTGCTTACGGTGACTGATTTCACACCAGCAGACCCTGTTTTGCCATTAACATTCATTTCGGCTGAAAACACACCAAACCAAGAAGCAACAGTTACTGATTTGGTTGTGGAAAGGTTGGATAATGCCCCAAACTATGCAAATGTAACAATGAACATAAGCATTCCTGTCACGGTTACATATCGTGATGCAAACGGAGTTATTGGAACTGCAACAGCCACTGTGGTTGTAAGTAAGGCGGTTGTGTTGTTTGTTCCACAACCATCTGCAACGCCGATAGATATCACAGCAAGTGCGTTATTTTCCAGCCAAATTGGCACGTTTACATCACCAAATGTTTTCACTGTGACTGCTTGTGTTCAAATTATTATTCGTGTTTCAGCAATTGTTGATGTGCTTGTTCCAAGTTATGGTTACCCATGCTTGCCACCATGTCAACAGGCTTGTGGTTCTCAATGCCCAGGTATTCAAGATTTACCAACATATCCAACGGCTGCGGGAGCAACTGCAACAACCATTCAAACAACAAGAGTATAAATTTATTAGAAGAAAGAGGATTTTAAATCCTCTTTTTTATTTTTTTCAACATAAAGCAATTTTTTAAAATTCTTTTAAATATTTTTAGATTTTTCTATTATGTGTTATAATCAAACTATAAAAGGGAAAAGTATGAATATTTGGAAAGATGTTGATGAGAAAAGAGTTACTCCACAAGATTTTGTGGCTTGTATTGAAATTCAACAAGGGGATAAAACTAAGTACGAACTTGACAAGGAAACTGGTTGCCTTATGATGGATAGGGTGCTTTACACAAGCACAAATTATCCAATGAACTATGGTTTCATTCCGCTAACTTTAAGTGACGATGGTGACCCACTTGATGTTTTTGTTTTGTGCAGTCAACCACTTGCAAGGCTTTGTCTTGTTAGGTGTTATCCTATTGGGGTGGTGACCATGACTGACAGGGATAAACATGATGAAAAGATAATTGCCATCCCATTTGGTGATCCACAATACAATGAATATGATGATATATCAAAATTGCCAAAACATATTTTTGATGAGCTTAAACATTTTCTTTCAGTTTATAAACAACTTGAAAATAAGGTTGTGCATGTGGAAGAACTTGGTGACCATAATAAAGCGATTAAAATTATTGAAGAAAATTTAAAAGCATACAAAAAAGCATTTAAAAAATAAGTTAAAAATTAAAATTTTAGAAAATAAAAATGTGTCAAAAATGACATATTTTTTTAATTTTTTCTTAAAAAAGTATTCAATTTTGTTAATTTTTATAAAAATAGAATTTAAAAATTAACATTTTTATTTTCTAATCATAAATAAAAATATTAATGTTTTTTATTTTAAGGTGGTTTTAAATGACAATTTTAAATGTAGATTTGGGTTTAACAAAATTAAATTCGCTTGGAAAGGAGGAAAGGTGGAACGGATATATTGCAATAGAAAATGAGAAATACAGTTATGAAGATGAAACTCTTGGCAATATTTCTGTTAAGTTTTTTAAAGGAGTTATGGAAGGTGAGAAGCAGTTGCTTTTAGGGTATATCAAAAAAATGCCCAATTTAAGTGTGATGCTTTTTTGGAAAGTTGAAGATGATTGCGAAAAAGTTCCATGTATTTTTGAACTTACTTCAAAGGATGACAAAACTTTTGAAGGAGTGAAATATCCTGGAACTTCATATTTGCCAAGTAAGGATAAGATTAAACTTTCAGTTGCGAGAGAAGTTGAGGGTAAAGAAAGGGAAAGAGTTAAAAAACTTTTTAAAATTTCCTTTGACAATATTGAAAATTTGCCTTCGAATATGCAATATGCTGTGAAAGAATTTAAAGAAAATAAGAAAATGGTTATTGAAAATATTAAAAACAGAAATTTAAATGATGTGGGTTTTATTAAAGATTAATGTTATATTATGACTTTATAATGATATGTCTATGATATATTTATGATGATATTTTATAATTACATCTTAATTATATAATTTAATCTATATAGATATAAAGTTGCTTTTCAACAACTTTCTGGTTTTGTTTTGAAGGGTAAAGCAATTAAAGTTTCATGAATAAAAAAAATTTTTAAAAAGTTGACAATTTTTGTTGACTTTTTTATCATAACTGCATATAATAGTGTTAGCACTAAAAAGTCGAGAGTGCTAGCAATTAGACTAAAAATCAGGAGTTATAATGGAACTTTCTGAAAGAAAAATAAAAATTCTTAATATTGCTGTGGAAGAGTTTATTAAAGACTCTGCTCCTATCACAAGTGGCTCAGTTAAAGATAAAACCGCTTTAAATGTTTCAACCGCAACTCTTAGGAACGAACTTAATGCTTTGGAAGCTATGGGCTTTTTGAAACAACTTCACACATCTGGTGGGCGTGTGCCAACAGCACAAGGATACAGGTTTTATGTTGAAAATCTTTTGAAAGATGTTAAAGCAACAAACAAAGAACTGGATGATGTCAGGAAAATTATTGAGAACAGGACCCAAAGTTTAAGTGAAATGATTTCCAAGATTGCAAAAATCATCAGTAAAGCAACAAACTATCCAACTGTGGTTATGGTCAACGGCATTGAAAACCTTGTTTTAACTGAATTTAAGATTATTCCACTTCTTGAAGAAAAGTGCATGGTTTTGATTGGAACAAATTATGGTTACATTTCAAACACTATGGATTTTGCCGCAAGCATGGAAAATTGCCAGGATGCATCAAATTATTTAACAAAATATTTCAAAGGCGAAACAATGGGATATATGCTTGAAAATATTGATGAGTACATGAAAGGCATGAGTGGCGAAATCAAGGCTTTCCAAGGGGTCGTTGACAACATCATCAAAGGTCTTTCAAAAATGAACAAGCAAAAACTTTTGAATGTTCAAACTGATGGAATGGCTAAAATGGTGGATAAAGAAGATGGAAAAGACACCAAAAAGATTATTAAAATGCTTAATGATGAAGAAGAACTTATTGAGGTTTTAGATAAAACTAACGACCATATTTCTGCTGATGTGAGTGATGACGAAGGAGTTTCAGTTGTTAAAGCTCCAATCCTTGTGGGCGGAAATAAACTTGCTTCGATTGGCGTGATTGGTCCACAAAAAATGGATTATTCAGGAATTGCTTCTGCTTTAAAAGTTGTTATTGATGAACTTGAAAAGCATAATAAATAGCAAAATTAGAAGGAGTTAGAATGAAGAAAGAAAAAGATATTTCAAATAATGTGAAAAACAGCGAAGAAAACCTTAAAAACGAGGAAAATTGCAAATGCGATGAACATAATTGTGATTGCAAACATGATGAAAATTGTGAATGTGATTGCGGATGCAAGGACGGGAAGGAATGTAATTGCAAAGAAGGCGAATGCGAATGTGAAAACTGTGGATGTGAAGATTGCAAATGTGAGGACTGTAAACAAGAAGAAAAAGCAATCGACCAATATTTGGCACTGGCACAACGCATTCAAGCAGAATTTGAAAATTACCGCAGGCGTATGGCTGACCAGCTTGTTTTGGAAAGACAGGAAGGAGTTATCAGCGTTATTGACGTGTTCTTGCCATGTTTAGACACTTTTAAGGAGGCAAAGAAAAGTATTACTGATGAAAAAGTGCTTGAAGGTGTGAACATGATTGAAAACAAAATTTTGGATGCTTTAAACAGGCTTAAAGTTGAAAAAATTGAAACTATTGGTCAAAAATTTGACCCTAAAATACATGACGTTGTTGCAGTTATGCACGACGAAAATAAAGACGACGATATCATCTTGGATGAATACCAAGCAGGATATAAATATAACGGAAAAGTAATAAGATACTCAAAAGTTATTGTTAATAAAAGGGAGGTTAAATAATTATGAGTAAAATTATTGGTATTGACTTAGGAACAACAAATTCATGTGTTGCTGTTATGGAAGGTGGAAAACCAACTGTTATTGCAAACGCAGAAGGTGACAGAACAACCCCATCAGTTGTTGCTTACACAAAAGACGGTGAAAGACTTGTTGGTAAAGTGGCAAAGCGTCAAGCAATCGTTAACCACGAAAACACAGTTGTTTCAATTAAAAGAGAGATGGGAACAAACTATAAGGTTAAACTTAATGGAAAAGAATATTCTCCACAAGAAATTTCTGCAATGATTTTGTCTAAATTAAAGGAAGACGCAGAAAGCTATCTTGGAGAAAAAGTGACACAGGCAGTTATCACTGTTCCTGCTTACTTCAACGACAGCCAACGTCAGGCAACAAAGGATGCTGGACGTATTGCAGGACTTGAAGTTCTTCGTATTATCAACGAACCAACTGCTGCTGCTCTTGCATATGGCCTTGACAAAGGCGAAAACAACAACCAAAAGATTTTGGTCTATGACCTTGGCGGTGGAACATTCGATGTTTCTATTCTTGAAATAGGCGATAATGTTTTTGAAGTTCTTTCAACAAATGGTAACACTCGCCTTGGCGGTGATGACTTTGATAACAGAATCATTGATTTCTTAGTTGAAGAATTTAAGAGCCAAAATGCTGGCATGGATTTGTCAAAAGATAAACTTGCTATGCAAAGATTAAAGGAAGCTGCTGAAAAGGCTAAAATTGACCTTTCTGCAACTCCAAAAACAACAATTTCATTGCCATTTATCACTGCTGATGCAAATGGTCCAAAACACTTGGAAGTTGAACTTACCCGTGCAAAATTTGATGCTTTAACAGAAGATTTGGTAACAGAAACTATTGATTGTGTTAAAAAGGCATTAAGTGATGCAAAACTTACAATCGACAAAATCAATAAGGTTATTTTGGTTGGTGGTTCAACAAGAATTCCAGCAGTTTATGAAGCAGTTAAAAACTTCACTGGCAAAGAACCATATAAAGGAATTAACCCTGATGAATGTGTTGCTATTGGTGCAGCAATTCAAGCTGGTGTTCTTGCCGGGGATGTTAAAGATGTTCTTCTTCTTGATGTAACTCCACTTTCACTTGGTATTGAAACAATGGGTGGAATTTTCACAAAACTCATTGAAAGAAACACCACAATTCCAACAAGAAAATCTCAAATTTTCTCAACTGCAACAGATAACCAACCAGGTGTTGATATTCATGTTCTTCAAGGTGAAAGAGAGTTTGCAGCTCAAAACAAAACTCTTGGAAGATTCCAACTTAGCGATATTCCACCAGCACCAAGAGGAGTTCCTCAAATTGAAGTTACTTTTGATATTGATGCAAATGGTATTGTTAAAGTTTCTGCAAAAGACCTTGGAACAAACAAGGAACAAAACATCACAATCACTGCTTCTTCCAACTTGAAAGAAGAAGATATTCAATCTGCAATTAAAGAAGCTGAACAACATGCAGAAGAAGATAAAAAACGTAAGGAACTTGTTGAAACAAAGAATCAGGCAGATAACTTGGTTTACGGCCTAGAAAAACTTCTTAAAGATAGTGGTGACAAGATTGGTGAAGACGACAAGAAGAAACTTCAAGAAGCAATTGATAAAGCTAAGAAAGATTTTGAAAGTGAAGATATTGAAGTTGTTAAAAAGGCAATTGATGAACTCACAAATGCTTCAAACGGCATAGTTTCTAAAATGTATCAATCTGCAAATCCAAACGGTGCTAACGGAACCAATGAAAACAATGGTTCAAATGGTAATAATGGCTCAGACCCAGAAGTTGTTGTTGATGACGACAATAAATAAGGAGAATTAACTTTTGTAGTGCCAAAAGTTACAAAAGACATTGGGGAGTTACGATTCTCCCCAAACCCCTAAAAACGACTTACTTTCAAAAAGTAAGCAAAGGGTTTGAGGAATTTTTGGTTGATTAAAATTACAGAAAGTAACTATGAAAAATAAGTCGGTTATTTAGTAAAGGAAAAAATTATGGCGAATAAAGATTATTATCAGGTTTTAGGTGTTGATAAGAATGCGAGTGCTGACGAAATTAAGTCAGCATATCGTAGGCTCGCCAAAAAATACCATCCAGACCTTAACAAAACACCAGAAGCAGCAGAAAAATTCAAGGAAATCAATGAGGCCTATGAAGTGCTTGGAGATGACAAAAAGCGTGCAAATTACGACCAATTTGGCTCTGCTGATGGCCCACAATTTAGTGGTGCAGGCGGAAGCGGATTTAGTGATTTCTTTGGTGGCAGTGGCTTTTCTGGTGGCTTTGGCGGAGGTTTTAGTGACATTTTCAGTGATATATTCTCTGCTTTTGGTGGGGATGGCAGAAGGTCTCGTGTCAATGAACGAGGGGAAGACATCAATCTTGCAATGAAACTTTCCTTCGAAGAAGCCATTTTTGGTGTTGAAAAAACAATTGTTGTAGGCAAAGTTGAAACCTGTGCATCTTGCTCTGGAACTGGTGCAAAAAACGGAACAGCTTTCACCACTTGTCCTGATTGTAACGGGCTTGGAAGGGTTCGTATTCAACAAAACACCATGTTTGGCACAACCATAAGAGAGGGAGCTTGTCCTAAATGTGGTGGAACAGGAAAGATTATTAAGGAAAGATGCGAAGCTTGTGCTGGAAAGGGATATAAAAAGGTTCAAAAACAAATCACTGTCAAGATTCCTGCTGGTATTGATGATGGGCAAACAGTCCGCATGCGTGGAGAGGGAAATGCTCCAAGAGGCAGAGGAGTTGCTGGTGATTTGAATATAAAAATTCAGGTTATGCCACATAAACTGTTTAAGCGTGATGGCTACGACCTTATGTTTGACCTATATTTGCCTTTCACAACCTTGCTTCTTGGCGGAAGGGTGGAAATACCTTTAACAAAGGGTACTTTCAACCTTGATATCAAGGAAGGAACACAAAGCGGAACAACAATGCGTATTAAGGGGAAAGGTGTTAAGGTTCTTAATAAAGATACCTATGGTGACCTTTTGGTTACACTTAAAAGCGAGCCTCCAAAGAAGCTTTCAGCATCACAAAGAGAAATTCTTGAAAAACTTGCTGACAGTTTCACGGAAAGCGATTTTCCAAAATATAAAGATTTTAAAAAGAGCAACTTATAATTGCTCTTTTATTTATTATAATTTCTTGTAATTTGCTTGAAAAAATTATGTGATTTGTTGTATTATAAACATGAGGAGATTTTATGAGAAGGTTTTTTGGTCAAAAGAAAGATGATAAAATTGTAATTTGTGATGAAGAATTTAATCATCTTAAAAATGTTTTGCGTTTAAAAGTTGGAGATGAAGTGCTTGTCAGCATCAACACTGATGTTGAATATGTTTGCGAAATTGAAAGTTTTTCAAAAAATTCTGCACTTTGCAAGATAAATGGCGAACATAAATGCTTGCTTAACCCAACAAAAGACATAACACTTTTTCAAGCGATTGCAAAGAAGCCTAAGTTTGAATTTATTGTTCAAAAGGCAACCGAAATTGGCATGACAAAGGTTGTTCCTTTTGTCAGTGAATACGTGATTGCAAAAGTCACAGAAAACAAGATTGAAAGACTTAATTCAATTGTTGAAAATGCTTGCAAACAATGTGAAAGGTCCATTAAAACTGTTATTGATGAGTGTAAGAATGTTGACCAAATAATTGAAATGTTTAAAGATTATGACATTATTCTTTTTGCAAATGAAAGAACTGATGTTGGCGAAGAGATTAAGAAACTTACAAAATATAAAAAGATTGGCATCATTGTTGGTTCAGAGGGTGGTTTCTCTCAAAAAGAAAAGGAAAGATTCATTGAAGCAGGCGCAGTTTCAGTGTCACTTGGCAGACGTATTCTTCGTTGCGAAACAGCGGCCGTTGCCATGATGAGCCTTGTTTCAATTATGAGTGGAAACTGATATGAAAATTGCGGTTTTAACACTTGGATGTAAAGTTAATAAATATGAGGGCGATGCTCTCATTTTTAAACTTAGAGAACTTGGATATGATGCCACAGATAAACTTGAAAAAGCGGATGCTTACATCATCAACACTTGTGCAGTCACAAACGAGGCGGAAAGAAAGTCCAGGCAAATGATGGAAAGGTGCAGAAAGTTCAATGAAAACGCAAAAATCTATGTGCTTGGTTGTGCTTCTCAAAATAGACCTGTTCAGTTTGAGGGAAGAAATGTTACATATATTCAAGGTGTGGCAAACAAGATGGAAATCATAAACCACTTAAATCAACAGGGTGAAAAGATTTATGATTTGCCAAGCAAGTATGAAGATGATTTGTATAGTGCACAAACATTGACAAGGGCATTTATTAAAATTCAGGAAGGATGTAATAACTTTTGCACTTATTGCATAATTCCATATCTTCGTGGGCGTAGCCGTTCAAGAAGCATGGTAAGTGTGATTAGTGAAGCACAAAAATTGCCAGCAGAAGTGAAGGAAATTGTGCTTGTTGGAATTGATGTTTCAAGCTATGAACAGAATGGCAAAAAAGCGCTGATTGACCTTCTTGAAGCACTTGATGGACTTAACAAACGTTTGCGTCTTTCTTCAATGGAAGATAATTTGGTTACAGAGGACTTTGTTGAAAGGCTTTCAAAATTAAAGAATTTTTGTCCACATTTTCATTTGTCACTTCAAAGTGGATGTGATGAAGTTTTGAAAAAAATGAACAGAAAATACACCACTGCTGAGTTTTATAACACAGTTACTTTGATAAGGAAATATTTCAAAAATGCAGGCATAACAACTGATGTTATTGTTGGCTTTCCAACAGAAACAGAAAGCAATTTTGCTGAAACAGTGGAATTTATTAAAAAAGTGCAATTTGCAGACTTGCATATATTTCCATATTCAAAGCGTGACGGCACAGTGGCAGCAAAGATATATAAAGATTTGCCAAAAGAAGTGAAGATGAAGCGAGTTGCTGTTTTGGAAGAAGTAAAGAAAGAGTTAAAAGAGAAGTTTATCAATGAAAACAGCGTGTTGAAAGTTTTGATTGAAGAAGAGAAAGACGGATATTTTCAGGGGTATAGTGAAAACTACATCAAATGCTATCTTCAAGGCAACTTTAAAGTTGGTGATATTGTCACCTGCGAGATTAAAAAACCATTCAAAGATGGGACTCTTGTGAAAGAAATTGAGAAAAATGCTTGACAAAAATAAGGAATAAGTTTATAATAGCAAAAGTATATTGATATTGAAAGGTGGTGAGAAGGTTGACAACAGTTAAGGTTGGCGAGAATGAATCTCTTGAAAGCGCACTTAAAAGATTTAAAAGAAAATGCCAAAAAGACGGCATTATTGGCGATATAAGAAAGAAAGAAGCTTATGAAAAGCCAAGCGTTAAGAGAAAGAAGAAAAGCGAAGCTGCAAGAAAAAGAGCAAGAAAAAGAGGTTAATTAAATTTATGAATTAAAAAAGGTGCTGAAATTGGCATCTTTTTTGTTTTTTAATTTTAATGGTTTTGTTAGGTTAAAGATAATAATTTCAAAAAAATAAAAGAACGGAATTTTCCGTTCTTTATTTTGTGCTTGATTCCGCCCATATTCATTAGAATTAGACCTGCTTTTGAAAACTTTTCGTTAACAGAAAAAACTTTCCTTGTAGAGAAAGTTGTGTAAATTATGTTGACAATGTCTATTTTATTGTTAAGCAAGTTAGTTTATTGGTTGGAATAAATTATTCAACATTATTAAGATATGAAAAGGGAAAGTCTAGTATTACTGCTACTAACTTAATAAAGTTGTCAAAATTTTATGATGTTTCAACTGATTATATTTTAAGACTAAAAGATTAATTTGGTTTTAAACTTTTCATTTTTCATTTTGAAAAAAAATTTGTTTGTGTTAGAATGCTTTTATGGAAAAATTTGACATTAACTCTCTTAATGATGAACAGAAAAAAGCATTGTTTGAAACCGAAGGTGTGGTGCTTGTCACTGCTGGGGCGGGTAGTGGTAAAACAAGGCTTTTAACTCATAGAATTTGTTTATTGGTCCAAAGAGGTGTTTCTATTTATAATATTTTGGCTATCACTTTCACAAACAAGGCAACCAATGAAATAAAAGAAAGAATCAAACAGATGAAAAATCTTCCTATTTCAACATTGACAGGAGTTTGGATATCAACATTCCACTCTATGTGCGTTAGAATACTTAGGCAGGAGATTGATTATTTAAATGGTTATGACAGAAATTTCACCATTATAAGTGAAACTGACAGAGATAAAATCTTAAAAGAAATTTGCAAAAATCTGGGACTTGACGAAGAAGATGTTTCAAAAGTTGAAATGCATCTTGATAATATCAAAAATAAAGGGCTTGACATTGAAGAATATTTTTCAGCTGTTGTTGAGTTTGGCAACAAAGAAAATTTACTTAAATTTAAGCATGCTGTTTATGACTATGAAAAGCGACTTTTTGAAAGTAACAGTTTTGATTTTGATGACCTTTTAAACAAAACCCTTTTTCTTTTCAACAATTATCCAGAAGTTTTGTTTAAATATGCAAATCGCTTTGAATATATTTTGGTGGACGAATTTCAAGACACAAACCTTGTGCAATACAAACTTATTAAACTTTTGGCTTCCGTTCATGGCAACCTTTTTGTTGTTGGGGATGAGGACCAATGCATATATTCTTGGCGTGGGGCAAATTTCAAAAATATTTTCAATTTAAAAGAAGATTTTAAAAATGTTAAAACTTTTAAACTTGAAAGAAATTATCGTTCAAGCAAAAACATTTTAAACATTGCAAACAATGTTATTTCCAATAACACTGAAAGGCTTGAAAAGCATCTTTGGACAGAAAAAGATGAGGGCTTTCCGCCTGTTATTTATTCCGCTTTTGACGAACGAGATGAGGCACTTTTTATTGCAAAGGAAATTGAAAATTTGGTCGCAAATGGCTATTCATACAGCGACATTGCAATTTTGATGCGTTTGAATGCTCTTTCTCGTCCTATTGAAGAAGGGCTTTTATCTTACAACATTCCATACAGAATTTATGGCGGGCAAAAGTTCTTTGAAAGGGCTGAGATAAGAATTTTGATTGCATATATAAGTTGCTTTGTTAACCCAAAGGACGAGATTTCTCTTATGAAGATAATCAACTTTCCAAAGCGCGGAATTGGCGAAGTTGCAATCTCAAATTTAAAGCAGGAAGCAGGTGAAACCACACTTTTAGAATATCTTTTAAGTGAAAAATTTGAGTTTTCAAAATATTTTAATAAACTTAAAAATTTTGTGGAAACGTTCAAAATTCTTAAAAACAAAATGAATGAACTTACTATGCAAGAGTTTACTCAAAAGGTTGTTGAAATGTTTGGCATAGACAGGGAATATAAGGGCAAGGATGAGGACAGCATCAACAGGCTTTCAAACATAGACAGTTTCCTTACATCCATTAAAGAATTTGAAGAACAAAATGAAAATGCCAACTTTGTTGATTACCTTGCAGGCATCATGCTTATCAGTGACCAGGACGACATGGAAAATGGCGGATATGTAAGTTTGTCCACCATCCATGCTGTTAAGGGGTTGGAATTTAAAGTTGTGTTTGTGGTGGCTCTTGAAGAAGGCCTTTTTCCACTTACTCGTGCAATGAATTCAAACAGCGAAATGGAAGAAGAAAGACGCCTTATGTATGTGGCAATTACTCGTGCAGAAGAAAAAATTTATCTTACTCATGTTGCAAAAAGATATATGTATGGCAAAAGTAATTATGAAATTGAAAGCAGATTTCTTAAAGAACTGGGTATAACCACAAACAAAAAGCCTAAAATAGAAAAAGTGAAACCTTCACCAAGGCATAAGGACGACTTTTTCTTGGAGGAAGAAGATAAAGAACCTTTTGACTCTGGGCTTAATGTGGGAGATATTGTGGAACACAGGCGCTTTGGCAAGGGGAAAGTGGTTGATATTTCAAGTGACGGACTTGTGGGAAAAATTGACTTTGACCTTGTGGGGGTTAAGGAACTTATGCTTAATATTGCAACTTTGGAAAAATTGGAGGATGAGAATGACTAAACAGGAAAGGATGGAGTTTCTTGTTAATGAAGTTAACAAGCATAATCGCAATTATTATGAACTTGATAATCCAACCATAAGCGACAAGGAATATGACGCGCTTTATTATGAGCTTGTTGACCTTGAAAAAGAACTTGGTGTGGTTTTGCCAAACTCTCCAACTCAAAGGGTTGGCGGAAATGTGCTTGACAAGTTTAAAAAGAAAAAACACGAAGTTCGCCTTTATTCCATGAACAAGGTTCGCAGTTTTGAGGACCTTGCAAGTTTTATGCATGATATGGCAAAGTTTCAAAAAAATCCAACTTTTAGTTTGGAATATAAGTTTGACGGACTTACTGTTGTTGTGGAATATGAAAACGGAAAATACAAAAATGCCACCACTCGTGGCAATGGGGAAATTGGCGAAGATGTGACGGAGCAAGTTAGAACCATTAAAAGTGTGCCTCTTGAAATTCCTTTTAAAGATAGGCTTATTGTTCAGGGTGAAGGCATGATGACCATGAAGGCCTTTAAAAGATATAATAAAACCGCAAGCGAGCCTCTTAAAAATCCAAGAAATGGTGTTGCAGGGGCAATTCGTAACCTTGACCCAAAGGAAACTGCAAAAAGAAATCTTGATTGGTTTTGTTATTCGATTCTTCTTGCTGATGGCAAAAAGTTTGCTTCTCAACAAGAGATGCATGAGTTTTTGAAAGAAAATGGCTTTTTAACAGGTGACTACTTCAAGATTATTAAAACCCCACAGGAAGCGGAAAAATATATTGAAGAAGTGGATAAAGTTAAAGATAGTCTTGACGTCATGATTGACGGAATGGTCATCAAACTTAATGAAACCGCACACCGAGATGAAATTGGTTTCACAAATAAATTCCCAAAATGGGCAATGGCATTTAAGTTTGAAGCGCTTGAAACTTCCACTCTTTTAAAAGATGTTGTTTGGCAAGTGGGAAGAACTGGCAAGGTTTCACCAACTGCAATTTTGGAGCCTGTGGAACTTGCTGGGGCAACAATTTCAAGGGCAACATTAAATAACATTGAAGATATAAGGAAAAAGGGCGTTTTAAAAAATTCAAGAGTGTTTATTCGCCGTTCAAATGAAGTTATACCAGAAGTTTTGGGACTTGCTGAAAAATTACCAAATTCAACTGTTATTGAAGAACCAAAGTTTTGTCCAAGTTGTAACAGTGTTCTTGTCAAAAAAGGACCTCTTCTTTTCTGCAAAAACAGGGATGGTTGCAAAGAGCAGATTATAAGCCGTTTGACCCACTTTGTCAGCCGTGAAGCATTCAATATTGAAGGGCTTTCTGAAAAGACTTTGCTTCAATTTTATCACACACTTGGTGTTTGCGAATTTCATCAACTTTTCACTCTTAAAAATGAGGACCTTATTAAACTTGAAAATTTTAAGGATAAAAAGACAAACAACATAATCTCATCCATTCAAAATTCAAAAAATATTGAATTTTTCAGGTTTTTGTATGCACTTGGAATAAGTGAAGTTGGAATTAAAACAGCAAAAGATTTGGCAAAAAATTTCCCAACCATTGAAAGTTTGCAAAAAGCAAAGGTTGAAGATTTAACAGCGATTGAAGATGTTGGCGAAGTGATTGCTCAAAACATTGTTGACTATTTTGAGGATGAAGAAAATGACAAAGAAATTCAAAAACTTTTTGAGCAAGGAGTGACAATTTTAAAACAAGAAAATTTAACTCTTAGTGACAACTTAAATGGACTTACCTTTGTGCTTACAGGAACACTTGAACATTACACCAGACCTGAAATGAGTGAACTTATTGAAAAGCATGGTGGAAAGGTTGCAAGTTCCGTTTCAAAAAACACATCTTATGTGCTTGCTGGGGCAGAAGCTGGAAGCAAGCTTGAAAAAGCAAAAAGTTTAGGGGTTAAAATAATTGGCGAAGACGATATTTTGAAAATGATGAATGAATAATTTGACAAAAAACTAATTTTTTGGTTATACTAATCAAAATAAGTTATGTTAAAAACTCTTATATAAAAGGAGAAAGTATGGCTAAGTGCCCTGTTTGTAAACAAAAATTATCAATTGAAATGCTTGCGCAACATGGTGGAAAGCCTAAACTTGACGCAGCTCTTCAACAAACTGTTTCTTGGACAATTGAAACTGCAATAAGAGCAGCAGTCGGCTCTGGAAGAAGTTTATATTTAACTTGCAATAATCCAGAATGTCCTGCACATTACACATTAACAAAACCTCATTATTTTAAAGATACACCATTTGGACCTGTACTTGTTGGTGATACAACTGGACTAATCATTGAATCTTTAAAAAAACAATATAAGCCAAAGAAAAAATAGTTGAATAATAAAAATTGAACTTGCCAAGTGCAAGTTTTTTATTATAAATAAATTTCAAATAATTTCTTTGTAAAATGCTTGACAACGATAGGGCAGATATGTATAATTAATATCGTGTTTCGTTGTCGGAGACATATGCTTAACTTTAAGCATAAACAAACAACAGGTGGCAAGCCAATTTAAGTTTTCTTAGTTTTGGCACAGTCCAAAAGCTTTGGGCGACAGGAAAAAGGTAATAAACCCCACCGATTTGAAGTTTTCTTCAAAGTCGAATTTTCGATTGTGTTGTTCATGTTTACCCTTGAAAGCATATTTTTTGACGCGAAATTACTTCGCGTCTTTTTTATAAGCACGACAAAAACATAAATCCTATTCATGATTTAAAACTGAAAATTTAAACTAAAAGGAGATTTAAGATGCCTACATTTAACCAATTAGTTAGAAAAGGTCGTAAAACTTTCGAAAAGAAGAAAAAGGCTCCACTTTTAGAGGAATGCCCACAAAAACGTGGTGTTTGCTTGTCAGTTAGAACTGCAACTCCTAAAAAGCCAAATTCTGCTCTTCGTAAGATTGCCAGAGTAAAACTTTCAAACGGACAAGAAGGAACTTGCTATATTCCTGGAATTGGTCACAACCTTCAAGAGCACAGTGTTGTGCTTGTTCGTGGCGGACGTGTTAAAGACCTTCCTGGTGTTCGTTATCACATCATCAGAGGAACTTTGGATACTGCTGGTGTTGCTAACAGAAAACAAGGTCGTTCTAAATACGGCGCTAAAAGACCTAAGAAGTAATTTTTTAGGGTGGGCAAAATCATAACAAAATTTTCATGAGAAAAATTTTGTGCCAAGTTTGCAACTTGGCTTTTGCGGAGCAAAAATGATTTTGCAAGTTAAACAAATAAATTAAACAAAATTTAAATAAAAGGAGTAAAACCAATGCCAAGAAGAAAGTGTGCGACAAAGAAAGACGTTTTACCAGATCCAATTTATAACAATAAAGTTGTAACAAAACTTACAAACCAAGTTATGATGAGTGGTAAAAAAGGACTTGCACAAAGAATTGTTTATGGTGCATTTGATATAATTAAAGAAAAAACAAGTTTAGAGCCATTGGATGTTTGCTTAACAGCAATTGAAAATGTTAAACCTATGCTTGAAACAAAAGGACGCAGAGTTGGTGGTGCAACATACCAAGTTCCTATGGAAATTAGACCAGAACGTCGTCAAACTCTTGCAATTCGTTGGATTGTTAACAACGCAAGAAAGAGAACTGGCGAAAGAAATATGGATGCAAAACTTGCTGGCGAACTTATGGATGCATACAATAGCACTGGTGCATCAATTAAGAAAAGAGATGAAATGCATAGAATGGCAGAAGCAAATAAAGCATTTGCTCACTATAAGTGGTAATAACTATGTATTACAAAAAAGGACTTATGGAATCTTATCGTCAAAATAAAGAAAAAACTGAGAAAGAACTTGGAATAGCTTTAAATGACGATGATAAAGCAAAACAAATCTTAAAGAAGATAAGTGAAAATAAGCACAGGGTAAAACAAAGAGATGAATTATCTCGTTAAGTAGTATGCTGAAAAATTTTTGCTTATTAAGATAAGTTTTGTAATAAAAACTTAAAATTTTGAAAAAATCTTTTAAAATCGCTTAGTTTTAATTGAAATCTATATTATAATTAAGTGAAATTTCAAAAGAGTTACAAAAGGTAACTAAATTAAAATAAGGAGAAAAATATGGCTACCGATTTAAAAATGGTAAGAAACGTTGGTATTATGGCTCATATTGATGCTGGTAAAACAACAACCACTGAAAGAATTTTGTTCTATACCGGTAAAAGTCACAAAATCGGCGAAGTTCACGACGGTGAAGCAACCATGGACTGGATGGCTCAGGAACAAGAAAGAGGTATCACAATCACTTCTGCCTGCACAACATGTTTCTGGAAAAATCATAAGATTAACATTATCGACACACCAGGACACGTTGACTTTACAGTTGAAGTTGAACGTTCTTTGAAAGTTTTGGATGGTGCGGTTTTGGTTTTGTCTGCTCGTGACAAAGTTCAACCACAAACTGAAACTGTTTGGCGTCAATCTTCAAAATACAAAGTGCCAACAATTATTTATGTCAATAAGATGGATAGAGATGCTGCTGATTTCTTCGGTTGCGTTAAATCTATTGAAGACAGATTAAAAACAAAAGCTTTACCTATTCAAATGCCTATTGGTGAAGCAGATACTTTTAGTGGTATCATTGACCTTCTCACAATGAAGGCTGAAATTTATGAAGATGACCTTGGAACAACCATTGATGTAACTGATATTCCAGCTGAATATAAAGACAAGGCTCAATCTCTTCATGATGAAATGGTTGAAAAGATTGTTGAAACTGATGACGAACTTCTCACAAAATATTTTGATGGTGAAGAAATCACAGTTGACGAACTTAAAAAGGCAATTAGAAATGCCACAATTTCAAGAGCTTTAACTCCTGTTCTTTGTGGTTCTTCATACAAGAACAAGGGTGTCCAAATGCTTCTTGATGCTATGGTTGAATACCTTCCATCTCCACTTGATATTGACCACATTGAAGGTGTTAACCCAGAAACTGGCGAAACAGAAACAAGAGCTCCAAGTGAAGATGCTCCATTTGCTGGCCTTGCATTCAAGATTATGACAGACCCATTTGTTGGTCGTCTTGCATTCTTCCGTGTTTACTCTGGTAAACTTACTGCTGGAAGTTATGTTTATAACTCAAATAAAGGCGAAAAGGAAAGAGTTGGAAGACTTATTAGAATGCATGCTAACCAAAGAGAAGAAATCAAAGAAGTTGGAGCAGGCGACATCGCTGCTATCGTTGGTTTGAAAGACACAATCACAGGCGAAACTCTTTGTGATGAAAAACATCCAATTGTTTTGGAAAGTATGGATTTCCCAGAACCTGTTATCCGTGTTGCTATTGAACCAAAAACAAAACTTATGCAAGAAAAGATGGTGCTTGCACTTGTTAAACTTGCAGAAGAAGACCCAACATTCAAAACTTATACCGACCAAGAAACAGGTCAAACAATCATTGCTGGTATGGGCGAACTTCACCTTGAAATCATTGTTGATAGACTTCTTCGTGAATTTAAGGTTGAAGCAAATGTTGGTGCTCCACAGGTTGCTTACAAAGAAACAATCAAGAAAAAAGCTCATGCAGAAGGCAAATTCATCCGTCAAAGCGGTGGTAAAGGTCAATATGGTCACTGCGTTATTGACATTGAACCTGTTCCAGCAGGAACTCACCTTGAAGATGCTGAAAGATTTATTGATAAAACCGTTGGTGGTTCAATTCCAAAAGAATATATCCAACCAACATTCAATGGAATCAAAGAAGCTGCTAAGAATGGTGTCCTTGCAGGATATGAAGTTGTTGACTACAAAGTTACTCTTCTTGATGGTTCTTACCATGAAGTTGACTCTTCTGAAATGGCATTTAAGATTGCCGGCTCTATGGCTTTCAAAGATGGTTGCTTAAAGGCTGACCCATGTCTTTTGGAACCTATTATGAAAGTTCAAGTTGAAGTTCCAGATGAATACCTTGGAACAGTTATGGGTAACATAACTTCTCGTCGTGGTATGCTTACTGGAAATGAAACTCGTCCAGGCGTTCAAGTTGTTAACGCAGAAGTTCCTCTTGGAGAAATGTTCGGTTATGCAACTGACCTTCGTTCTCAAACACAAGGACGTGGAAACTTCACAATGGAATTCTTAAAATATGCAGAAGTTCCAAGAAATATTGCTGAAACCATTATTGGTCAACGCAAAAAAGCAGAATAATTTTAAAAATTTTATAAAAATTGCTTAAAATTGTTTTGAAATATTTGATTTTTATGATATTATTACACATGTAGAAATAAAAAAGGAGATTTTTAAAATGGCTACAGAAAAATTTGATAGATCTAAACCACACGTAAACGTTGGTACTATTGGACACGTTGACCATGGTAAAACAACTCTTACTGCTGCAATCACAATGTATTGCGCTTCTAAGGGCTTGGCTCAACAAATGAAATATGATGAAATTGATAAGGCTCCAGAAGAAAGAGCAAGAGGTATCACAATTAACACAGCTCACGTTGAATACCAAACAGAAAAACGTCACTATGCTCACGTTGACTGCCCAGGACACGCTGACTATGTTAAGAACATGATCACTGGTGCTGCTCAAATGGACGGCGCTATCCTTGTTGTTGCTGCAACAGATGGTCCAATGCCTCAAACAAGAGAACACATTCTTCTTGCAAGACAGGTTGGTGTTCCTTATATCGTTGTTTTCATGAACAAAACAGATCAAGTTGATGATCCAGAATTGCTTGAACTTGTTGAAATGGAAATTAGAGAACTCTTAACTGAATATGGTTTCCCAGGAGACAAGACACCAATTATCAAAGGTTCTGCTCTTAAAGCTTTGGAAGCAGCTCAAGCAGGACATGCTGATGATCCAGCTTGTAAATGTATTCAAGAACTTCTTGACGCTCTTGATTCTTATATTCCTGAACCAGTTCGTGACACAGATAAACCTTTCTTAATGCCAGTTGAAGATGTATTCACAATCACAGGTCGTGGTACAGTTGCAACAGGAAGAATTGAAAGAGGTATTGTTAAACTTAACGATGTTGTTGAAATCGTTGGTATGGGACAAAAGAAGCAAACAGTTGTTACTGGTGTTGAAATGTTCAGAAAACTTCTTGATGAAGGTCGTGCAGGTGATAACGTTGGTCTTCTTCTTCGTGGTATCCAAAGAAACGAAATTGAAAGAGGACAAGTTATCTGCAAACCAGGTTCAATTCACCCACACACAAAGTTCACTGCCGAAGTTTACGTATTAAAGAAAGAAGAAGGCGGTCGTCATACTCCATTCTTCAATGGTTACAGACCACAATTCTATTTTAGAACAACAGACGTTACTGGAACAATTGAACTTGAAAAAGGTGTTGAAATGGTTATGCCTGGTGATAACGTTAAGATGACAATCTCTCTTATCACACCAATCGCTATTGAACAAGGACTTCGTTTCGCTATTCGTGAAGGCGGAAGAACAGTTGGTTCTGGTGTTGTTTCTTCAATTATTGAATAATTTTAGAGTAAGTAACTTGAAAAAGTTATAACCAATAGAAAGATTATCTTTCAAATTAATATTAAGCAAAAAAAAGACTTTCCATTAGCGAAGGTCTTTTTTTGTTGCACCTTAGTTTATTTTTTATTATGTCTATCATCCAAATTATTGCTTAAAATCACTTGACAAAAATCGGGGGGGGATATAATGAAATAAACATTTTAAGGAGTAAATATGAAAAATAAGAATTTGGATAAAGATGATAAAGATAAAGAAAATCCAGATAAAAATTTCAAAACTAATAATTATGCTAATGATGATTTTTATAACAAGTCGAAACTTGTTTATGGCATCATTGCAGGCATTTTCTTTTTCGTTATATTTGGACTTATATTTGGTGTAATATCATATCCAAATGGTAGTTTTGCACGCAGAACTTTTTTAAAAGGTTGGGGAATTGGTGCTTTATGTACTTTTATCATATTAATTCTATGTAGTTTTATATTTGGGTTTATGAATACATGATAATAAATGCAGTTTTTGCTGCATTTTTTTAATTTTGTCTGCTTTTGATGTTATTTATTGTTTAATAAAATGCTTTTTGACAAAAATTTCTATTTAGAAATATGAAAAAAGAGCAAAATTTTATCTTTTGTTTGCTGTTTTAATTTATATATGCTATAATTTTATTGATAAATTTTGAAATTTTTAATAAATTTTTGGTTGAAGGGTATTGTTTATGAAATTTATGGATATTTTTTATAAGGCTCTTGGTTTTGAGACTGATGATGTTAAGGCTATTAAAAAGAAAAATCCCAAGAAAGCTTCGTATAATTTAAAAGTAAGTCAAAAACTTCCTGATGAGATTGATGGAGTTAAGGTTTTTTATCCTGAGTCTTTAAACGATTGCAAGGAAAAAGCTGATTTGTTAAAAAAGGAAACTCCTTTCATTTTAGATTTTAGGAATTGTTCTAATAGTGATAAGAATAAGATTCTTGATTATTTTGATGGTGTCAATGATGTGCTTGAAAGCAGATATGAGCAAATTGAAAAAAGTTTATTTATCTTTCTTCCAAAAGATTTTGAAATTGAAATAAATTAGTGGTATTACCACGGTTTAATATATATACGGTTGATTATAATTATTGTGTAAAAGAAATTAGGTTATGTTTATGGTGGTTTATGAATAAAAGTTTAAGAAATAAATTTATTGTTTTGGCTTGCCTTGTTGTTGGCATTTTGGTTTTGGATTTGGTGACAAAATATGTTATTGATGGCATGTTTGAAGAAGGAACAGGAGTGAGTGCAATTCCTGGGCTTTTTAACATCATTTCTGTGCATAATTTTGGAGCTGCTTGGGGTATTTTCGAAGGTAGCCAGGTTATGCTTATTATTATGAGTTTAATTTTTCTTGGCATATTTATTTGGTTTTTTATTGTGGAAAAAAATAAATCTTGGCTTTTTATTGTTACTTTTTCCTTTCTTTTTGCAGGATGTTTAGGAAATTTATATGATCGAATCGTTTTTGGATATGTGAGAGATTTTATTCAATTCGCTTTCTGGCAAAGTTTTCCAATTTTCAATTTTGCAGATGTCTTTTTAACTTTTGGCGTGATTATGTTCATAATTTACCTTTTAATTCCTCTTTTCAAAAAAGAAAAGCAAATTGCTGATCCAAATGGCAAAATTGTTATTGAAAAAATGGACAATAAAGATAAAAATAAAGATGCTGAGATAAAAAATGATGAGGTCATTATTAATGAATTAAGTGACTTAAACGAGCAAAAAGCTTTGGAAAATAAGCAAGAAATAAGTGTTGAAGAAAATGTTGTTGAAGCTGTGAAGGATAAGCAAGTTGAAATAGTGGCAGATAGTGCAGAAAAACAAAAGAAAACTTCAAATGATGATGAAAATGATAAAAACAAGACTGCCAAAAAGCCTAAAAATGCAACAAACCCAAAAACTAAAAATAATAATACTAAAACCAAGAGTAAGCCACAAGAAAAGACTGATAAAAGCGAAAAAATACAAAAAGATAGTAAAAATTCAACAAAAAATCAAAATAAAAAGTAAACTATGGAAGAAAAAATTATTAAAATTGATGAAAATAATATTGGAAAGCGTCTTGATATTTTTCTGCAAGAGGCTTTTTCTTCATATACCCGTTCATATTTTAAAAATTTGATTGATAATGGGCTTGTCACAGTTAATGCAAAAACTGAAAAAAGTGGATATAAGTTAAGAAAAGATGATGTTATAAAAATTACCATTAAAGAGCCTGAAAAAATTTCCACTGAGGCAGAAGATGTTCCTTTTGACATAGTTTATGAAGATGATGATTTGGTGGTTGTCAATAAACCGCAGGGTGTTGTTGTTCATCCTTGCTCGTCAACAAAACATGGAACACTTGTAAATGGGTTAATTTACAGAATTAAAAATTTGAGTGGAATAAATGGAGTTTTAAGGCCAGGCATTGTGCACAGACTTGACAAGGAAACGAGTGGACTTTTGGTGGTCGCCAAAAATGACAAAGCACATGTTTCACTTTCTAAGCAAATTAAAGATAAGACTTGCAAAAGAAATTATCTCGCATTACTTGAAGGCAATTTGAAAGATGACAGCGGTGAGATTATTACAAAGATTGGCAGGGATAAAAAAGATAGAAAAAAAATGGCTGTTTTAAATGAAGGGCGTGAGGCTTTAACATTTTTTAGGGTTTTGGAAAGATTTAAAAATGCTTGCTTTGTGGAATTTTCACTAAAAACCGGAAGAACTCACCAAATAAGAGTTCATGCAAAATATCTTGGGCATCCAATTATTGGTGACAAGGTCTATGGAAAGGAAGTTAAAGGCCTTGAAGGACAACTTCTTCACGCATATAAATTAACTTTTGTGCATCCAACAACTTTAAAAGAAATGACTTTTGAAGCACCTTTACCAGAATATTTTTTAAACTATTTAGATAAATTGAGAGGAATGAAATGATATTTTTTGTTAGGCATGGAAGAACTGACTATAATGACAACTTTTTGATGTGTGGTGGTGATGTTGATGTTCCTATTAATAAAACAGGAAAACAACAAGCCAAGATGACTGCTGATTTATTAAAAAACGAAAAAATTGATTTGGTTTACTGCTCTCCGCTTGTTAGAGCAAAAGAAACTTGTGAAGCAATTTTAAAGTTTCACAAAGGTGTTAAAGTGATTTATGATGAAAGGCTTAAAGAATTTATTTATGGCGAAATAAATGGGAAAATCTGTTTTGAGTATGACGAATATATTTGGCGCTTAGATAACAAAAAATATGGAAGTGGTGCTGAAACATTACAACATTTTTATGATAGAATTAAAAGTTTTATTGACGAAGTTTATCCTGAAAGCAAGGATAAAACCATTCTAATTGTTGCTCACAATGGAGTTGGACGAGTTTTGAAATGGATATTCTATGGACCTCCAAAAAGTGGAGATTTAAACGAATATGATGTCAAAAATTGTGAGATTTTGAAATTTGAGTAAAAATTGTGCCAAACTTTTAGCATTGATTATTTTATAAAGTAAACTTTTTTAAAGTTGCATCTTGACAAATTAAAACTTTATATTATAATAATCATGAGGTAAAGTTATGGAAAAAAATATTTTTGAAGGCTCTGCAAATGATATGATTAATCAAATTGCAATCATTAAACACGATATATTTGATAGTAGTAATGATAAAACTATTGATGCATTCGATTTGGCTTTAAAATTTTTCTTTGCAAATAAAAAAATTAGAAAAGAATTTGTTGAGGAAGCAGGAAAAAGAAATCCTGAAATAATGCCAATTTTAAAATCTAAATATGACTTAACTTGCAAAATTTCGCGTAAATGTGATATTTTGGATGTTGTTGGCAAGCCTTTTAAAGTTATTTCAAAAACTTTGGATACCTTTGGCAAAATTTTATGTTTTTTACCAAGCCTTGGCTTAAATTCAGGGCTTCGCATGTTAAAAAGCCAAAATATATTTAAAGCTGCTGTTGGTGGAGTTCTTACAGCAGTATCAGCTCCAATTGATTTAGCGATTGCTGTTCCTGTTGCTTTTGTTAGCACGGTTATTCAAACACCTGATAGGCTGATTACTAAATATTTAGAAAATGAGGCTGCAAATAATATTAAAGATACCGCCAATGAATTTTTTAAGAATGATATAGCTGAAAAAACAAAAAATGAAATTGGAATTTTAGAAATCAAAAGTGTAAAGAATGGTGTAGATGAAATTAATAATATTCTTGATAGCAAATTTAAACCTTTGGACGAAGAGAACAGTATAATTCTTTAAGCGAAATATATAGTTATGATTTAATATTTTTTTGTCAAATAATTTCTTTTTTATTGACAAAAAATTTTTTTTATGTTAAAATACAACCGTATTTCCGCATGTGTCGGGTTTTAGAAGTGGCATTTTATTTATTGAAAATTTAATTAGGTTAAATTTTCCCTCATTATAAATAAAATTTTAAGTGTTTCCACTGCCCACCTATGACGACAGCGAGTTTGATTTAAGGAGGTAATGAAGATGTTTGCTATTGTTCAAACTGGTGGAAAGCAATACAATGTTACAGAAGGTGACGTTATTAAAGTTGAAAGACTTGCTAATGCTGTTGGCGATAAAGTCAATTTAGATGTTCTTTTGGTTTCTAATAACGGAAAAACTGTTGCTGGAACACCTACCGTTAAAGGTGCAGAAGTTGTTGCCGAAGTTCTTGCACAAGGTAAAGGCGATAAGATTGTTGTTTACAAATATAAGCCAAAGAAAAATGAACGCAAGAAACAAGGTCACAGACAACCTTGGACAGAAATCAAAATTGTTTCAATTAAGATGTAATTATGACGAAGATTATAATTTACAAAAACAAAAATCATATCCTTGGATTTGAAGTTTCTGGGCATTCTGGTTATGCTGAGGAAGGCAGTGATATTGTTTGTAGTGCAATTTCAACTGCAACGCAAATGGCTGTTTTAGGCATAACAAAAATCTTGAAATTGGATGCTTTTGTTGAAGTTTCTAATGGTTATTTGAAGTTTATGTTAAACAAAAATAACTATTTGGACGATAAAGTACAATTTATCTTAAAAAGTATGCAAAGTTCCCTTCAAGAAATCGCCAAAGAATATGGTAACTATTTTAAGATGGAGGTCAAAAAAGATGATGTATTTTAATATTCAACTTTTTGCTCATAAGAAAGGTGGCGGTAGCACTAAGAACGGTAGAGATTCACAAGCAAAACGTCTTGGCGTTAAGGCTTATGCAGGACAAGTTGTTTCTGCTGGCTCAATTCTCGTTCGTCAAAAAGGAACAAAAGTTTATCCTGGTGCTAATGTTGGAATCGGTAAAGATTACACACTTTTTGCTCTCAAAGAAGGAAAAGTTAACTTTGGGACATCAAATGGCAAAAAAGTAGTATCAGTTGTTGCTGAATAATTTAAAGGGCATTTATGCCCTTTTTTTTATTAATCTATATTTTGTATGTTGACGAAAAAGAAAAGGGACGAGATGAAATATAAAATAACGAAAAATTGTATTGAAATTCAAGGAAAAGACGACTTTTCAGCCAAAGATATTTTAGAGTGCGGGCAAATTTTTGCTTTTAATAAAACTGAAAAAGGCTATGTTGTTTTTTCCTTAGATAAAAAAGCTGAAATTGTTGAAACAGAAACTGGCTTTAAGATTATAACCTGTGACACAAAATATTTTGAAAACTTTTTTGATTTAAAAACAGATTATGGCTTAATTAAAAGCAGGTTAAGTAAGTTCAAAATTTTAGAAAATCCTATTAAATTTGGTCATGGAATAAGAATTTTGAAACAAGATTTGTTTGAAACACTGATTAGTTTTATTGTTTCTGCAAACAACAACATTAAAAGGATTCAGCTTATTTTAAACAGATTGCGTGAAAAACTTGGGAAAAATATGGGAGATTACTATGCTTTTCCAACACAAGAAAAGTTACTTAGTGTGGATGAACAGTTTTTTAAAGATATTGGTGCTGGATACAGAGCAAGTTATCTTTATAAGGTTGTAAGGCAAGTTAATGAAAAAACTTTGGAAAGTTGGAGAGAATTGCCAACAAAAGAATTAAGAAATAAACTTATTGCACTTTCTGGGGTAGGCCCAAAAGTTGCTGATTGTGTGTTACTTTTCGGCTATGGAAAGAAAGATGTTTTTCCAGTTGACACTTGGATAAATCAAATGTATAACAAATTTTATAAGCCACTTGATAATCGCGAGAAAATAAGAGAAAATCTTGTTAATGAGTTTGGGGAACTTTCTGGGTATGCACAGCAATATTTGTTCTTTTCAATGCGAGAAAAAGCAAATTAGTTTTTAAGTATTTTAAAAAACACTATTGAAAATTTTTTACATACATGTTATAATATTAATGTAATCATAAGGGGGATAGTATGATGGACAAAAATCAATATATAGAAGAAGAAATTAAAAAACAAGAAGAACTTGACAAAGTAAAGAAATTTCGTCGTGGTGGACATGGAGTTGCAAAGAAAATTGCCGCAATTGCTCTTGGAATTGCCATGACATTTGGTGCTGGTGTTGCACTTTCAGCTTGTGGTCCTGAAAAAGACCCAGGTAATGATCCAGGAATTATTGTTCCAGATCCAGATGATCCAGGTAAAGAGCCAGAAGACCCAGATAAACCAGTTGATCCTGACGACCCTGGAAAAGATCCTACTGATCCTGAGAATCCAGACAAACCAGAAGATCCAGATAAGCCAACTGATCCTGACGAACCAGAAAAACCAATTGAAGATTTAATTTATTTAGATAATGCATACAAATTTAATGAAATTCATCAAAGCATTGTAAGTCATATTGATGGTTATAAGTCAGGTGAAGAACTTTTTTCTTATATTGATGGGGATAAATATCTTAATATTGCAACAGTTGTTGACTCTAATGTTGAAGGAAATGATAAGAGTTTTGTTATTAACAAAGTTAATGTTGAATTAAATCAAGATTACACTTTTGACGAATTGGAAGAAGCTGTTGAAAGTGCAAGTAGTCTTGTTACAACTTCTAAAATGTTTGATTTTAGAAATATGAACCAAGGTGAATACTACGAAAGCAACAAAGATTTCGTTGATTCTTTGCAAGCTATTGCTGTTGGTGATTGCGAATATGTTTTTAAAACTTTCAACACAAATGAAGCAAATGGCGAAATTGGTGTCTATGTTTATGGTGTAAATATCAACGAAAATGGTGAAATTGTTTTCAACGAAGGAAAAGTTGTTGGAAGCAAGGAAGACATTGTGAATGATCCAACAAGTGTTAGATTAGTTGAAGCAAAATCTCAAAAAGATGACCTTATTGGGGAAGTTAAGGCAAATGAAGAATTTAATGTTAAATTTGCCGAAGATGAATATGTTATTCCTGACAAAGGTCTCACAGAGGAGGAAATCGCAGCAGAAGCTGACAAAATTTATGGAAAAATTCTTAATGCTGATGGAACTGACTGGGAAAAAGATGAAGCTGGAAATTATATTGAAAAATTAAAATTAGAAGAAATTAAAAATAAAGTCGTTGCAAGCATTGAAGGTATGAATCCAAAAGTGCCTTATAAAGAAGAAATGTTCTCAATTTATGATGAAGAAAATGATATCTTAAAAATTGTTTCATATTTCAAAGATTTTGATAACAATAGTGGAATTTATATTACCGATGTGGATTTAGACTTAGATTCATTTAACAATTCTTTTGCTAAAATGGATGAATATTTGGCGGATATTAGACCTAAAAATTGGGAAAATTACGGTTATGTAAATGGTTATAGCACTCTTGATGATGAATATAACTTGAATGCAGAAAACAAAGATATGACAGACACTTTGTTGCTGGCAAATAAATTAACCAAAGATGACTATCTTATAGCTTTCACTGGACCTCTCACAGAATATGCCGCAGACGATAACATAGGAAATTCAATTGGTTTTACAATGTCAACCTTGACATTGGATGAAGCTGGTAATCTTAATTGGAATGAATATTTAGTAAAAAGTTCAACAGTTTTAGGGACTGATTGGAGAACTAACTTAAAGGACTTTATTGATCCTAACTATGATGGACCAACAAGAGTGGTTGTTAAAAACTTTAAAACAACATATATAACTAATATCAATGTTGAAAATATAATCTTTAATAAAGATTTTGGACAAAAAGAAGAGGCTGTGGCTTCAAAAAATAATGTGATTGCATATTCTAAAAAAAGGGAAACCGAAGATTTAATAAAGTAAAATAAAAACAAGGAAATATTTCCTTGTTTTTTTATTTATAATTGTGCTATACTATTAATATGAAAAAGAGTTATCGTATTTTAACTGTCTTTTTGTGTTTAGTCATGTTTTTTGTGGCTGGATGTGGTTCTGGTGGTGCTGGCTTTGGAGAGGGCATCAATGACCCTGTTAACCTTGATGGAGTTAAGGTTTTAAGAAAGCCAAGTGACTATTCTATTTCCGAGGCTGTTGGGGATAATTCAGAATATTACTATAATCTCTTTGCGGGCAATATTATGCAAAGACTATATGGAGCTTATTCAAATTTAAGTGAAGATTATATAGATATTTATAATAATACAAAACTTTTAGAAAAAAATTTGGGAATTTATGATGAAGATGGAAAAGAAATAACTGATACAAATGTTTATACATATAAGAAAAATTATTTGTATGATTCAATAAGAAGTTCAATTACTTCCATTGAAAACAATTACGACAAAGATGGAAATTTAATTGCTGGAAAATTAGTTTTAGATTTAACTGGTTGGAATTTTAATTTTCCAAATTATGCACCAGCATCAAGCGGGGCCTATCCAATAAATACTAATTATGAGTATAGCCTTGGAGTTTTAAATACAGACAGCAGTTTTGCAAGCGTTGACTATGATTTTAGACACTATACAATAAATGATGAAAGAATGGAAATAAATTTTTCATCCAATAGTGAAAAGGATTGGACTCTTAGCGATTACAGAATTGATGATATTCAAGCAACTTTTGGAACACCTAACACTTATGACTATTTTTATTATGGAGGCCAAATTAATAAAGATGGTGAAAGTGTTGTGGAAGGAGATAAAACATATTATTTCTCATCTCCTTTTTATCAAGCCAATGTGGCTGGCTTAGAGAAAATTTCTGCTTTAAATGATTATCAAGATGCACTTGAATATGCAATTTACCTTTTTGTGCTTGGCTATGATTATTTAGATAATGACGGCAATGTGAATGAAACAGATTTACCTTATTTTGATTTTCAAGTCGCATATCAAATTCAAGATATTGAAGTGAATGGTGAAACAATTAATGATGTTTCTATTCCAAAAGTTTCAGTTGGTGGCTGGGATGGGGATAATTATATTCCTATTCAAGATGCACTTGAAATTGTTAAAGATAGTTACTTAAAAGTTGGCAATTACGTTGGACTTACTGATAAAAATAAAGAACAAATTAAGAGGTTTATTCTTGATTATGTGATTGGAGTTGAAAAGGATGACAATGGAAATTATGATTCAACTTTTGATATAACAATTAAATCAACCACCAAAGGAGAAACTGAAACTGCTCCAACCACAGAAGTGACAAACACTTACACTATTGATAGGGAATACGAGCAAGTTGTTGAAAATATCATTGAACAATCTTGTGCACGAGTTTTAATTGGTGACGGTGCTGACGGTGAGTCTGTTAACATTGATGAAGCTTTCCCTATATCACAAATTGTGGACTATGACGGTGACTATTTCTATATTTCTGTTATGGACGAAGAAGGAAATTATGACGACAGTGATGTGCTTGCCCATGTTGAAGAGTCAGAATATCAATCTCTTGTTTTAGTTATGCCAAAAGATGGCGAACCATTCCCTTATAACTTAACTGATATTCAACTTATCTTCCAATATGAGGACACAGGCACAACAAACCCTGAACTTGAATATCTTGACGAAATCACTATCAATGTTGGCATTAATTATTATGATAGTGCAACTGGAATATTGACTCAATCTCAACCTGTTGCAAGAACAATCAAAAGAGGACTTGCAATGGAAGGGATTGATTACAGTGCTGGTGTTGACCCTGACAAAAACTGGTTACAATTTACATCTAACGAACTTATAGCAGGCGATTATGGCAGTGAAAAATTGCAGTATATGGAAAAAATACCTGTGAAAATGTCGTTTGATGTCAATATCGACAACGGTGTGCTTAATGCTAAGGAAAATGGGGTGCAAATTGGTGATTATGAAAGTGTTATCAACATAACAGGTAATTCCCCAGCAAGAGAGTATTATAAGCTTAATAACTCATCTTCATATGGTCAATATGCAACATTTAATGAAACCATGTTTGAAGGGAAAACTGATTACATTGAGATTTATTTTGATGTTGTGAAAGAGAAAGGAAGACCAAATGTAAATTATAATTTTAAGGTTGGGCTTATTGGAGTTTGGCCAGAAGATAAGTAAAAATTAAGGTTTGCTAACTTGTTACAAGGTATTATTACAAGGGCTTTATTAGTTATGATAAAGTCCTTTTTTATTATGTAAATTATGGGTAGCCTTTTTTTAATTAGGTATTTACAAAGTGTCCAAGGTATGATATAATTTAACTAGAATTACTAGGAGTTATTATGAGTGGTGGTTACATTGCTTTAATTGTTATTGCAAGCTTAATTGTTATATTTTTTATAGTTATTTTCAGTTTACTTCCTGTGAAATCATATTTTACAGCTTTATTTTCAAAATGCCATATATCAGCAAGAAAACTTATCACAATGCGTTTTAGAAAATTGCCTGTTTTTGATATGGTCAATGCTTACATTACTGCAAGAACTGGAAATGCTGGAATATCTCTTGCTGAAATTGAAAATATGCATGCAACTGATTGTGACTATAACAAATTTATTCAGGGGCTTATTGCATGCAAAAACGCGGGAGTTAACATAGATTATAATACATACAAAAAGGTCTATCTATCTGGAAAAGACATTTTGGACTTTGTTCAAGAATGCTTAAATTCAAAAGTTGTTGAAACAAATTTCATAACGGCTATGTGTGCTGACCTACAAGAAATAAATGCTAAAATTAAAATTACGCTTAAAGTGAATATGAAAAATCTTCTTTCAACTTTAAATGAAGAAACAATTTTGGCAAGAATAAATGAAAGTGTATTTTCGTTCATATCTTCAACAAAAGACCATAAAACCATTCTTCAAGCACCACAGTTACTGGCAAAAGCAATTTATGATGCAGAAGTTGACAGTGGAAATTTTTACGAAGTAGTTTCTGCGGATGTTATGGAAATAAATTTAGGAAATAATATTGCTTTACGTAAAGAAAAAGAATTAATTGAAAAAAATCGTGTCCTTGAACAAAATAGACTGGAAGCAAGGCGACTTACCGCTGTTGCAGTTGAGCAAGAAATGAAAGCACGAACAGAAGAAATGAAAGCTAAACTTGTGGAAAAAGAAATGGAAGTTCCCGCTGCACTTACTGAGGCTGTTAAGGAAGGGAAAATTGACAAACTTATTGATTATTACAAGTTACAAAATATTCAAGCGGACACCGAAATGCGTAGGCGCTTAGGTGGTAAATTTGGAAGCCCTGAAAACAAGAATTTTGATGACGATTTTGACGATGATGAATAGGAGAAAAGTATGACATATCTTATTTATAGTGTTATTTTTGTTGTTATTATTGCAAGCCTAATTTTGGCTTTCTTTCTTAATAAGCATAAGTCAGCAAAGGTTTTAAAAGTTGAAAGGAATCAAGAAAAACCAGTTATTGAAGAAGTTAAGAAAAAAAATGTTCAAGAATTTACTATTATCAATAAAAAGTTGGAAACAAAGCCTAGTGTTGTGGAAAAAACAGAGGTTAAACCAAATGAATCTGCACCAGAAAATGATGAAAAAGAAGCGATTTTTGAAGATTTTCACTTAGATGATTTAACAACAGATAAAAATGTTTTTGACTTAACTAAACCTAAGTTTAACATTAATAATGATAAAGCAAGAAGCTTTTCTTTTGATGACGATGATGACTTTAATGATGATGAGGATGATGCAGATGACGATTTTGCAGAAATAGAAAAAACTTATCAAGAATTTTTGAATAGAAGAAGAAATGAATCAAGACGATCAACTTATATTCAAAAAAAACAACCTAAAAGTGATTATACTTTTGACAATTTTAAAGAAGATTATTTTGAGAAAAATGTTGATGTTGATGAAATAATTGGCAAAATGACACCAGAGATGAAGAATGTTTTACTTTCAAAAATTTTGGAAAGAAAAGACTATGATGGAGATGACTTTGTTTAAGATGGTTTTAAACCATCTTTTTTTATTTCATGCTGATTTTGAAAGTTCTTTTTTATTGCCGTTTAAACATATAATGTTTTAGGTTTGCTATATGTTTAATTTTTTTAATGAATTAAAAAAGAATGTGAAAAATGCCGAAAGTTTGGAAAATTATAACATAATCAACATTTCCAACAAAATTATTTATGTTGAAGGACATAAAGGACTTGTCACATTGTCCAAAGAAATTATCGCTTTCAAAGTTAAAAACGGCAGAATGGTTGTTGAAGGAAGCGATATGTTTTTATTGGAATTAACTGAAAATACCATTAAAATTTCAGGAAAAGTGAAAAAAATGGAGTTGTTTTAATGCGATTTTGGGGTTACACACAATTCAAGATTAAAGGCCTTAATCAAGAAAAAAATTTTAACAAAATGGCAAACAACAGTCTTTATTTATTTGATGTCAACAGAATTGAAAAAAACTGCACAGTTTTTAAAGTGGCTTATAATGATAGGAAAAAAGTTAAAAAGCAACTTTTGGGATTTGGTTATGAAATCTTAGAAGAGAAAAATTTTGGTTTTTTCCCTCTTTTTTTTAAAATTTTTGGGAATATTTGGATAATTTCAGCGGTAGTTCTTGCTTCTGTGCTTTATTTTATTCAATCACCTTATATTTTTAAGTTTGAAGTTTTGGGAGAAGAAAATTTAACAAAACAAGAAATTGTTGATTATGTGAAGGATAATTTTCCTAATAATAAACACAAAATTAACACGAAAAAAGTTGAAGGTGCTTTGTATGAAAATTTTGACGAAATAAGTTTTGCTTCTGTTATAATCAAAGGACAAACTATGGTCATAAACATAAAGGAAAAATTGTTGCCAGAGGAAATATATGGGGAGTTTAATCCTATTTATAGTGACTATGATGGCAAAGTGGTTTCAATCAATCTTGTTTCAGGAACGGCACTTGTAAACATTGGAGATTATGTTCAAAAGGGTGATGTTTTGGTTGTTCCAAGTTATACGGACAGTCTTGGCAATGTTCAAAAGGTTAAGGCGGATGCTGAAATTACACTTGAAACTTACAGCACAGGAGAAGTGACTTTTTTTGAAGAAAGAATTGAAGTGAATAGAACTGGCAATTTTGTTATTATAGACGAAATTCAACTTTTTGGACTGACAATTTACCAGAACAAGCCAGATTATGATTTTAGTTTAAGTGAAAGCGAAGTTACTTATGAAGATATTTCCAATAATTTGCTTTTGCCTCTTAAACTTAAACGAACAGTTGTATATGAACTTAAAGAAGAAAAGATTTTTGAAACTTATGAGGAAGCAGAAGAAAAAATTATTGAAAGTGCAAGAGAAAAAGCCTTGGAAAATTTGTCAAATTATGGTAATATTATAGATGAATTCTACACAGTTAAACACACAGCTGGTGCCAGCATTGTTAGGTATGTTATTGTGGAGGAAAATATAATTGGAGTGAATGATGAAAGTTGAAGGCAAAATTGGTATTTACAAAAGAAAGATTAAAAAGATTTTCAAAATTGCTGAAAAAGTGTTAAAAGAAGATTTTTCAAATGTTTTAGTTTCAGTTAATTTTGTAACTGACGATAAAATTAAGGAACTTAACAATAAATTTAGACAAATTGACAAAGTGACAGATGTTTTGTCTTTTCCAAATTTAAACAAAACACCAAACGAAAAGTTGAGTAAATATAAAAAGGAAGCAGATTTTGACACAGGGCTTCTTTTTGTGGGTGACATTGTTATTTCAAAAAACGTTGCAAAAAAGCAAGCAAGAGAATATGAACATTCTTTAACAAGAGAAGTTTGTTTCTTGGCTTTGCATGGATTTTTACATCTTTTGGGCTTTGACCATATTAAGGAAAACGACGAGAAAATCATGATTAAATTGCAAAACAAAATCATGGCTGAGGCTTCATTATGAGATGTGGCTATGTTGCCGTTTTAGGGCGTTCTAATGCAGGGAAAAGCAGTTTGGTGAATAGAATTGTTGGGGAAGAAGTTGCCGTTGTTACAAAGCGTCAGCAGACCACAAGAAACAATATTTTGGGTATTGTGACAAGTGGAGATTACCAAATAATTTTTATTGACACTCCTGGCATTCATCACAGCAAAAATAAGTTGGATAAATTCATGATGAAAAATGTGAGATCTGCAATTTCCACGGCAGATGTTGTTTTGTATCTGCTTGATGCTGGGAAAGAAGTTGATGAAGAAGAACTTGCCTACATAGAGATGTTGAAAGAAAAGGCTGAAAAAGTTATTGTTGTTAAAAATAAAATAGATAAAAAAGATATTGCAAAAGTTGATGCAGATATTTCAATTTCAGTTAAAGAAAATATCAATATTCAAGAACTTGTGAATTTGATTGCTTCAAGTTTGCCTGTCCAAGAAAAAATTTATGATGATGACGAGTTCACCGACAAGAGCATTAAGTTTTTAGTTTGTGAGTTTATAAGGGGGCTTTTGTTAGATAAATTTGACAATGAAATTCCACATGGAGTGGCAGTTGTTGTTGATGACTATGTTGAAAGCAATGACAGAGTTTTGATGGATATTTCGCTTGTGTGTGAAAAAGACAGACACAAGGGCATCATTATTGGCAAAAACGGAATTAATTTGAAAGAAATTGGTGTTCGTGCAAGGGAGTATGCAGAAAGCCTTTTTGATAAGCAGGTTGTTATTCACCTTTTTGTGAAAGTGGATGACGATTGGCGAAATAAGAATATAAATAAATATGGTTATTGATAATTTTGTTTAAGCGAAATTGAAATAACAAGTTTTAATATTTTTTCAAATTTTGTTTTCTTCAAACCTGTTAAAATAGTTTGCATAAAAAATATCAAAGTGAACACACTACTCATAAAGGAGAGAAAGTTATGATAATTGCAAACTATATTGCCTACATCCTAACAATCATTGGAGGTATAAATTGGGGGCTTGTTGGTATCTTCAATTTTGACCTTGTGAATTGGATGTGTATGGGCAGAAATGCAGGTTCAATAATTATTTACATCTTAATTATGCTTGCAGCAATTTGGCTTATAATTTCACCTATAATTTCAAGAGGAATGCTTGACTTAGGGTGCAAATACAAGAAAGAACATGACGAAAAAAATAAGTAGAAATCTACTTATTTTTTATTTTTCAAAATGAATATATAACGCAGTTTTAAAGTTATAAAATTTATTTTAAGTTGTGTTATATGTTAAGTAAAATTTAATAATTTAATAAATTTAAAGTTGCGACCAACTCGCAGTATATTTGCGAGTTGCGTATGGTCGCAAAAAGAAAAAAACAAGTGTCAAATGAAATTTTGAAACTTGTTTCAAAATGAATATATAACGCAGTTTTTTTCTAATGGCAGGGGTGGAAGGGGCGACGCGTTAAAAAAACAAGCCTGTGAGCTTGTTTTTAGCCAAAGCCGGGAGCAACTTGTTTGCGGTCTGCCCGACCAAGGGTCGAACCTTGGTTCGATTCCTTTCAAAAATAAATATTAAATTTTTCTAATGGCAGGGGTGGAAGGAATCGAACCCTCCTCTGGAGTTTTGGAGACTCTCATTCTACCGATGAACTACACCCCTAAATAAGTTACTTTCTAATTTTACTAATTTTTTTATATTTTGTCAACATTTTTATACTTTTATTTTTGTAAAAGTTAATTAAAGTGTAGTTGTGGCTTGACTTTTTTTGTTAAAAAGGGATAAAATCTCTTTTAGAGGTGTTTTATGAGACTTGTAAGCTATTTTTATGAAAGCAATGTTTTTATATTAGAAAAAAACAATGAAGTTTTAATTGTTGATTGTGGCATTCCTGCAAGTGAAATAAAAAAGCATATTGGCAATAAAAAGGTTGTTGGGGTGCTTCTAACACATGGACATTTTGACCATGCATATTATGTTGAAGAATATGCGAATACTTTTGACACAAAAATATATTTAAGTGAGTTTGCCAAAGAATATTTAGAAGATAACAAAAAGAATTATTCATGTGATTATGAAGGTTTATTTTTAGGAATTAAAGATTTCAGCAAATTTTGTTTTTTAAGTGGAAATGGAAAAACAAAAGTTGGAAATTTTGAAGTTCAGTATATGCAACTTGGTGGACACAGCAAAAGCGATATGGGTTTCCTTGTTGACGGGGAGCTATTTATGGGCGATGTTATTATTGGCCGTGGAATTGGAAGAATGGATTTATATGGCGGAAACAAAGAAGAAATGCTGAAAAGCTTGAAAAGTCTTTCTAAGATAGATTATCAAATTATGCATTGCGGGCACGGGGAAGATTACCCTAAAACATCACAAGATAAGGTGATTTCAACATATATAAAATTTTTAAGTAGATAAAAAAATAAATTTAGCAAAATGCTAAATTTATTTTTTATTAATTCTTAAATCTTCGCCTTTTAAGTTAACAAGAATAGACACATCTTTATTTGTTATCCTTGAAAAGGTTCTTTCGCCATACTTTTCTTTAATTTCAGCCAAATCTAAGTTAGTTGTGATTATCGTGTAAAGTTTTTTGATTTGTCTGTCATTTAAAATATTGTAAATATTTTGGTCTGTGCTGTTTTTATAATAAACTTCTGTTCCAAGGTCATCAATAAAAAGAAATTCGCAATTTAAGTAATCATCTATAAAGTTTTTATCTTTTGTTTTAACATATTCATTAAAGTCAATGTTCATTTGAAAAGCAGAAACCAATTTAACAATTTTTCCAAGGTTAATAAGTTCATTTGCAATTGCCTTTGTTAAATATGTTTTGCCTGTGCCAACTTGCCCGGAAATTATTATTGTGTTCTTTTTGAAATCACTATGGCACCATTCTTGCATTTTTTGATAAAGAAGTTTTAAATTTCCACCGACACCTTTTTCGGCATCTTTGAAAGAAACTAATTTTCCAAAATTGCTTTCTTCTAAAAGGATATTTGAAATTTCCTTTTTAAGGCAGTTGCACATATTTCCATCAATATAGCCTTGGTCTTTACACTTTTTGCAAGAGTAATTTACTTCGTTGATTTGTCCATTTTTTTTGAAGTATTCGTCAAGTTCTTTCTTTAATGCTTTTTCCCTTGTTCTGTCAACTTTTTTGCCATAAGCATCCTTTTTGGCATTTTCAATTAATTCATTTTGATAGGTTGCTCTAAGTCTTGCAAAAGTTTTTTCCTTGGAAAATTCTTCAAGTAAATCATTGTAAATTCTTTCATTATTAAGTCTTTTTTCTGTTATAATGTTTTCCGCTTTTTTTAACATTTCTCTATTCATATCACACCTCAATTTCTTCAATAGATTGGAACAATGCATTCATTTCTTCACGAGTGTAATCTCTTTCATTATTAAACTTCTTGCCATTAACTTTCTTTGAAGTGATGCTTGTGCAATTTTTTGCATCTTCAATCGTTTTAACATTTTTATCATGGAAAGTTGAAAGAATTGAACTTAAGTATTGCATTGGTTGGTCTTTGCCTATTGCAAGGGTGCAGGCATATTCCAGCACATCACTTGGCAACTTCCAAACCTCAGTCCAAATTCGAAATTTATCTCTGTCAAACTGGTTGACATGGCGAGATAGACCAATGCTTTCCAATATTTGTTTAATTTGCTTGTCAACTGCCAAAACTCCGTTAAAATATTCTGTTAAACTTTGCTCTGTCAGTATTCCAAGTTTATTGAATTTTGCAAGCACAATATCCATTCCATCAAGGGTGCGGACATTTGTTTTGAAGCAATAATTTGAAATTTGTTCCAGCATTGGAATTGAAAAGCCCATATTAAACCATCTAAAAACATAGTTATCAACAACTGGTTCAAGATTTTCATAGTAAAGTCCCAAATTTGCGGTAACTTTTTTGGCAATTTCAAGGGTTTCCTTTCTTTCGCTTTCATAATTCACAATATCATCTATCTTGTTTAATTTAAGTGAATGATATTTTTTTAGTAACATATCAAGATATTCAAAATTTGGCTTTTTCATTTGTTTGGCAACATACAAAATAACACTGTCATCAAAACCAAGCTCATCTTTCCACATTTTATAGGTTGTGCGTTCAGTGATGGTTGGCATTCGTTTTGATTTAAGAGTTTTGAACACCATTTCAACACCTTCATGCATACCTTCAAGCTGGCAAAGATATTCTTCAACTTGTTTTGCTAAAAGTATTTTTTTGTTGACAAAATCTTTGGCAACGGTTGTGATATAGGCATAATTGATGTTGTCGCTTTTCTTTGTGTTCACGCAATATTTAATAATCATTAAAAGCGCTTCCTTTTCCATGTGAAGTTCATCAATTATGTAATAATATTCCTCATATTCCTTAGGGGTAATCATGCGACCAGACAAAATTTCTTGTGCCTGTGTGTTGAAAGTTTCATATTTTTTAACATTATATTTTTTTGTGTGGTTTAAAACATCAGTGATTGGCAAAAACCTAACTTCAAAAGGGATAACCTCCAAAATTTGGACAAGTCCTTGCTCTTGCCAATAATGAAAGCAAGATTCAACATCTTCTTCTTTCATATTAAGCTCATTTGCAAAGTTTTGCAGGGTGTTATCTTGTGAACTTGCGTCTTGGCATTTGTAAAGACCATATAGATAAACCTTAACGCACTCCTCAGGTGCATAAGGAAGATAGTTGTTAATGAAAATGTTATCAACCTTAACAGAATTATTTGCTACGGCTTCAACAGAAAGTTTACAAAATGCCATTTTTATACCTCACAGCAAAATTGTAACACAATTTAAAATTATTTACAAGTTTTTCGTAATGTTTTAGGTTGTTCATTAATAAAATACAACATGAAAAGATTATCATTTTTATTAGTTTTTATTCTTGCACTGCCAATTTTTCTTTTTGGATGTAATAATAATGAATTTGAAAATTTATCAACTTACACAATAGACTGTGTCTATGATGAGCAAAATCACACTTTAACTTGTTCACAAACCTTGAATTATTATAATAACACAGATAATGCACTTAATAAGCTTGAATTTTTCTTGTATGCAAATGCTTTTAATGAGGGAACCAGTGTTGTTTCAACTTCAAGTTTTGATAAGGCTTATCCAAATGGGGCTAGTTACGGCGGAATAGAAGTGAAGGGAGCAACTTGTAATGATACAGATACTGAATTTGTTGTTGAAGGTGACAAAAACAGCATTTTGACTGTTGTTTTGCCAAGTGAAATTTATCCTGATGAAAATGTGAAAATTTGTTTAGATTACACAATCACTCTTGCCAACATAAATCACAGGCTTGGATATGGCGAAAACTCCATCAATTTTGGCAATTTTTATCCTATTGTTTGCGTGTATGAAAATGGCTTTGTTGAAAATAAGTTTGTTTCTAATGGCGACCCTTTTTATAGTGACATTGCAAACTATAATGTTCAAATAACTTACAATGAAAAATACACAATGGCATCAAGTGGGGATGTGGTTGATGAAAAAATAGAAAATGGAAGAAAAACAACTTCTGTTAAAGGTGAAAAACTGAGAGATTTTTGTTTTGTTCTCAGTGAAAAATTTCAAAAAGCAAGTAACACTGTTGATGGAGTTACAGTAAATTATTACTATTATGATGATGAAAATTATGAAGAAAATTTAACCCTTTCTTGCCAAGTTTTGCAAGAGTTTTCCAACATGTTTGGCGAATATCCATATAAGACCTTAAATGTTGTTAAAACAAGTTTTTGCTTTGGCGGTATGGAGTATCCAAACCTTGTTTACATTTCGGATGCGGTTACCGATGAAGAAACTTATAGATATGTGATTGTGCATGAACTTGCTCACCAATGGTGGTATTCATTGGTTGGAAATAATGAATATCAAGAAGCTTGGCTTGATGAAAGTTTAACGGAGTATAGCACGGCATTATTTTTTGAAAAACATGGTGAGTATGGACTTGATTATAAAAACATCATAAATGGAGCAGAAAACACTTACAGACTTTTTGTTGATGTTTATAGTGAAATTAATGGTGATGTTGATGAAAGTATGAACCGCAATTTAAGTGAATTTAACACCGAGCCAGAATATGTGAATTGTGTATATACAAAAGGTGTCCTTTTATATGATAATTTAAGGCAAACCCTTGGGGAGGCAAAGTTTATGAAATGCCTGAAAGAATATTTTGAAAGTTATTGCTACAAAAACGCAAACAGTGGAGATTTGATTGCAAGTTTTTCAAAAACTGCAAAGGTAGACTTAGAGGGCTTTTTCAATGCTTTTTTAAATGGTGAAGTCATATTGGATAACTGATTTTGCTTCTATAAAAATAAATTGGCTTAAAACTATGTTGAATATATTTTATTGAATTGGTTAATCATAGATAAAGAATATGTATCTATTTTTAGATTTTAAGTATTATATATTTACTATAATTATATATTTATCTTAAAAAATGAATATTGTAAAGCATTTTTTAACATTGTAGGTAGCCAGTGTTTTTAAACTTTATTTGTAAAATATAATATAAGAGGAATGATATGAAAAATGATGCTAATGGTTACAGAGATTTCATAATTAAAAGAGTGCAATATTTTAGAAATGAAGCCAAATTAAGTGCTAGAGAATTATCTCAAAGAATGGGGCTTTCTCCAAGTTATGTCAGCAAATTTGAAATGGGAGAGTTGAATATTCCTGCTGACAATCTTTTGGATGCAATCAAAATTTGCGGTGTCACACCAGAGCAGTTTTTTTGTGAAAGGTTTAGAGAATATCCAAAAGAAAAAGATTTTTTGGAGGCTTTCAGGAACTTAACAGAAGAAAATCAAGAATTGATTTTTAAAGTTATGGAAAGCATGAAATAAGATTATTAATTTATTGTTATAAAATTGTCAATTACTTGACAATTTTTATTTTTTAGTGTTAAACTTATTTGTAATTTAGGAGAAATTATGAAAAGAGTTTTAACAGGTATAAAGCCAACAGGATATGCACATATTGGAAATTATTTTGGAGCAATCAAACCAGCGATTGAACTAAGCAATAACAGTGACTATGAATGTTACTATTTTATTGCCGATTATCATGCTCTTACCACTTTGAAAAATAAAGAAGAGATGAAAGAATATTTTTACAATATTGCTTGCACATGGCTTGCCTGCGGACTTGACCCTAAGAAAGTTGTTTTTTATAGACAAAGTGACATTAAAGAAGATTTTGAACTTAACTGGATACTTTGCAATGTAACACCTAAGGGGCTTATGAACAGAGCTCATGCCTATAAAGCATGTGTTGAAAAAAATGAAGAACAGGGGCTTGATAAGGACGATGGCATAAATATGGGACTTTATAATTATCCTATTCTTATGGCTGCAGATATTCTTCTTTATGATGTGGACTATGTTCCTGTTGGGCTTGATCAAAAACAGCACATTGAAATTGCAAGAGACATTGCCCACAACTTTAATGGAAAATATGGCAAATGTTTGAAAGAACCTAAGGAATATATAGATGACAATAATCACACCTTGGTTGGGCTTGATGGGCGAAAGATGAGTAAAAGTTACAACAACACAATCATTCTTTTCACAGATGAAGCAACTCTCAAAAAATCAATTTTTAGAGTTGTTACCGACAGTCGTTTGCCAGGTGAACCAAAGGATGTTGATTGCACAGTGAACAAACTTTTCAAACTTTTTGCCACAAAAGAGGAAGCTGATAAGTTTGAAGAAGATTTAAAAAATGGGCTTGCTTGGGGAGAGGCAAAGAAACAACTTTTTGAAGTTGCAAACCGCTATATTTCACCTATGCGTGAAAAGTTTAACTATTACATGAGTCATAAAGAAGAAGTTGACGAAATTTTAAGAGAGGGGGCTGTTAAAGCGGAAAAAGTTGCCAAGGTTGTTTTATCTCGTGTTCGCAAAGCCATTGGAACAGATAGATAATATATTTTTGATAGCACAATAAAAAATCTACGAGGTTTCTCGTAGATTTTTTAATCAAAATTTTTAGGATTAATGATTATTATTTTGTTTTTATATTCTCTTGCTCTACTGTTATGAACGGCAATTATGATGCTTGGTGGGTTGCCGGGGGCTCGAACCCCGGACCCTTCGATTAAGAGTCGAATGCTCTACCAACTGAGCTAGCAACCCAAGTAAAAAGTATTAAATTTTGTTTTGTCCGGGGTGAGAGCCCTGGGCGAGAATGGGTTCCCTGAAATTTTTAATTTTAGGGTAAAGCCCCAAACCCTTCGATTAAGAGTCGAATGCTTTTGCCATGAGCTAGCAACCCAAGTGAATTTCTTATATGATTTTTTATTTGGTTAATAAAAAAACTATGTGTATTATACAACACATTAAAAAAAATGTCAATGATTTTTATTTAATTACTTAAAAATCTGTTTCATATTTTGTTTCAATTTCGCCGTGTAATCTTTCAAAATCTTGAAGATAGCGCTTGATTGCAATTTCAATTTCCTTGTTTTTTGAACGGCCATTGTAATTTGCAGTGTATTTTAGTTTTTCATGCAAGTTTTCGGCGATTCTTAATGTATAGCGGGGATAACTTTTTTTCATCCTATACCTCCTTCAAGAATTTTACTAAAATTTCGCCACAATTACATTATAGTGACAGCAAAATTGCGTCATTATTTCGACAAATTTCGACAAAATAATACCTGATTAACAAATTGAGAAAATTATTGATATATATTATTATGGAAATAGAAAATATTAAAGAAATTAATGCGCCAAATTTTATTAATAACATCCTGGAACATAATGATAAGAAGGTTTGTTTAATGGTGAAATCTAATGCTTATGGGCATGGATTGGAAACGGTTGTTAAGATTGTTGACAAAGTTATTGATGCATATGGGGTTGTCAACATTGAAGAAGCCTTAGAGGTAAGAAAACTTACAGGAAAAAAAGTGATAATTTTTGCACCAGTTAAAGATTATTTAACATGCAAAGAAAACAAAATTGAATTTATGGTGGACAGCGAGGAAGCGATTCTTGAAGCATTGGAATGTGGTTGCAAAAATTTATTACATCTGGCAATCAATGTTGGGATGAACAGATATGGGGTTAAAAGTGAAATTGCTTTAAAAAGCATATATAATTTGTTAAAAGTTAAGAAAGTAAAATTACGGTCAATTTATACTCATTTTCCAAGAACGGAAAATAAATCTGCAACAAAAAAGCAATATAAAAAATTTACCACATTAACAAAGTGTTTTGGAGATAAGCTTCCAGTTTGTTTTGGAGGAAGTAATGTGCGTCAATATAATTTCAACTTTGATATGATAAGGCTTGGTATATGTGCTTATGGCTATGGCGATAAAATGAAAAAGGTTTTAAGTGTAAAGTCAAAAATTGTTAAAATCAATTATGTGTGCAAGGGTGAATATGTTGGTTATGGCAAAAAATTTTTTGCAGGGAAGAATATGTTTGTTGGAATAGTTCCAATAGGTTATGGTGACGGATTATTTAGAAACTTATCTGGAAAGTTTAAGGTTAAAATTAATGGTAAGTTTTATAGCAGTGTCGGCAACATTTGCATGGACTGTTTTTTTGTTAAGATTGATGAAAGTGTGAATATTGGAGATGAAGTTGAGGTTGTTTTTGATGCAGATTATTTGGCGAAGATTCTAAAAACAATCCCCTATGAAGTTTTAACAAATTTGTCTAAATTGCGAGGGGTAACAAAAATTGTTAATTAATAAAAATTTAAAAAAATAATATAAAAAATTAAATATTTTTTATTTTTATTGTGATTTTTTATTGTTTTTGTTATAATTTTCGTATGAGAGTTGATTCTGGAATTTATAAAGACAGAAAATTATTAGAAAATAAATATGACCACATAAGGCCAACAACTGATAAAGTTAAACAAGCACTTTTTGTTAAACTTCAATTTTTCGTTCCAAACAAGAAGGTGCTTGATTTGTTTTGTGGAACAGGGGCAATGGGAATTGAAGCTTTAAGCCGTGGGGCAGAGAGTGTGCTTTTTGTTGATAAAGACTACCGTAGTTGCAATATGACAAAAGAGAATTTAAAGAACTTGAACATTGATGCAAAAGTTGTGAAATGTGATGCTGTTAAATTTGTGGAAGTTTGCAAAGAGAGGTATGATTTAATTATTCTTGACCCGCCATATAAAAGTGGACTTTATGAAAAAGTTTTGCCAAAGTTATATGATATTTTGAATGATGATGGGATTATTGTTTGTGAACATGCCTCAAATGACAATTTTGATTATGCGCCATTTGAAGTTTATGATGAAAAGAAATATGGAAATATAACTTTAACGTATTTGCAAAAATAGTTTGTAAAGCAATTTTTGCAAATTTCATATATAAACACATAGAGGTGTTTTATGTGTGGAATTTGTGCTTGCTTAAGTAAACAAAACAGTGTTCAACTTGTTGTTGATGGCTTGAAAAAATTGGAATATCGTGGATATGATTCAGCAGGAATTTCATATCTAGAAAACAATGAAATAAGAACCATTAAAACCGTTGGCGAGATTTGTCATTTAGAAGAAAAGGTGAATGGGCTTTTTGCAAATTTAGTTATTGGGCACACAAGGTGGGCAACGCATGGTGCGGTTGAAGAGAAAAATGCACATCCGCATTTATCTATGTCAAATAAAATTTCACTTGTGCATAATGGCATAATTGAAAATTATAAAGCATTAAAAAGCGAACTTTCAACAATTAATTTTCGTTCCGATACTGACAGTGAAGTGTTTGTTAATTTGATTGATTTAGAAGAAGGGGATTTACTTCAAAAGTTTATTCATGCTTCAAAAAAGGTGCAGGGAAGTTTTGCCGTTGCATTAATAAGCGATAAAGGAGATTTTGTTGTTGGAAAACGAGAAAGTCCATTATATGTTGCACATCTAAGTGACGGCGGTGTTATGGCAACAAGTGATGTTTATGTTTTAAACAATTTGGCAACGAATTTCTTTACTTTAAAGGATGACGAATTTGCAGTTTTAAAAGAAAATGAAATTTCGTTTTATAATAAAAATGGTGAAAAAATACATAAAAAATGCGAAAAAATGCAAAAATTTGATAAAATTTCAGCAATTTTTGAAAAAACTCATATGAAAAGCGAAATTTTGGAAACTAAAAATGTGTTAAAAACCACACTTGAAAATTATTTCAATCAAAATATATTTGAAAATTTAAACCTTCCAAAAAAGATAAAAGAAATAAATTTGATTGCTTGCGGAACAGCATACCACAGTGCGCTTTTAGGGGCTGAATATTTTAAAAGGGCATCTATTCCTGCGCATGTTTATGTGGCAAGTGAGTTTCGATATGGGAATGAAATCTTGAACAAAAATGCCTTGTATATTTTTGTCAGTCAAAGCGGGGAAACTGCTGATACTATTGCATGTGCAAAAATTTGCAAAGAAAAAAAGATGAAATGTCTTGCTCTTACAAACACTCCAAATTGTTTTTTAAATCAAATTTGCAAAAAGGTCTTACCAACTTTTGCGGGACGGGAAATTGCTGTTGCTTCAACCAAGGCATATTCTTGTCAGGTTTTTGTTTTGTTTTTATTTTCCTTATATTTAAAAGGAGAATTTTACCAATTAAAAAATTTACTAGAAGAATTTGTTGCCGATTTTAAATTTACAGATATCAATGATAAACTGGTGGATGAAGTTTTGACTTACAAAAAAATCTTTTTTGTTGGACGTGAAGAAGATTATGTGACTGCTCTTGAAGCAAGCTTGAAATTAAAAGAGATAACCTATATAAATTGTTTTGCAATTGCATCAGGAGAGTTAAAGCATGGCACACTTGCGTTAATTGATAAAAACTCTTTGGTGATTGCAATATGCACACAGGAAAAAATTAAGGATAAACTAATTTCCAACTTGGAGGAAATAGAAGCAAGGGGTGGTAAGATTATGTTGGTTTCAAATTTTGATATTCGTGATGAAAATTATCTAACCTTAAAATTGCCAAATAGTTTTCCACTTTTAATGCCTATTGTTTCCATTATTCCTTTACAATTTTTGGCTTTAAAGTCCAGCGAAAAGCTGGGGTATAATCCTGACAAACCAAGAAATCTTGCAAAATCTGTCACTGTTGAATAAAACTTTAAGAAACATTCTTACTTTATTTTCCTTCTTACATTGTTTCCACCTTATATGCAAAATTTATATGTGAATAAATTTAACAGCCACACAAAGTGGCTTTTATTTTTCGTTTTTGAAATTTAAAGTTTGTTTAAGCCCCAGTTTACATTATTAAAAAATTGCGAATTTTTTTTAATTTATCATTTTCCAAATTGGACTTGCATATTATACATTGAAAATGTTTACGCGGTAATTTGTATAAATTTATTTAAAGGGGTGAATAATGAAATTGAAAGCAAAGATTTTAAAAAAAAGTGAAGGTAAAAGCAGTTTCTTTAAACCTATTATAAAGGGTGTTGTTGTGGCACTTTGTGTTGCACTTGTTCTTATCCTTTTGTTTGCGTTCTTGCTTAGATTTACCAATATACCTGAAAACATCATTGCACCAGTCAATCAGGTTATCAAAGGCATTTCAATATTTTTAGGAGTGCTTTTTGGGCTTAAAAAGGTTAAAGAAAATGGAATAATAAACGGACTTTTTATTGGACTTCTTTTCACAATTTTGGCATTTTTAGTCTTTTCTTTGCTGGACGGGGCTTTTGTTTTTGATAGAACTCTTATTAACGATATTATTTTTGGAACGATCATAGGTGCTATTTGTGGTATTATTTGCGTAAATCTCAAAAAATTTTAGTTATTTAATTGACATCTGCCCTGTTTTGTTATATACTAACTCAGTATAAATTTAACCAATTATTACATTTATTAAGGGGCAGTATGGCAAAAAATAGACTTAAAAAGAATTCGATACTAAATTTTGTTGCCGTTGCAATTTTGACTGTTATTGGTATCGTTCTTTCAGTATGTAGTTTTAGAATACCTTTCACAAGCACAACCTACAATGGTTTTGCAAACTCAATTTCTTTGGGTTTGGACCTTGCAGGTGGTATTTCTGTTGTTTATGATTGTTCTTTATCCCCAGACAGCAACACAAATGATTTAGATGCTGCCATTGATGCAACTGTTGCAAGACTTGAATCAGTTATCGGTGGAGAGTATAGCGAAGCTGTTATCACTCGCCAAGGTTCAACTGGAATTCGTATTGAAGTTCCAAGTGTTACTGATTCGGATGAAATTTTTGGACTTATTGGTGACCCAACACCGCTTTATATGACTCTTGAAGAAAATGGGGAAGCATATATTACAGGTGCTGACATTTCAAATGTTTATGTTTCTTATCAAGACAGCCAATATGGTGTTGTTATCAACTTTACAGATGAAGGCAGAACAAAATTTTCAAACTTAACCAATGATGCTGCAAATGGAAGTCAAAACATTTATTTATACTTAGGTGAAGTTAGCGAGGAAAATCTTTGGAATACTTTAACATGTGACCAAAGAATAACAAGTGGAAGCACCTTTATTTCAAGCGGTGGTGACAGTGCTTGGACCTATGACGATGCAGAAGAATATTCTCTTAAAATTATGTCAGGAACATTCAATGTTACCCTTGACCTTAAAGAGAGTTCAGTAATCTCTGCAACCCTTGGAACAGAAGCTTTGAAATACGTTATTATTGGCGGAGCAGTTGGACTTTTCCTTATTTTCCTTATCATGTGGCTTAGATATGGTGATTTTGGATTTTTGGCATCTTTCGCCCTTATTATCTACATTGTTTTAATGTTGTTCTTCTTGCAAGCAATTTCCTTTGTTCAATTGACTTTGCCAGGACTTGCAGGTATTGTGCTTAGTATTGGTATGGCTGTTGATGGTGCGGTTATCATTTTTGAAAAGGTAAGAGAAGATTATCGCAGTGGAAAGAAAATTCCAATGGCTTGCAAAAATGGTTTCAAACGTGCTTTTTGGCCGATTTTTGACTCAAACATCACAACCATTTTCACATCTTTGATTCTTTATATTTTAGGAACTTCTTCAATTCAAGGGTTTGCAATAACACTTTTAATTGGTATTGTGCTTTCAATGTTTATGAACCTTGTTATCCTTAGATTCTTTGTTAAGTGGTATCTTCCATTTAATAGTGTAAAAGCAAAACCACTTCATTTGCCTAAACAATTAAAACCTGTGAAGGAAGATGAAACTCCTGTGGTTGAAGTTGTTGCTGAGGGAGGTGCTACAAATGACTAAGAACAAGAAAATCAAACACTTCTCTATTGATGAAAAAATAGAAAATAGTAAGTTCAGTTACACAAAAAATTTAAAGTACTTTATTATCGCACCAATAATCATTATTGTTGTTGGAATTATCCTTCTTTGCACACTTGGCTTTAATTTGGGTTTTGATTTCACTGGTGGAACAAATATGACAATCTTTGTTAACAGCAGTGATTGGGCAGACGAAAATTTCTCTGGACAAGTTTATGATATTGATGATGACTATGAAACTATTTGCAACAAAATCAGCAATGTTTTAAATAAATACGGTTTAACTGCAAGTTCTTTCCAAAAAACTACCATTGATATTGACGCTGACAGGGGACTTGGTTATGTTATCACAGATGGTGATGCTGTTATTGTTAAGTTCCAAAATGGTGATATAGCTGACGAAGATGTTGAAAATCAAAACAATCAAATTCGTTTTGACCTTTTAAAGGAATTTGGTTTTATTCCAGAAAGTTCAAATTTTGAAGGCTTCGATTTTGAATCTAATGTAAATTCAGCACTTGTTGCAAATGGCGGTGTTACAACTGCAAGTGCAAGTGCAGAACTTATGATGAAATCATTCTTAGCGCTTTTTGTTGCAGTTATTGTTATCTTAATTTATGTTGCTTTGCGATTTGAAATAACTGCTGGGCTTGCTGCAATTTTGGCATTATTCCACGATGTTTTAATTACTGCATCTATTATGCTTATTTGCAGAATTCAAATTAACACAGCTTTCATTGCTGCACTTATCACAATTTTAGGTTATTCAATCAACAACACAATCATCATTTTTGATAGAATTAGAGAAAACTTGAAGATGAGTAAAAATCTTGGTAAAGTTGATAACAACCAAATTGCAAATAAAGCGGTCAGTGGCACAATGATGAGAACCATTTTAACAACTGTTACAACATTTATTATGATTTTCTTCATAACAGTTATTGGTGTTGCTGATATTCAACAATTTGCATTCCCAATTATGGTTGGCATTATTGCGGGCTTCTATTCCTCTGTTTTCCTTACACCAGGACTTTGGGCTATTGCTTACAAGCCTTCAAAGAAAAAACTTGCAAGAATGGCTGAAAAAGAAAAGAGAAAAGCAGAAAAAGCTAAACAAGGTCAACAATATGAAGTTTAAAAAACAAGGCAATTGCCTTGTTTTTTATTTGCAAAGTATGAATAAAAAAGTAAATTGCCTCTTATTTTTTCTTGTGATTTACTTATATTGTTTTGCTATAAAATTTTCAAGTAATTTAACTTTTCCTTCTGCCATTTTTTGTGCAGTTTTGGTATATAAGTTTTTTCCATGTGGAATCATTGTGTTATAAATATAATGGCATGCAGAAATTGGGTTTATGTCTGGGATATATTCCTTACTATCAAGAGGGTAGTTTTTATTTGAAACGGGGATATTGTGAGTTTTGCAATATTTTAAACACCTTTTCAAGCCTATTTTTCCAATGGCATCAAGGGTGTCGGCGTCTTGAACAATTAATGTTTCTAAATTAAAAGATTTATCATCCTTGCTTTCATGATTTTTGACAATATATAAAATTTGTTCCAATTTTTCTTTTTCAATGTTGCAGTCAATTAAAATTTGCTTAACTTCGTCAAGGCATTCTTCGGGTTTGGTAAAATGTCCTTTTTGATTTGAAACTAACCTATGAATATCGTGAACTAAGGCTGATATTGTGATTACATAAGCATCTCCACCTTCGTGTTTTTGGATATATATTGCATTTTTCATAACTCGTTTAAGGTGAGAAAAATCATGTCCAGAATTTTCATTTTTGAACATATTATAAATTTTGTTTTCAATCTTTTTAACAATTTTTAAATTGTGCATACAATCTCCAATATTTTTTATTATAGCATATTATTATCATTTAAAAAAGAAATTGAAGAAATGAATTTAAGTAAATAAATTATTTATGAGATTGTTCTTCTTGCTCGGTTTTGCGGTTTATGAAAGAGAATCCATCACTTGCAATGAAAATTTTGTCTTTGCCATACTTTGATTTGATTTGTTCTAAACTTTCTGTAAGCTTAATCTTGTCGTCTTCAAACATGGATAGTTGCTTATATGTATCGGTGTTTGTGAGTGAAGAAACTCTCACACGGATTGCCCTTATTTTTTTGTCATAATTCCAAAAACTATCAAGCAATTCCATGGCATTATCAAAAATTTTTTCATAACTTTGCATTGGCATAACTGTTTTTGAATGTCTATATTTTTGAAAATCTGTTGTTTTTATTGTTACCGTGATTGTGCGGGCTTCAAATTTTCTTTTTATCATGCGGATGGCTATTTTTTCACATAAAAAAGCAACAACTTTAATGGTTTCACTTCTTTTTGTTATGTCTATCACGGTTGTTGTGCCATTTCCAATGCTTTTTGGCGGTGATAAGTTGAAATAACATGGCACTTCTTCAATCAATTTTCCACTTAATTTTTCTTGCAGCTCAATGCCTGATTTGCCCATTATTGGGCATATTATATCTTGGCTTAAATTGACAAAATCACCAATTGTAACAACATTCATGTTTTCAAATCTTCTTTCAAGCCTGTTTCCAATGCCTACAATGCTGTTTAATGGCAAGTTGTAGGTCATTTGTTTGAAATTTTCTTTGCTTATTACTGTTGTTGCGTCAGGCTTTTTCATGTCCGAGCCAAGTTTTGCAAAAATTTTGCTGAAAGACACACCAACAGAAACGGTGATATTAAATTCTTCCTTCACTCTTTCTCTTATTTCATCTGCAATTTCTTTACCTGTTTTTTGTAAATAATTAAGTGAATTTGTGACATCAAGCCAGCATTCATCCAGCCCTAATGGTTCAACAAAATCAGTGTAATCAAGGTAAAGTTCGTGAAGTTTTAAAGAGATTTTTTCATATAAATCATAGTGTGGTGGTAGGCAAACAAGGTCTGGACATTTTTGTTTTGCTTGCCAAATTGCTTCGCCAGTTTTCACACTTTGCTTTTTGGCTATTTCATTTTTAGCAAGAATTATGCCATTTCTTTTTTCAGGATTGCCAGTGACTGCAACAGGCTTGTTTTTAAGTTCCTCTTTATCAGCACATTCCACCGATGCAAAAAAGTTGTTTACATCACTGTGTAAAATTGTTCTTTCCAAATTTAATAGCTTGTTTTCTTTTTTGTTCATTTGCCTTTTCCCTAAAATTTTGTTAAAATCTTATAAATTTAATATTTGATTTTTGGAGAAAAATATGAAAACTTTGTTTAAAAATCTTAGGCTACTCGATTTTGAAAGCGACAAGTTACAGGATGTTGACATTCTTGTTGAAGATGGTGTAATTAGAGAGATAAAAAAAGACATAAAAACAAACCAAGATAATATTGTTAACTTAAAAAACGACATTGTAATTCCTGGTTTTGCGAATTGTTTTTACCGATCATTACTGGCCTTTAAGAACAGTTATTTGCCTGGCGAAAATGCTGACATAGATGAAAATTTGATAAAAGAATATATGTATGATAAGAATATGCTCGCGGGTGTGTGCTTTTCAAGTGATTTTTCTTTTTGTGATGTTCCTTTTGTTGAAAATATTGATAAATATGGTGAAAACGAGCTTGATGAAATTGCTTTAAATGTTAAAGACAAAATTTTCATTAAAGTTGGACAAACTTTGCAGGAGATGGGTGAAATTAATGCCATTTCAAAGAAGATGCCGAGTGAATTTCTTGAAGATTTTGGCTTTCTTGACAAAAATGCCGTGATTGTTGGCGGTAATTGTTTTGAAAAGGATGAATTGGAGCTTTTAAGTTCTTATGGCACAAAGTTTGTTTTACTTCCAAATGATGATGCAAGGTCAGGAAGAAGATTCGCAAACATGAATTCCCTTAAAAAATATGATATTCCTTTTGGAATTGGGAGTGGCGATTTTGCTGAAATTGACTTTTTTGCTTTCATGAGACAACTTCTTTCTTATAATGCTTTTGTTATGGAAGATGTGAAACTTTTAACAGAAAAGGAAGTGTTAAAGATTGCCACAGTAATTGGTGCTGAGATTTTGGGCTTTGATGGGCGAATTGAAAAGGGAAATTATGCCAACTTTATTGTTTTAAATGAAAAAAGCATGCTTAATCAAAATGTGTATAAAGCCATTATTTATGAGTTATCCAAACAAGATGTTTTAATGACCATTAAAAATGGAAAAATTATTCAGCAAAATGGTGTTTTTGTTATGGAAAATAGCAAGGGTTATGATAAAATATACCTAAGAAGCAAAATAAAATAAAAGAAATATTATTGTTCGCATACTTATGCTTCTTTTGAAAGTTTGTTACAAAATTTTTGCTGTGAATTTAATGTTACATCTTACACTTATTCGACAAATTTCTTAAAAGTATTGCGACAAGATTTAAGGAGTTTAAAAGAAATGGAAATTAAAGAACAACTTGCAAGTGAATTTGGACTTAGACAAGACTATGCTGAGAACATTATCAATCTTATTGATGAAGGAAACACAATACCATTTATTGCCAGATACCGTAAAGAAATGCATGGCTCATGTGATGACCAAGTTTTGAGAGATTTTGCCGACAGGCTTAAATATTTAAGAAATTTGAATGAAGAAAAAGAAAAGGTGCAAAAAGTTATTACTGAACAAGGAAAGTGGACCGAAGAACTTGCAGAAGCACTTTCAAATGCCATGACCTTGACAGAAGTTGAAGATATTTATAGACCTTATAAGCCAAAAAGAAGGACAAGAGCATCTGTTGCTATTGCAAAAGGCTTAGAGGGGCTTGCTGACATTCTTCAAGCACAAAGTAAAAGTTATGTTCTTTTGGAAGAAGCACAAAAATATATTAAAGAGGATGTTCCAACAGTTGAAGAAGCAATTCAGGGGGCAAAGGACATTGTTGCTGAAAGAATTTCAGACAGTGCAGAGCTTAGAAAGGAATTGCGTGAAATTTTGGCTGAAAAAGGTGTGATTAATTGCACACTTCTTGAAAATGAAAATAATTTAACTTATGAAACTTACGCAGGCTTTAAGCAAGAAGTTAAAAATTTGCCAAGCCACAGAATTTTGGCTATAAATCGTGGCGAAAATGAAAAGTGTTTGAAAGTTGAAATAACCATTGACGAAAAACTTATGTTTGATGTTATAAACAGATATTTTAAGAAAAACAACCCAGATACTGACCAAGTTATGGAAGAAGTTATTCGTGATAGTTATGATAGACTTTTGTTCCCATCTCTTGAAAGGGAATGCAGAAACAACTTAACCGAAAGAGCAGACGAACAAGCAATTAAGATGTTTGAAGTGAACTTGAAACCACTTTTGATGGAAGCTCCACTTAAAAACAACATCATTTTGGGACTTGACCCAGCATATAGAACAGGTTGCAAGATTGCAGTTATTGATAAAAATGGTTCAGTTTTGGACACAACTGTTATTTATCCAACTCCACCTCAATCTAAAACAGAAGAAAGTATTGAAAAGTTAAAAGTTTTGATTGAAAAATATAATGTTGACATCGTTTCTATTGGAAATGGAACAGCATCTAAGGAAGCGGAAATTTTTGTTGCTGAGCTCATTAAACATGTTAATCGTCCAGTAAGTTATGCTGTTGTAAGTGAGGCAGGAGCATCAGTTTATTCAGCTTCAAAACTTGGTGCGGAAGAATTTCCAGATTATGATGTTTCACTCCGTTCAGCAGTTTCCATCGCAAGACGTCTTCAAGACCCTCTTGCAGAACTTATTAAGATTGATGTTAAGTCTATTGGGGTTGGACAATATCAACATGATATGCCACAAAACAGGCTTACAGAAGTTTTAACTGGTGTGGTTGAAGATTGTGTTAACAGTGTTGGTGTTGACCTTAACACTGCTTCTCCAAGCCTTCTTTCTTATGTTTCTGGACTTAATATGTCTATTGCAAAAAATATTGTTGCATACAGAACTAAAATTAAAGAGTTTAAAAACAGAGAAGAACTTTTGAAAGTTCCAAAACTTGGACCAAAAGCCTATGAGCAATGCGCGGGCTTCTTGCGTGTTGTTGGTGGTGAGAATATTTTGGATAACACAGCAGTTCACCCAGAAAGTTATGACGCAGCAAGAAAACTTTTAAAGATTTTCAATATGACAGAAGAAGATGTGAAAAATCATAATCTTGTGCTTTTACCTAAACTTATTGAAGAAAAGGGTGAAGAGAAAGTTGCAAAAGAAATTGGAATTGGTGTTCCAACCCTTAAAGATATCACAAGCGAACTTCAAAAGCCTGGGCGTGACATCCGTGAAAGTATGCCAAAACCAGTTTTAAGAAGTGATGTTATTCACATGGAAGACCTTCAAGAAGGCATGATTTTTGACGGTGTTGTCCGCAATGTTGTTGACTTTGGTGCATTTGTGGATATTGGTGTGCACCAAGATGGACTTGTTCATATTTCACAACTTTCAGAAGGATATGTTAAACACCCAAGCGAGGTTGTTAAAGTTGGCGACAAGGTTAAGGTAAAAGTTATGAGTGTTGATTTAAACAAAAAACGTATCTCGCTCACTATGAAAGGCGTTGAAAACGAAGAAGAAAATAAATAAAAAGGGATAATATGGAAAGATGTCCAAAATGTGGAACAACTGCAAATGAAATCTTGGAAACAGGTTTTGTTGGTTGTGAGAAATGCTATGAAATGCCAAGCATAAAGAAGGCGGTTGACAAAATGTATGGTGGCAAAAAACATAAAGCGAAATAGGCTTATTTTTAAAGGAGAAGGCTATGATAGGAGCAATAATTGGAGATATTGTTGGGTCAAAATATGAGTTTAACAATATTAAGTCAAAAAATTTCATCCTTTTTCAGCCAGATATGTTTTTTACTGACGATACAGTTATGACAGTTGCAGTTTTTGATGCTCTTTTATCTTGCAAAGGAAACTTTGAAAAACTGAGTGAAAAGACTGTTAAGTTTATGCAAAAGTATGGCAAAAAATATCCTGCACATGGCAATTTTGGATATGGACAAATGTTTAATAACTGGCTTTTATCCAAAAATCCAAAGCCTTATAATAGTTATGGAAATGGAAGTGCAATGAGAGTTAGTGCTGTGCCATACTTTGCAAAAAATTTAGAAGAAGTTAAGATTCTTTCTAAAAAGGTCACAGAGGTAACTCATAATCATGAAGAAGGTATTAAAGGGGCTGAGGCAACAGCTGTTGCAATTTATTTGGCACTCCATGGTGCAAGTAAAGAACAGATAAAAAAAGAAATTGAGGATAACTATTATTCACTTGATTTTACTTATTCTTCTTTAAAAGAAAGCTATAATTATAAAGTTTCATGTCAGGGAACAGTTCCGCAGGCAATCTTTTGCTTCCTTATTTCAAGTTCCTTTGAAGATGCAATAAGAACAGGTATTTCAATTGGTGGTGACAGTGACACTCTGTGCGCAATTATTGGAAGCATAGCCGAAGCATTTTATATCATACCAAACGAAATAAAAATAAAAGCAGAAAGTTATTTGGATAAATTTTTACTAAAAAAAGTAAAAAAATTTCAAAAAATATTTAAAAAATCATAAAAATTTTGAATTTTTAATGGTTAAAAAAAGTTAACTTTAACATATATTAAGGTGGTAAGGTGGACGAATTTGAAAGTGTTGCAATTTCATCAAGAGTTAGACTGGCACGAAATGTTGCTGGCTTTAACTTTTTCACGAAATTAACAAATGAAAGTGACGCAGAATTTATCTTAAATTCTATTGAAAACATTTTGAATGACTTTGGTGACTTTGATTTTATTAGGTTGAAAAAACTTTCTTTAAATGAATGCAATGCATTGCTTGAAAGGCATATAATAAGCAAGGAACTTATTGAAAACAAAGATATTTCAGCGGTTGCGATTTCAAGCGATGAACGTCTTATTGTTATGATGAATGAAGAGGACCACATAAGGGCACAATGTATTTATAATGGCTTCAATTTGTTTAAACCATATAGGGAAATTAAGGCACTTGACGAAAAATTATTAACCGAGATTGACATTGCTTATAATGATAATTTGGGCTTTATTACAGCAAGTCCATCAAATCTTGGAACAGGCATGCGTGCCTCTGTTATGCTTTTTTTGCCTGCCCTTGAAAGGCGTGGCGAACTTGAAATTATGAAAAAAGAAGTGCTGTCCAATAATTGCACAATTCGTGGACTCTATGGCGAAGGAAGTCAAAATTACGGCGGTTTTTATCAAATTTCCAATCAAAACTCGCTTGGAAAAAGTGAAGAGGAAATTTTGGATGAGGTTTCCGAACAAATATATAGCATCTGTGAAATGGAAATGTCTGCACGGGAGGATATTTTGTCTAGTGACCACTTGAAGCTTAAAGATGAAATTTATAGGGCATATGGTGTGCTTAAAGAGTGTGCAATGCTTGATGAAGTTGAAATGATTAAGCTTTTATCTCTTGTTAAATTTGGTGGAGCATTAGGCTTTTTTAAGATAAATGAAAAGGAATTTGAAAAGTTGTTTTATGAAGGCTCGTCTGCAAATTTAAAAGAACTTACAAATTTTTTTGATTTAAAAAAGGAAGAAGCACTAAGGGCGGAGTATATAAATAAGAAGATTGGCGAATTAGTTGCAAAAGACTGATTTAAAGGAGGTGAAACATGGGATACAATAGCAACATTCAATTTTCGGATAACATTGAAAAGGTAATTAAAAATGCATCAAAAATTGCTTTACGTTTTGGCAGTCAACTTGTTGGAACAGAGCATATTTTATATGGTATTGTTGCCATTCCTGATTGCTTAGCAAGTAAGGTTCTTCGTGATGTTGGGGTGACAGAAAACGAATTGTTTGATTTATTTGAACAATCATCTTCTGGTATTTCGCTTTTTGGAAATGTTGAGCTTACACCACGAACAAAGGATCTATTTAAGCAAGCTCAACAAATTGCAATGCAATTCAACCATTCATTTATTGGCACGGAACATCTTCTTCTTGCCATGCTTTCAAATAAATCTTGTTATGCAACAAGAATTTTAATGAGTGCTTTTAATGTTGATGTGGATGAACTTCGCAGTCAACTTTTGTCAAATATGCAAATTAACACAAATTCAAATTCCAATAAGGAAGAGGGGAATCAAGTTGGAAGTGAACTTCCTGAAAAACTTTTGGAAATGGGAAGTGACATTACCTTAAAGGCAAAACAACACAAACTTGACCCTGTTATTGGCAGAGAAGAAGAAATTCAACGTATTATTGAAATTTTGTGCCGTAAGACCAAAAACAACCCTGTGCTTATTGGTGAAGCGGGGGTTGGTAAAACCGCAGTTGTTGAAGGCTTGGCGCAGGCCATTGTCAGCGGTGATGTTCCAGAAGAACTGAAAGATAAAGTTATATATGCTTTGGAAATTGGCGGTTTAATGGCAGGAACAAAATATCGTGGACAGATGGAAGAAAAACTTAAAGATGTCATTGAAACCATCATTAAAAGTGGAAATATCATTGTGTTTATTGATGAAATTCACACTTTGGCTCAGGCTGGAAGTGAAAAGGGCGAAACAAGCCCTGCTGATATGCTTAAACCATATCTTGCACGTGGTGAACTTCAAACAATTGGTGCAACCACAACTGATGAATACAGAAAGTTTATTGAAAAAGACAAGGCACTAGAGAGAAGATTTCAACCTGTCATGGTTAATCCACCATCAGTTGAGCAAACTATTGAAATTTTGAAGGGCTTGAAAGATACTTATGAGGCTTATCACAAGATAATAATAACTAATGAAGCTATTGTTGCCGCAGCAACTTTGTCGGATAGATATATCACGGACAGAAGTTTGCCAGATAAGGCGATTGACCTTATTGATGAGGCTTGTTCAAGAGCAAAAATAAATTTCACTTTGAAACCACAAAAGGTTAGAGATTTAGAAGAAAAAATCAAATCTTTGTCGGCAAATCGTGATGAAGCTTCACTTCAAAGGAATTATGAAAAAGCAGCAAAATTGCAATCCGAAATTGTTAAACTTGAAGATGAACTTCAAAAATATGACCAAAATATAAAACGCAAGAGTTCTTCAAATCAAATTGGAGCAAATGAAATTGCAGAAGTTGTTGCTAAATGGACCGGAATTCCTGTCACTAAAATTACCGAAGGTGAAAAGGAAAAACTTGTTCATCTGGAAGAAATTTTGCATAAGCGTGTGGTTGGTCAAAATCAAGCAGTTGATGCTGTTGCAAAGGCAATTCGTAGGGCAAGGGTTGGGCTTCAAGACAGTAAACGTCCGATTGGCTCATTCTTATTTATGGGACCAACTGGTGTTGGTAAAACAGAACTTTCCAAGGCTATTGCAGAAGCAATGTTCGACAATGAAAATAACATAATAAGAATTGATATGAGTGAGTTTATGGAAAGCCACACAGTATCAAAACTTATTGGCTCACCACCAGGATATGTTGGCTTTGATGAAGGCGGGCAACTTACTGAACAAGTAAGAAGAAAACCATATAGTGTTGTGCTTTTTGATGAAATTGAAAAGGCTCATCCAGAAGTTTTAAATGCCCTTTTACAAATTTTGGATGATGGAAGGCTTACTGATGGCAAGGGCAGAACGGTAAGTTTCAAAAACACAATTATCATCATGACAAGTAATATTGGTGCAAATGAAATAAGACAACATAAAAAACTTGGCTTTGGCGGAGAGGCACAAGAAGAAGTTAATGAAAAAGAAATTTATATGGAAGCACTTAAAAAACGCTTTAAGCCAGAACTTATTAACCGTATTGATGTCATTTGCATCTTTGAGCCACTTTCAAAACAGGACCTTGTGAAGATTGCAAATATTCTTTTGAATAATGTAAATAAGCGTTTGCAAGCCAAAGGATTAAGTCTTGATGTTCCTGATGAAGTTATTGAGTACATTGTTGGAAAGGGAACCAATTTTGAATATGGAGCAAGACCATTAAGACGTTTCATTGAACAAGAAATTGAAGATAGAATTGCTGAAAAATTACTTCTTGGTGAGCTTGATGAGCATGGCAAAATCAAGGTAGAGTTAAATAACAATGAACTTGAATTTTCAATGGAAAAATAATTTTAAAATAAGCATATTTATTGAAAAATCTGTTAATTTTGTTTGTTGATAAAAGTTTTATTTGATATAATATTTATACAAGGAGAAAAAATATGAAAGTTAAATTTGTTGAAAAAAATTACAAAATTGCTGATAGATTTAAAGAAGTTGTAACCAGCAAGTTGGAAAAATTGGATAAATATTTTGGAAGTGGGGCTTCTGCAACTGTTGCTTGTGTTAAACAAAATAAAATTGAAAAACTTGAAATCACTGTAACAAACAAAGGTTTGTTGTTCCGTTCAGAAGTAAGTGGCGAAAATATGTATAATAATATTGACATTGCTCTTCCAAAACTTGAAAAACAAATTGTTAGAAATCGTGAAAAGAAACTTGATTCTAAGAAAAAGAAAGTTGTTGATGAAAGCTTGGAATTCTTGTATGAAATGCCAGAAATTGAACTTCCAGAGATTTACAAAAAGAAAGTGTTTAACATTGACCCAATGCTTGTTGAAGATGCAAAATATGCTCTTGAAAGACTTGACCATAATTTTTACATTTTCTTAAATGCTGAAAGTGGAAAAGTTAATGTTCTTTACCGCAGAAATGATGGTAAATATGGTCTTATTGAAGTTAATTATTAATAAAAATATGAAATAGAAGATATAAAAAAATGTCTTCTATTTTTTATTTTTTCTTATTAAAAGTTTAAATTTTTAGCAAATTAAGTTTTTTGTTTGAAAAATATATAAGTAAATAAAATATATGTAATATAAAAATGTTTTTTGCACAACATAAAAATATGAAAAAGTTGGCTTCAATAATACTATTATTAATTGTTTTTGTTTGTTCTGCATGCGAAAATCAAGGACTTCGCATTGCTCATCTTTGTGATGCAACACAAGGTTTAAGCACAAATTATGCTGTTAAAATGGTATTAGATAATGATGAAAGAATGAAGGAAAAATATGTTGATTTACAAATCAAGGCAAATAATGACGGACAAAAACTTACAATTAAAGAAGAAAGAGGGGATGAGAGTAACATATTTTTTGAAAAAGCGGACGAATGGTATAACTTAACAGTTCTTCTATCTAATGCGAATGGACTAACCGGGCATGAAACATATGAGAAGTATGAAGACAAGGGGAATGTTACTTATATCTTTACTTCCCCAAGTGATACCAAATTAACAATGAGAGTGGTTGCAGGGAATGTGACTCAAAACGACCTTGGAACAGGGCAAGTGTTAACTTCTATTGAAGAAATTTCAAATGAATTTGAAATTGGGGTTAAGGCTAAGAAAGAAGAATAGGTGAGTTAAAAATGAGTGTTAAAACTTGCTAAACTTTTAAATTTAAGCCCATTGAAATTGCTTATTAAAAGTAAATTAATTGATAAAAAAGGCAAATTGATTAAATTTGCTTTTATTTTTTTGAAATTTATAGTATTATATTATAAAGGTTTGGAGAAGTTATGTTATCAATTAAGAACTTATATTTAAAATACACAAAAGAATATTATGCTTTGAATGATATAAATTTGGATGTTGCGGTTGGTGAAAGCGTTGCCCTTGTTGGAGAGGAAAACAGCGGGAAAACCAGTCTTTTAAGGGTTATTGCAAAACTTGAAGGGTTCGACAGCGGTGAAATTTATATCAATAAAATTCCAATCAAAAAGATTGATTTTAAAACTGACATAAATGTTGGATATGTGCCTTATTGCCCAGTTTTTTTGGAAAATAAAACGGTTTATGAAAATTTTAAATATATCTTAAACAAAAAAGGTGTGAAGCCAGCAGAAGCGGAAAAAATGATTAACAATGCCATCATTGAGTATTCTATTGAGAAACTAAGAGATGTCAAAGTTAAAAACATTCGTAAAGAAGACAAATATATTCTTTCCCTCATCAGGCTTTCATTTAGACCTATTGACCTACTTTTGGTTGATAATATTTTTGATGAGATTTCGGATGTTTATATTGAAGCGATTTTAAGTTTGATTAAAAGATTAAAGAAAAGTGACACAACCTTAATTCTTGCTTGCACAAGGCCAGAACTTGCAGACAAAATTTGTAAAAGAAAAGTGTTTTTTGAAAATGGAAGCATTGTTGATGACTAATAAAAATATAGATTAAAACAGCAAATTTATTTGCTGTTTTCTTTTTTTACATTTCATCTATATAGTTTTGATGTGTAATTTTTTTATTTTCTGTGCTATTTTCTGGTTTATTTACGTGATTTGTGTTGTTATTTAGGTTGCTAAATAATTTTGACATGGCTTCCATGTTGTTATTTCCACCTGATTTTGCAAGAAGAAGGGGAAGAAGGTCTGTTAAGTTTTTGTTTCCACTAAGAAGTGGTAAGATATTGTTAAAATTGAATTGGCTACTATTTTGTCCATTATTAAAATTAGGCTTATTATTTGAATTATTATTCGAGGATGTTGAAGAGTTCTCCACCGATTGTGTGGTTATTTTTCCATCTTTCATAAAAATGGATTCTGGATAATATGATAAGTTTTCATTTTGATTATTATTCATATAATATTTATATGCAAAATGTTTTTTAATTAGTGTAAAAGTTTAGCCATTTTTCATATATTGTATTAGGAGATTTATATGAGATTAAGCGAGTATGTTGATAATTGTAAGGATGATATGAAAGAACAAAAGTTTGAAAAAAATGTTCAAAACACACAAGCTGATGTGGAAGTTTCAAAAGAGGAATTATCAAAAATGTATGACAATATGAAAGATATGTCGCAAGATGAACTTATGGAAAGGTTGAAGAGTGAAATAAAAAGGCAGAAAAAAGATGGTAGTTTTGATTATGATGCTTTGATAAGTTCTTTAAATGCAATTAAAGATTTTTTACCCAAAGAAAATTATGACAATATGATAAGGATAATAGATGGTTTAAATGGAAAAAATTGATAAAAATTTATATAATCTTATAACTTGCTTGTCAAATGATAATAAGGTGAATTGTTTTATTTATTATAATAAAAAATATCCGCTTTACAACATTTTGAAAAGCAATGATATACATATTGAAGATGAATATTTATTCATTAATGCTTTATTTTGCAAAGCAAGCAAGGAGCAGATTTTTGCATTGTCAAAACTAAGTGATGTGAAATATATTTCATCCATTTCTGTTGCTTGCTGTCAAATGAATGTGTCCAAAAACATTTTGAATGTTAAAGATTTTAAGTATTCTGGACGAGGGATTAATGTGGCTTTTATTGACACGGGTATAAGTCCGCATGCAGATTTTATGCTGGGAGAAAACAGAGTTAAGTTTTTTAAAGATTTTATTGACGATAAAAAAACTTTATATGATGACAATGGTCATGGAACTTTTGTTTGTGGGGTGTGTTCAGGTGGTGGGTATTTGTCAAAATTTAGATATGCTGGCATTGCTCCAAAGTCTAATTTATATGTTTTAAAGGCTTTAAATAAAAATGGAGAGGCAACTGCAAACAAGATTTTGGATGCAATGGAGTGGATATTTGATAATCATGAAAAAGAAAATATTAAAGTTGTTTGTATGAGTTTTGGAAGTGAGCCGATTGGTTATAACGACCCTATTATGCTTGGTGCGAATGCCCTTTGGCGAGATGGTGTTGTTGTGGTGGCGGCAGCAGGGAATAGTGGACCAAAAGAAAACACAATAAAGTCACCAGGGATAAGCCCAGAAATTATCACAGTTGGTGGAATTGATGACAATAGATTTGATGAAGATAGTTTCAACAAAGACTTTTTTGAAATGGCAAACTTTTCTTCCCGTGGACCTGCATTAAGACATTATAAACCAGACCTTGTTGCCCCAAGTGTGGATATAACTTCATGTGGCACAAAAAATTTTTATACTAAATTAAGCGGAACTTCTGTGGCAACACCAATGATTGCCGGGGTTGTTTGTTTGATGCTTGAATGTTATCCAAACCTTTCGCCAAGAGAAATAAAGGCAAGGCTATTGAGAGGTTGCACAAGTATTGGATTTGATGCAAACAGTGAAGGTTATGGTGTTCCAAATTTGAAACGAATATTAAGGTGAGTTTTGGGATAGTTAAAAATTTTTGTCGAACGAAAAATATAAATTTTTTTGATAATATTCGACAAATATAATAAAAAAAGATATTAAATTTTATTATTTTTAATATCTTATTTTTTTATAAAATTAATATTTTGTCGAAAAATATATAATTAATATTATTTAATTTAGTATTTTTTAATATTTTTCATTTTATTTTATATTTTTTAATTTTAAAATGGTATTTTATTTTTCATATTTTAATATTGAATTAAAAATAATATCATTTGCATTATTTTTTGCAGTTTTTTTCATATTTTTTATGATTTTTTCTTTATTTTTTAATAAATTTTGTAAATTTTCTTTAACTTTAATGTAATTTGCATTCTCTTCTTCAAGCATTTTTGCATAACCAAGTTCTTCAAAAAGTTTTGCATTTTCAATTTGGTCACCCCTTGAACATTTTTTTGAAAGGGGAATTAAAAGCATTGGTTTATTTAGTGCAAGTAGTTCATTTATAACTCCACTTCCTGCTCTTGCTAAGACCAAATCACTTCTTGCATAATAATCTTCTATATTATCCGCATAAGGCAAACATAAATAGTTTTCATGCACAATTTTTTGATAATTATTTTTTCCACAAATATGTATCACGTTAAAAATTTTTGTTAAATCATCTAAGTTGTCATAAATTAAATCGTTTAAAAATTTTGCTCCAAGGCTTCCACCTAAAACCAAAAGATAGGGATTGTTGTTATTAAAGTTCACTATGTTTTTATTTCCTTTAAAAATTTTTCTTCTTATTGGTTGGCCGGTGAAAATGCACTTTTTATTTTTGCTTGCAGTTTTTTCAAAACTTGTGCACATAACATTGCAGTATCTTAAAATAATTTTATTTGCGAGTCCCATGCTTAAATCGCTTTCATGACTTATTATTGGCAACTTTAATTTATGTGCAGAAATTGCAACTGGCACAGCGACAAATCCGCCTTTTGAAAAAACAATGTTTGGGTTAATTTCTTTTAAAATTTTTTTGCTTTGCTTAATTGAAGAAATGAGTTTGAATGGAATGAGAAAATTTTTAAACGTTAATTTTCGTTCAAGTTTGACGGCAGAAATTTTATGATAGGTGATGTTAGGGTATTTTTTTAGTATATCTTTTTCCATGCCATTGCTTCCAATGAAATGAATTTCATAATCTTTTAACTTTTCTATCAAAGCAAGTGCTGGGTAAACATGCCCAGCTGTTCCGCCACCAGTTAAAACAATTTTTTTCATAATATTTCCTTTTAATGAGCTCATTAATTTTTATGTAGTGTGTGTTAATATTTCAAATTTATATATGAAAATTAGATGTTTTTAGTTTAAACAGAGTGTGAATAATTAAACAAGATTATAAATATTTATGCACTGAAATAAAAACTTAACTATTAATAATTTTTATCCAAAATATTAAAATTTTTAGTGGTTTTAAATTCTTTATTTATCTAAAATGGTTGTTATATCAATTATAAGTTAGGGATTAAGGTAATTTATTTGTGAAATACCAAAAAATCATTTTTGAAAAAGTTAATTTTTGTGTTATAATTTTTTGAGATAAGATTTTGTTTTGTTTTTAAATCTTTATACATAATAATATTGGAGTTTTTTATGGCAGAGAAAAAGTATGAATCAAAAGATATTGTTGTTCTTGAAGGGTTAGATGCAGTTAGGCTTCGTCCTGGTATGTATATTGGAACAACAAGTTCTCGTGGGTTCCATCACATTTTGTGGGAAATTGTTGATAACTCGATTGATGAGATTTCAAATGGCTATGGCGACACCATTAAAATTACATTAAACCAGGATGGAAGTGCCACTGTTGAAGATAATGGCCGTGGTATTCCTGTTGACATGCATCCAACTCTTAAAAAGAGTGGTGTTGAAGTTGTTTATACCACTTTGCATGCCGGCGGGAAATTTAATAATGAAAATTATAAGTTTTCTGGTGGCCTTCATGGGGTTGGTGCTTCTGTTACCAATGCCTTATCCACTTGGTGCAAGGTTACCGTCAACAAAAATGGTAAAAAATATTTTATTGAATTTCATTCTTATGAAGATGAAAATGGAAAGATGCACAGCGGTGTGCCAGTTGCACCTTTGAAGGAAATTGGAACAAGTGACACCACAGGTACAAGTGTAACCTTTTTGCCAGACCCAAAGGTTTTTGGTGACCAAAAATTTAGTTATGAAGCAATCATTCGTAGGGCAAGGGAACTTGCATTTTTAAACAAGGGACTTAGAATTGAAGTTAAAGATTTGAATACTGGCGAAGACATGAAATTTCACTATGAAGGGGGAATAAGTGACTTTGCGCTTTACCTTGTGGAAGGAAAAAACTCTTTGTTTAAAAATCCAATATATTTCAGTGCTGAAAGCAAAGTTTTGGCACTTGAAGTTGCCTTCATTTTAACAGATTCTTACACTGAAAACACATTTTCATTTGTTAACAATATTCCAACAACAGAAGGCGGAATGCATGAAACAGGGTTTAAGTCTGCTTTTACAAAGGCATTCAATGATTATGCAAGGGCAAATGGACTTTTGAAAGATAAAGAACCAAACCTTTTAGGGGAAGATTTTAGGGAAGGCATAACTGTTATCATCAATGTTAAAATGAATAATGTTCAATTTGAAGGTCAAACAAAAACAAAACTTGGCAACATTGAAGCAAAAACAGAAGTTGAAAACCTGACTTTAAGAGAACTTAGTAAAATTCTTGACGACAAGAAAAATGCCACTGTTGCAGAAATTATTGTGAACAAAGCAAAACAGGCTGCAAAAGTTAGATTGGCAGCAAAAAAAGCAAAAGAACTTACAAGAGCAAAAAACAATGCTGAAAACTTTAATCTTGTTGGAAAACTTGCTGCATCAACTTCAAGAAACCGTGAAAAAAGCGAACTTTTCATTGTTGAGGGTGATTCTGCGGGTGGTTCTGCAAAACAGGGGCGTGACCGTTCTTTTCAAGCAATTTTGCCACTTCGTGGTAAGCCATTAAATGCAGAAAAGAAACGTGTTGACCAAGTTTTAGCAAATGAGGAAATAAGAACAATCATATCTGCTCTTGACACTGGTTTTGGCGAAGATTTTGACCTTGACAGTTTGAGATATAATAAGGTTATTATCCTAAGCGATGCTGACCAAGATGGTGCACATATTAGAGCAATTCTTTTAACCTTCTTCTTCCGCTATATGCGTCCACTTATTACAGACGGACATGTTTTCATTGGTCTTCCACCTCTTTATAAGGTTTATAAGAAAGATTATGAAAAATATGTTTATAGTGATGCTGAACTTGCAGCAGCTGTTAAAGCAGCGGGAAAGGGATATATGATTCAAAGATATAAAGGTCTTGGTGAAATGAATCCTGAACAACTTTGGGAAACAACCATGGATCCAGAAAAGAGAACTTTGATTCAAGTTACCATTGAAGATGCTGCGGAAGCGGAAAAACTTATCACAACTTTGATGGGTGATGCGATTGAAGACAGAAAGATTTATATAAGCGAGCATGCAAACTTTGATAGAGAAGACTCATTTATGAAAGAATATAAAAACATTTAAGTTTTGGGTGTGGGATGGACGATAGAAAAAATTTTGACGAGAACGAAGAAGAGAAATACTATGGACCGATTGAGGGGCAAATGTGCTATGATGAACTTCTTTTACCAGAAGAGCCGGAGGAAGAAAAAGAAGAACCTCCTGTGGTGTTAGAAGGACAGATGGACATTTGGTCAATCAAGCCTCAAAATAATAATCGTCCTGAAAAACAAAACAAGAAAGAGAAATTTGAAGAAAAAACCAAACCTAATGAAGAGGAAAATGCTGGCAACGAAAAAGCGGAAGATTTTGGAGAAGATGATTTTGCTGAAAGTGAAGAAAAACAAGAAGAAAAAATTGAAGAAATTGAAAACAATGACAGTTTAGATAAAAATGAACTTGAAAATGAAAGTTTTGAAAGCGACGGCATAATTGAAACTGACGAAAATGACGAAACTTTTGATAATGATGAAAGTGAAGAAGATGTGAGCAGTGAAGATTTTGACGAGGATGATAGCGATGTTTACGAAGAAGAAAATGAAGATACAAGCGAAATCTTAAATAACATTAAAACTTACAATGATACAACTTATAAGGTTCCAAAGATTAACAATAAAGTTAAATTTAGCGGAAATGATGATTTGGACGACTTAGAGAATGAAGATTTAGATGAAGAAATTGAAGATGACGAAGAATTTGAAAAACTTGGAAATGAAGAAATAGGAAGAGAAAGTATGGAAGATAAGAAAGAAATACAAAACAATGCAAATGGATTTTATGGAGATGGCGGAAGCGGAATTATCACAAAAGAACTTAGTGAAGTTTTGCATGACTCTATGATTCCTTACACTGAACATGTTGTTATGGATAGAGCTTTACCTCGTGTTGAAGATGGGCTTAAACCTGTTCAGCGTCGTATTCTTTACTCCATGATGGAATTAGGTTTAACACCAGACAAGCCTTACAGAAAATCGGCAAGAATTGTCGGTGACTGTATGGGTAAGTATCACCCACATGGGGACTCATCTGTTTATGATGCAATGGTTAGACTTTCACAAGACTTTGTTTTGAGAGCACCACTTGTTGACGGGCATGGAAATTTCGGTTCAGTTGACGGTGACAGTGCTGCGGCAATGAGATACACAGAGGCAAGAATGACTCCACTTGCACTTGAACTTTTAAGAGATTTAGAAAAAAATACCGTTAAATGGAGTTTGAACTTTGACGATACTTTAAAAGAACCTGATGTTTTGCCTGGGCGTTTTCCAAATCTTCTTGTTAATGGTGCTTCTGGCATTGCGGTTGGTGTTGCAACAAATATTCCTCCACATAATTTGGGTGAAGTGATTGACGGTGTTGTGGCATACATCAACAATCCAAACATCACTTTGGCCCAAATGATGAAAATCATTAAAGGTCCAGATTTTCCAACCGGTGGAGAACTTATTTTTGGTGACGGGCTTAAAAGTGCCTACGAAACAGGTAAGGGAAAGATAACAATAAGGGCAAAAGTTGGTATTGAACAAAATGGTGACAAGCAAAGTCTTGTTATCACAGAATTACCTTATCAAGTTAACAAAGCGCTTCTTCTTCAAAAGATTGCAGAACTTAAAGAAAAGAATAGAGATAAACTTGCCGATATCAGCGAAATTCGTGATGAAAGCGATAGGTCTGGTATGCGTGCAGTTATTCGCCTTAAAAAAGATGCAAACGCAAAGAAAATTCTTGGTATTCTTTTCCAAAACACCAATATGCAAATTTCCTATGCCATTAATATGGTTGCCATTGCAGGCGGAAAGCCAAGACAAATGGGACTTATGGATATTATTTCCTATTACACTGCTTTCCAAAGAGATGTTATTGTTAGAAGAACTAAGTATGATTTAGACCTTGCAAAAGATAGAGCTCACATTGTTGAAGGGCTTTTGATTGCAATTAAAAATATTGATGCTGTTATTAAAATTATCAAGACCTCTCCAAATGTGACAGAGGCAAAATCAAGACTCCGTGCCAAGTTTGCACTCTCCGAAAAACAGGCGCAGGCAATTTTGGATATGCGTCTTGCAAGGCTTGTTAACTTGGAAGTTAATAAACTTCAAGCAGAACTTAAAGATTTAAAACAAAAAATTAAAGAATATGAGGCAATTTTGGCTTCCAAAAAACTTCAACTTGAAGTTGTTAAAACTGAAATTTTGGAAATTAAGAGAAAGTTTAACAATCCACGTCGTAGCCATGAAGGAAAAGAAGGTGGAGAAATTGTTTTGAAGAAGATGGAAGAAGTGGAAGACACAAAAGATTATTTACTTCTTTTGTCCGCTGGAAAGACAATCAAAAAGGTTAACATGACAAATTATGTTAAAACCTCTAAAACAGTGGGGGATGGTTCAACCTTGTTTGACATAATCACATCTAAAATGAAAGTTAAAGCAACAGATAATGTGCTTATTGTTACTGAAAAGGGTAATGCAGTTAAAGTGAATGTTGCACAAATTCCTGAATGTAAATGGAAAGATAAGGGAACAACGCTTAAAAATATTGATAAAAATGTTGATATTATGGAGAGCCCTGTTGCAATTTTGCCATTCACAAGTGCTGACATACTTTTAATGACAGAACAAGGTATTGTTAAGCGAATGAGTGGACAAGATGCAGTTATAACAAAATCATATTATCAAATAATGAAAGTTGCTGATGACGACAAACTTATTTCTGCCGAGGTTGAAGAAAAAGGTAAGAGCATTTTGATGTTCACAAAACATGGCTTTGTTGTGAACTTTGAAAAGAGTGAAGTGCCAACACAAGGCAGGGTTTCAGGCGGTGTGAAAGGTGTTAACCTTGAAGATAAAGATTCTGTTGTGTTTGCTGGGCAAAATGTTTATGATTCAGTGATTGTTATAACCGACAACGGCTATGTTAAACGTTTAAGTGCAATTCAAATTCCTATGTGTGCAAGATACAGAAAGGGTGTTAAATACATCAATTTAACTGGAAACGGCAAGGGTGTTAAGTTTGTTGGTGGAAAAGACAAGGCGGTTATCGACCTTGGACTTAAATTTAAACTTATTGAAATGAAAAAACTTAAAACAAGTGCCGATAGGCTTGCAAGCGGAACACAAGAAGTTAAACAAAAAGTTCTTGGGGCCTATGCTTTTGAAGATTAAGGAATTTACTTTTGTTTAAAAGATAAAAAAAGGAATAGACGTTAAGCAAATTTTGTGTCCTATGAATCTGTAAAAAATAGTGGCAAAACTTATTTCCACTATTTTTTTGTGTCAGTTTGAAATGCTTAACTAAACTTACTAATTTTTATTTTAGCCTTTGTTCTATTTTGTCTTTTGCTTAAATATAATTGTTTTGTAAGTATTCGACAAAAGGTTACACTTTTTCGTCAAAATTGGAAATTATTTATGCCATGTTTTTACTTACAAAATAGTATTATATAAGTGAGGTTTGTATATGCATTTCTGTGTTGTCAAATCAAGGTCCATTAAAATTTTCTTAGCTATGCTTATTGTTGTTGTTCTTCTTTCAGTTTCCATCAATGGTTCAACTGCTGCACAAGTTTTCTTTGGTTATGCTCCAAGAAAAGTGCCAATTTATAATGTTGAAACAACTGAAAAACAAGTTGCAATTTCTTTTGATGCTGCATGGGGAGCAGATAAGACGGAAGAAATTTTGGAAATCTTAAAGGAATATAACGTCAACGCAACTTTCTTTTTGGTTGGCTTTTGGGTGGATGATTACACTGATATGGTTAAAAAGATTGACGAAGCGGGTTGTGAAATTGGAACGCACTCAAACACCCATCCGGACATGGTTAAACTTGACAAATCTGCCATGAAAGAAGAACTTGAAACTTCCATTGAAAAAATTAAGGCTGTAACAGGGAAAGAGGTCACTTTGTTTAGAGCACCTTTTGGCTCTTATAACAACACTCTTTTGGACACAGCGGAAGAACTATCCCTGAAAACAATTCAATGGGATGTTGACACTCTTGATTGGAAAGGTTTATCTGCTGGGGAGATTAACAACAGGGTGACAAGCAAAGTTCAAAATGGGTCAATTATTTTAATGCACAATAATTCCGACCATGTTCTTGATGGATTAAGGCTTATTTTGACGACTTTGCAAAATAAAGGGTATAAAATTGGCTGTATAGGAGACCTTATTTATGACGACAATTATACAATAGACAGGAATGGAGTGCAACACCAAATATAAAGGAGAAAAAATGAGTTACAATAATTTAGATGAACAAAACAATGTGGCAACTATTTCAGGAACAGTTTCAAAATTGCCTGAAATTTCACATCAAATTGAGGGTGAAAACTTTTTAGATTTTGAGGTTGAGGTTGAAAGACTTTCAAAAACAAAGGACATAATACCAGTCACAATCAGTGAACGGGCACTTAACGGGTTGCAACTTAAAATAGGTGAAAAAGTCCTTTTAAATGGGCAATATCGCAGCCACAATAAAAGTGTTAATGATAGAAATAAATTGATTTTACACTTTTTTGCCAAGGATATTACCACCAACTATGAAAATGAAGAACAAATAAACGAAGTGAAATTGATTGGATATATCTGTAAAGCTCCAATTTACAGAAAAACTCCCTTTGATAGAGAAATATGTGATGTGCTTTTGGCAGTTAATCGTTCCAATTACCATAGAACTGATTACATTCCTTGTATTCTTTGGGGTAGGAATGCCAGATTTATTGCTAATCAGCCAGTTGGAACAAAGTTAGAAGTTGTTGGAAGAATACAATCAAGAGTTTATTATAAAACACTTGAAGATGGCAATGTGGAAGAAAGAACCGCTTATGAGGTTTCTGGAAACAAGATTGCTATTCTTGAAAATAACATGGTAAAGCTTAACTCAAATGACGAAAAAGGGGAAGCTAAAATTATTTAAACAAGACGCCGTTATTTTTGGCGTTTTTTTATTATTGTTAATTTGCATGCACATTATTTTGCCTTAATAAAAATAAATTTGGCTAGAATATTGATATTTACACCAAATGATTGTATTTTTATTGTAAATTTGGTAAAATAACAGCATGGATTTTGAGATAAAAATAATCGAATTTTTGCAAGCGGGAAGAACTCCTTTTTTTGATGTTGCTTTTCAAGTTATTTCGCTTATTGGCAGTTTTGTTGGAGCTGTGGCACTTGTTATACTTTTTCTCTTTACAAAACGCAAATATGCTTTTTGGTTTTTGTTCACTTATGGCTTTACATATCTGGCGCAAAGTTTACTTAAAACAACAATCCAAAGAGAGAGGCCTTTTAATGTCAGCGACACCATTATGAATATTGGCGACACGGTAACAAGTTTTAGTATGCCAAGTGGGCATGTGGCTTGTGCAACAATGATAGCAATTTTTTTTGGAGCATTTTTGTTTTCAATATACAAGAAAAAAGGTCAACGTGTTTGGGTTGTGCTTGCACTCACTCTTTATGTTGGACTTGTTATGCTTTCAAGAATGTATCTTGGAAAACACTTTTTAACGGATGTTTTGGCGGGAGCAGGGCTAAGCATTGTTTTTGGAATTTTAGGGCTTTTGCTTATGAGATTATGGGATAAAAGGAAGAAGAAAAATGAAAATTCAAATGGAAATACATAATTTAAAACAAACGGATGCAATTGCAAGGGCATTTAGCAATATTGTTAAACCACCAATGGTTATTCTTTTGAGAGGAGACCTTGGAAGTGGGAAAACAACTTTTGTTAAGAGTTTGGTGAAATACCTGGGCAGTGATGATGTTGTTACAAGCCCAACTTTTACATTGTTAAACACCTATAATGGAAAATTTCCAATCTATCATTTTGATATGTATCGTTTATCCTCGATGGAAGAGGCAATGGCTGTTGGGTTTGAAGAATATTTTGATAAAAAACATTTAGATGGTGTTTGCCTTGTGGAATGGGCTGAAAATGTGGAAGGCCTTATCAATGATGTTGATTACATAGTTGAAATAGAGAAAATTGGCGATAACGAAAGAAAATTTAATATTTTGGAGGCTAAAAAATGATTTTGGCAATGAATACAGCCTTTTTAACGGCAAATTTGGGGCTTATTAAGGAAAATGGAACAAAATATGAAAAATGTATCGATGCAAAGAGTAAACACTCCGAAAATGTCCTAAAAACGATTGACGAATTGTTGAACCAAGCAAAGGCTAATATTAATGAGGTTGATAAGGTTGCTGTGGTTGTTGGGCCGGGTTCTTTCACGGGTGTTAGAATTGGGGTTGCAATTGTTAAAGGCATGGGTGCTGTCAATGAAAAACTCAAAGTTTATCCTGTATCTTCTTTGGAACTTATGGCATATATTTATAGTCAAAAGCATAAAAAAGATTTTGTATGTGTTTTGAATGCATTGTCAAATCTGTTTTTTGTTTGTGAATTTGATAAAAATGGTACAAAACAAGGCAAAGAGAGAATGATAGATAGGGAAACATTGGATGCAATAAACTTAGGTAAAGTTTGCTTAGAAAATGATTTGGAGCTTGATGGAGCAGAATATGTGGAGATTACAACTTCAAATTTATTAGATTTTGCTGAGCTCTTAGTTTCAAAAAATGAGGGGAAAGATGCTCAAATTGTTGAGCCTGTTTACATTAGACCATCACAAGCAGAAGCGAATTTAAAAAGTAATAAAAATGTTTAAAAATTAGTTGACTTTACATTAAATTACATGTAGAATATAAAACGAATTTACAAGGAGAAAATATGAAAAAGCCAGTTTATATTAGATGCCCTAGATGTGAACTTAACTATATTGAAAAGAAAGATAAACTTTGTTCTGTTTGTAAGGCAGAATTATCTGCAAAGAAAGACGAATACACAAGCGATTTAGATTTGGAACTTTGCCCAATTTGCAAAACCAATTATATTTCGCCTGATGAAATTATGTGCGCAACTTGTTTAAAAGAACATCAAAGTGAAGATGGTGAAATCAATGCTGATTGGGAAGACTATCTTAACCGTGACGAAGACGAAATCATTGATGAGGACGAAGAAACAGGGGAAATGGCATCAGTCACAGAACTTGGAGATGATGACCTTTTGGATGATGATTTGGACACTGAAATCGGCTTTGACGACACCATTGATGATGAAGAAATTGATTTGGATGAAGAATTTGACGATGAAGACGAGGATGATGACGAAGAAGACGACGAGGACGATGATGATTCTTATGATGATGACGACGAAGATGAAGAAGACAGCGACGAAGACGAGGATGACGACTTTTAATATTGTATATAATAAATAAAAAAGAATGTGTTAAATTTTCACATTCTTTTTTTATTAAAAGTTTTAAATCTTGCTTTGCTAATTAAATCTAAATTAAATTATTTTTCATTTTTTAATTGATTTTTTTCTTTTATGCCTTTAACCATAAAAACTATAAAGAAATATCCTGAAATTATCATTGGAAGTAAAAGCCCTATACCGATAAAGAGTGTTGGGTCAGCGTTTTTAAAATGAGCATCTTCAAATTTTGCTATAAAATCTGAAAGTTCATAAGCAGAATGAAATCTTTCATAATAAACAAAAGACTCGCCCGAAGGAATAATAACATCTTGATGTGGAGAACTTCTTGATGTAATAGAATAATCTCCAATAGACATATGGTTAGTGCATTCAAAATCTATTGAATCGATTTCGACGGTTGTATATGAATTGTTTGTAATTTTATATGTTGCATAATAATTATATTCGTCTGCTCTATATTCATCAATTACTTCATAAGAGAGTTTAACTTCTTCTTTTGGGGCAATGATAATAAGTGTTAATGATGCTGTTAAAAATGCCACAAAAAAGATTGCGGAAATAACAATTTTTGTTATACTACTTTTTTTCATTTTGATCAATTCCTTTTCTCTTCATAGATAATATATTATCAATTAATGTGACAATAGAATATGCAAACATTGTAATTGTTCCAACAATAAAATTTGAAAAGGTAGCAATAACGATTGTTTGATTTTCTAAATCCATGTTGCGTTTTGAAGCCATTAAGCATGCAAGCACAATAAACAAAATTGTTAACACAATTAAGCAAATAAATTTTACCCATTTAAGCTTGTTGTTTGTGTAGAAATTAGCAATAATAAGCCCAATTGTGAAAGCTCCCCAACCAAGCACAAGCCAGGTGAACAGAGTGATATTGTTTATCAATGTTCCATCCAAATCATTATTATCAACCCAATTTAAAGTGATTCCATCAATAAGGCAACTTATTGTTATGTAACATAGCAAAATAAACAACAAGATTGAAATAATGGAATGCACTTTTCTTTTATCAAACATAAAATTCTCCTTATAAAATCATTATATCAAATTTATTTAAATTTCCATAATAAAATTTATATTTTTATATGATTATTTTGATTTTTTATAAACACGAATTTTTTTGTTATCTTCTTTTTCTAAATCTTCAAATTTTGTCAGTTTAACACCTGCTTCACTGCATATCTTTTGAGAAAACTCGTCAGGGTAACCTTCTTTATAGATAACTTCTTTAATTCCGGCATTGATAATCATTTTTGCACAAACAACGCAAGGTTGGTGAGTGCAATAAAGCACACATCCTTTCAAACTTATTCCTTCTTTTGCTGCTTGAATGATGGCATTTTGTTCTGCATGGGCGGCATAACAAAGTTCTGCATGCGTTCCACTTGGAATATTCATTTCATTGCGCATGCAAGTTCCTCTTTCAATGCAAGTTTTAACTCCTGCCGGTGCACCATTATAGCCGGTTGTCATAATTCGTTTATCTTTCACAATAACTGCTCCAACTTGGCGTCTTAAACAGCTGGACCATGTTGCAATATGTTCAGTTAATTCCATAAATCTTTTGTTCCACTTATCCATACTTATCTCCTAATGTTTACTAATTATATACAATAGGCAAGAATTTGTCAAATTTGATTATTTTGTTTGAAAATAATTATATTTTATTTATAATGATATAAAGGAGATTAAATATGGATAGAACAATTAAAATCACAGGGATAGGGGAAATTGCAGTTCCACCAGAAAAAATTTGTGTTGCTTTAACAATCAAGGGATTAGATAAATTATATGGCGAGGCCCTTAAAAAAGAAGATAAAAACATGGAACTTTTGGAAAATGCAACAGTATCGTCAGGTATAAAAAAGGATAATATTATCACTTCAAACTATTCAATTGTTGAACGATATGAATATTTGCAAAATAAAAAGGAATTTTTGGGGTTTGAAGTTAGCCAAACTGTTAAAATTGAGTTCGACTTTGATAAAAAAGTTTTGACTAATCTTATAAATAACATTTCAAAAATTATTAAAGATGGACCGCACTTAAATGTAACTTTTAAAGCAGATGAAAAGAAAGTTCATAAAAAGCTTCTTGAACTTGCAGTTGAAAATGCAAAAAACGAAGCAGAAATCATTTCAAAGGCAGCAGGGGTAAAACTTGGCAAAATTATATCCATAAGCCATAATTTTGACCAAATAGAGGTGGTTTACGGCGGTTCAAATATGAATTTCGAGGGTGCAAGTCTTAAAGCGGCATCTGCTAGAAGTTTAAACAATATCAATGTTGACAATATTAAGTTTTCAGCAAATATCAATGTTGAATGGGAAATTGAAAATTAGTGTTTTCAACAAATTTTGATAAACTAAATTAAAATGAAACAAATTTAATTATTTTATCATTTTGTTTTACAAAAATTAAAAAATAATGTTATTATAATTACAAGGAGGAAGTTTTGTATGGCAAAAGTAGGAAGAGACTATTTTGGTTGGAACAGAGTGCTTAGCATCATTTTGGCAATTATTCCTGTAACGGCTTTCATTTTGGGCTTTGTTACAAGAATTGCAGAAGGCAAAATTGTTGCTGCCATTGTTCGTATTCTTCTTGGCTGGAACATCATTTGGATTGTTGACCTTGTCCTTATGATTGTTAACGGCAAAATTTGGCGCTTGATTGATTGCTAAGATAAGGGCCTCAAACTCAAATAAAGAACACTAAAATTTTTTTAGTGTTCTTTATTTTTATTATACAAATAAAAAAAGAAGTGAATTTTCACTTCTTTTTTATTTATTTTTTCTTGTTTTCTTTCTTGGCATCATCTTTTTTTGTTTTCTTGCCTTTTTCTTTATCTGTGCTTTCAACTTTCTTGTTGTCTTCTTTATTTGCCTTTTTTGAAGCTTTTTGAAGTTCTTTTTGTTTTGCTTCATTTTCAGCATATTTCTTTCTTTCAAGTGCAAGCAAATGTTCAGGCGATTTAACATTTTCAAGTTGATGTTTCAAGATATCAAGTTTTTCAGCAATAACTGTTCTCTTTTGAGCAAACAACTTAAATTCTTTTTCAGTTGATTTTGAAATTTCTTTCTTATCTTCTTTTCTAAGTTTAACAACTTTTTCTTTATGTTCTTTTTCAAGAGATTCAAGTTCAGTTTCAAACTTTTTGATGTCTTCTTCAAGTTCTTTAACTTGTTGTGCTCTTTCTTGTTCAGCTTCTTGTCTTATAACATCTTTATGCAAGCTACCCTTTCTGTCATAAGTTTCTTTACGTTTTGTTTCAATCTTCTTGATTTTAACTTTTCTTAATGACCAGCCAACAACAGCAATTATAATTGCAAGAGCTGTGATTAATGTTGAAGTTAAAAGGAGCCAGGTGAATTCATCATTATTTGTTGTGTCGTCAGTTGTGTCTTCGTCGGTTGTGTCGTCTCCATCTTCTTCGTCACTTGCTGTTTCTGTTGCAAAGACTCTGTCTTCATTGATGTCATAACCATCTTCATCCATAAGGTCTTTGGCATTGTTAAATTCTTCTGCGGAAGAGTCATCATCAGCTGATAATTCTTCAAAGTTGATATCATATAATACGGCAGTTCCAGTTGTCAAATAGTGGTCACTTACAAAAGCCATATAAAGGTTCGCATTTGCATCTTCTGTTGCGTGGATATAAAGTGTGTACTCATTATATTCATCTGTTGAATTAAGATTTGTCATGTAATCAAAACCTGTGAGGCCAACAGAAACACCATAGTTTTGATTATTTATATCAAAGTCATCATCTGTAACACTGTTTCCATCATCTTTATAAACAATCTTTGTTTTAAGTTTGAAAGTTAATTTATAATAATTTCCACTTGTTAAGTCAAATTTGAAAACACTTTGAATTGAGTAGGTGCCAGGGGTATTATTTTGCATCATGAAAACTTTAACAGGGTCGGTTGTTTCTTTATCTAATTTAAAGTATAAATCGTTTTCAAAATAACCGTCTTCCACAATTCCGCCAAAGCTATCGTCTGTGTTTGCTGATGTTTGGTATGCATCTGATTTGAAATCTTTGATGTTATCAGTAACTTCTGTTGTTGGGAGGTTGACATAGTAATCAGTCATATCCACAACATTATTGTCTTTATTTTCCTTAATTGTTTCAAAATCTGCACTTTCAATTGTTGCAAGTTCAAAGTTGTCAAAGTATGCATAACCAACAATCAAATTATCTTCTGTTCCAAAGTCTATTTTTGCATAAACGCTTTCAGCGCCTTTGAATGTTTCAAAATAAACTGTGTATTGTTTCCAATCTGTGCTTGAAATGTCCTTTTCTTCATAAAGGAGAACGCCATCTTCATTATATAAGCCTAAGTTAAATCTTGCTGTTTTTCCAAGTTCAGTTGAAAGTGTTTTGAAGTCAAAGGTTAATTTATAGTAAGAATTTGCGTTAAGTGTGAATGTAGGGGATGTAACATTTTGATAGTTAGAATTATAATTTGCAAGCATTAAAATGTTGTTTGAATAAGTTGTTGTGCCGTCAACGTTCATTGGATTTGGGAATTGTGCCCAAAGATATGGATTTTTCTCAGCTAAGTCTTTATTAAGTTCATATTGTTCTTTATAGAATTTATATTCGCTGTCCTTTGTGTTGATAACACCACCAAAAGTTAAGCCCTCATTTTTTTCGATTGTCCAGCCAGAAGGGGTAAGTGGATAGGTGAAATCAGTGTTTTCAGTTACATTGAAATATCCATTTGTGATGGTTGGTTCACCAGATATTGCGTTGAGTTCAACAGTGTGTTCTGCTTCTGTGTATTCTGTGTAGGAAACATTTTCAACTGTGATATCATCAAAAACAACACAACCTGTTGCGGCTTCTTCGCTTGAACCAACTGCCAAAGTGATGTTCACTTGTGAGTTATATAGGTTAGAGCCTTTAACGTAAATTTCAATTTTGCCGTAGTTATTTACGAATTTGTTATCTGCATTTGCTGTTGCACTTGAACTGCCATTTGAAAGAGTGTAGGTGTCTTCTGTTAAATTGTTTGCATCAAGAACATACTCTGTTTCATTAACTTTAAGGTAAATTGTGCCGTCAAGTTCTGCAATTTTGTAATATGCTGAAATTTTATACAAACCATGTGCTTTGATATCTATTGGTTTTGAGGTTGCTTCAACATATCCATTATCTGCCCAAAGAGCAAGAGCTTTTTCATTTTTATAGACTGTCTTTACATTGCCGTCTTCGTCAAAGTCTGCTGAAACTTTAAGGTTGGAGCCAACATATGAATATCCTGTTGTTGCTTCAAAACCTTCTTTTGACTCTAAGTAAATGATTTGAGCTGAGCCATTACCATTCTTTGTCCAGCCTTTAAGGGCGGTGACAGAGTTGTCATCTTCAAAGTCAAGGTTATGGTCAACAATTTCAACATAGTCATTTTCAATTAATTGTTTAAATTTTACGGAAGAAGTTTTTGTTTCGCTTGAAACTTGGTTATAGAATTTATCGTTTTTGTATTTTAAATAAGTGTCATAGAAAGTGTTTTCACTGTATTGGTTAATGACAACATCATCAAAGAAAACCACACCAGTGCTGTTATCATTAAAAGTGTCACTTCCAAGCCAGAGTTCTAAGTTTACGGTTTGTTCTTTATCACCTGTTGCAACAAAGAAGTAAAAGGTTGTCCATTCAGTTGAAGAAACTTTTTCATAAGACAAGTCAACTTCATCGCCATTTTCGTCTGTTAAGCCTTTTAAGTATATTGAGCCAACACCATATTCATTATAACTTTCATAATCAACTGATTGAGAGAAGTAACTTGCACCAGAACTAAGTTTATAAGTTCCGCTTGTTGTGCTTGAACCATTAGGTTGGAAGGTGATTGGACATGTTGAATATTCAGCGCTTGCGTTAAATGTGTAGTTTACATCACTTTTATCAACATAGTAATCAACACCGTTATAATTGAATTTTAAATAATCTTCATCATATTCTTCAAAATTTGCAGGAAGTATTGTTGCATCTTCACCTAATGTTGTTGTGTTGTCAGGTTCATCAGGGTTTGTGAAAAGTTCAGTTGAACCAGAAACAATTATGTTTTTAATATCATTTGTTGAAACATAGATTGGGGTGGTATCATCACCATTTTCATAAAGGAAGCCAACATATTCGCCATCATTATAGAAAGCGCCAGTTGAAGTGGTTTCTCCACTTAAAGGACCTTGTGAAGAAAGTTCCTTTTTAGCATAGTAGGTTGAGCTTCTGTATGTCATTGAAACATATTCACCAAATTTTGCGCTGTTGAAGTTTGATTGATAAATTGTAACTTCGTTGTCAACATTTCCTCTTTCAACATAGGTTGTGTTTTCTTTATAGTTTGTGTCACTTTTAAAGGAAACTTGGAAGGAATAGAAAGAGTTTGCACTGAGTGTTACAGAATTTGAAGCATAACCTTCTCTTGACATCTGTCTTTGGTCCTTACTTGTTTTGGAGTTAATCATAAGAATTTGATTGTCGTTTGCTTTTGAAGATGGATTAACTGAAAGATAGTAAGTTGAGTTTTTGTAATTATCAAAATTATTTCCAACATTGATGATGCCTGCGGTAGTTTTGCTGTCCGAAATTTGCTTTGTCCAGCCAGAAGGATTTTGACTTATTGATGTGATTGTGCTGGAATTAAAGTTTTTGTTTGTGAGGGAAACAGATTCAACATAATTTTTATAATAGGTTGTTGAAGAAGATGTTGATTCATCCTCAGCAAATGCATAGCTTTTAAAGAAAGTTCCAACTATCCCAGTGATAGTAACTGGCAACAAAAGTGCCAAAACGAATAAAAAGAATTTTGCATTGATTAATTTAAGTTTTCTCATAAACCACCTGTATATTAAATTTAACTTTTATATTATAATACATTTATCCTATAAAATCAAATATTTTCTTGAAAATTATCAATAATAATGTTATGGATAAACAAATTTTGTTGAAAAAAGAGACATTTTCATGTGTTAATGCTGACAAACTAAGTGCAAAACAAAAGATAGTTCTTATTCTTTGCGGGGCACTTATTGGTTTCATTAACGGTTTTTTTGGTGGGGGCGGTGGAATGATTTGTGTTCCATTATTAGAAAATGTGCTTCATCTTTCAAACAAATATTCTCATGCGACAGCAATCGTGGTTATTTTCCCTATTTCTTTCATTAGCGCAATAATTTACATATTATCTGGAAACCTTGAAACAATTCCATTTCTAACGGTTGGGTTAGGGGTTGTGCTTGGCGGTGTCCTTGGAGCATACGCATTGAAACTTTTGCCAGGTAAAGTTATAAGGGTTATCTTTGCAATAATCATGCTTATTGGGGGAATTAGATTGATAATTTGAAAGATTTGAAATCAAAAGTTTAGGCAGCAAAACAAGATTTAAGGAGAGAAAATGATTTATGTTTTATATGTTTTAGCGGGGCTTGTTTCTGGTGTGTTTGGAGGACTTGGAATGGGTGGCGGAACCCTTCTTATTCCCATACTTACCATTTTTCTTAATTTCGACCAAAAATTGAGCCAAGGAATAAATCTTTTAAGTTTTTTGGTTATGGCGATTTTTTCCATGATTATCCATTATAAAAACGGATATATTGTCACAAAACATATTGCATATATCATTGTTGCAGGGGTTGTATTTTCAATTTTAGGGGCTTTTGCAATGAGCCTTATTCCTTCCAAAATTCTTAAAATGATTTTTGGAGTTTTCCTTTGTGTGCTTGCAGTTATTGAATTTATCAAGGTCTTTAAAAAAGATGAAGATAAAACGAAAAATAAATGTGAAAAGAGCAAGGATAAGGCAAAGAAATAAGCAAGCGAAAGTTGCTATTTTAAGCGGGTTTAAGGAAATATTATCTAAAAATAACTTTACAAATTCTCTTTTTTGTGATATATTTATCATGAGATTTGCTAAGGAGGCATTTTATGGTAGATAAAAATAAATGTATTGGATGCGGAACTTGTGTTGCAATATGTCCAGTTGGTGCAATTTCTTTTGATAAAGATGGTAAAGCACAAATAGACAAAGCAAAATGCATTCATTGTGGTTCTTGTCAAGCAAGTTGCCCAGTTAGTGCAATAGATTTAAGCAAATAAACTAAGAGAGGATTTTATGGAAAATATTGCTTTCATTCAACTTACTGAAAGAAAAATTGAATTAAAAATCATTCAAAGCCGTGCTGGAAGATACAGGATTCTTGAAGATGTAATTAATCAATATGATTTGACAAATGATATCACAAAAGATTGTTTGTTTTCTCCTAAGTCAAGAGCTGACATCTTGAAAATTTTGGGAATTTACAGATATACAATCGAAACTTTTGGGGCAACAAAAATGATTGCTTTTGCATCAAATATCATTGTTAAAGCAAGAAATTATCGCGGTCTTTTGGATGAAATTTACACCCACACTGGCATGAATTTTGTTTTGGCTAATGATGAAGATGTCATTCGTGATATTTATCAAGCAGTTGTCACCAAAATCGACAGTTCAAAGGGTGCAGGGGTTTATATTTCTGGCTATCACACATACCTTTTCAAGTATAACAGAAGAAATGTTGTTGATTACACAGTTTTGCCTTATGGCTTTATTAACCTTTCTGAAAATGGTGAGAAATTTGATAACTTGGTTAACATGGTTAAAAAGGAAATGAAAGATAGTCCTGTTGTTAAAACTTTTGAAGATGAAAGTTTGGTTGGTGCGGGAACTCCTTTTGTTGATATTGCCCGTATTGCAAAAAAACTTTTAAGATATCCAATTGATATTGATAATAACTTTGCCCTTTCAAATTCTGCTTGCGAAAAAGTGATTGAATTTGCAAAAGGTTTAGATGTTGAAAAAATCAAGAAAGTTAAAGGTTTAAGCAGTGAAGGATCAGACAGTTTAAGGGGTGGACTTGCAATTATCAAGGCAATTTTTGAAGTTTTTGGAACAGAAGAACTTATTGTTACAGATGCAGATTGCATGGAAGGACGCATTTTAGAAAATTTGGTTGGTTCACCTGTTGAAAAATATAGTGATTTACTCTTAAATAGTCTTGATAATTATTATGAGTTTAAAAAAGAGGGTTTATCAATCAATTCAAGCGTTTACAACATGGCAATTCTTCTTTTCAAACAACTCAAAGTTGTGCATAAACTTCCAAGAACTTATGTTAAGTCTTTAAAAATTGCATCATATATGTTTGATTGTGGAAAATTTATCGATTTTAAAAACTATGAAAAACATGGTTATTACACAATTTTAAATTCAAACATTGTTGGTGCAAGCCAAAAGGAAATTTTAATTGCAGGACTTGCTTGTATGTGTCAAAACTTAGATAATTTCAATTTAGCTGAAATTATGAAATATAAAGAAATTTTAAATGATGAGGATGTTGATGCAATAAGAAAACTTGGGGTTTTGGTGAAACTTGCAGTAAACTTAAATGCATCAAGAAAAAATGTTATAACTGATATTGTATGTGACATTTTAGGTGACTCAATCATAATGAAAACTATGGTAAAGAGTGACCCATCATTTGAAATTATGCAAAGTATGAAACTTGCAGATGATTTTAAAAAGACATTCAAGAAAAGTTTACAAATAATTTAAAATTAACATGTCAGCAAGTTTTGTTGACATGTTTTATTTTTTAGTGGCATAATAAAAAATAGAAAATTAAGAAATTAAGTTTATTTTCTTTAATTATTGTATAAATTTAAAAGGAAAATCATGGCAAAGAAAAGTGGTGTATGGAAAGTTTTTTCTGTTATAGGCCTGTTGCTTTTAGCAGTTTTACTCTGCTATTTTTCTGTTGCCATGTATTTTTATTTTGGAAAGCCAAATGATATTTCTTCAAAGCTTAAAGTTTGGAATTTGATGTCTAATGAAAGTGTTGGTGAAATGTATGTTGACGCATCTTTTGACATTCGAGAAGTGAACAACTCAAATGAAACTGGTTATTACGGAATAAATTTGGATGAACGCGGTTATGTTCTAACTCTTGCAAGTAATGTTGAAGAAGGTGAAACCTATCTTTTATACAGGAAAAATGGTGAAATTTACAGCGGAACATGTGTTTTTGATGAAGAAAATTTCAACCTTGCAATAATAAAAATAAATGCAGAAAACCTTTCATTACCATATGTCAAGGTTGGCACAATGAATAAACCCATCTTTAATTCAACTTACATTGCAATAGGGAATCCACTTGAAGAAAATAATATAACGAATGTCAATGAAGTTGTTAAATATGATTATGCTTTCAACACAACTTATGAGGTTGATGGTTTAGATGTTGTTGACTATATCAGTGAAAATTCTGTTTATTACACCATTGATGGTGGGGATGAAACTTCTCAATGGGCACTTTTTGATAAGAAAGGCAACTTAATTGGACTTACTTATGCCAAAGCTTATAATGTTTTGGGTTTAACTCATCCGTTATATTTTGCCATAAGTGTTGAATTGATTGACAATGTGCTTGATAAAATTATATCATTAAATGGAGAGGTGTTTAAAAGTGATTTTGTAAATAGTTTTAAGGGCTTCGACATGTATGAACTTGAATGCTATTATAATTATGCACTTGATAACTCTTCAAAAACAAAATCAATATATTTTGATGGGAAATGGTTTGAAATTCCAAAAGAAGTTGAAAGTGCTTATAGTGACGGAATGAATGGTTATTATCTTGTGGAAGATTTAAACTATAATGGCACCACAATTGCATCTAATAGTCTTATCACAAGCGTGCTTACCAATGGAAGGTCTTACATCATAGAAAAACGAGATGATTTATTTGAAATTATTTACTCACTGGAAAGTGGCGACAAGATAACAATTAATTACACAAATTTCACAGAAAATCAAAATGAAACAAAAGTTTTCACAATATAGGCAAAAACTGAGGAGGATATATGAAAAAATTCAAATATGCCATTGAAATGGGTGGTGGGTTTACAAATATTTATATCAAAGGACAAGGTTTAGCTCTTAAAGAACCAACACTTGTTGCCGCAGAGCCAACAGAGGATGGTTACAGGGTTATTGCACTTGGGCAAGATGCAAAGAAACTTGTTGGCAAAACAAAGGACAATGTGGAAATTTTCACTCCTTGTGTTTATGGTGAACATTCAAATTTTGAATATAGTGTTGTTTTGTTAAAGCATTTCTTATCAAAAGTGAACTTTAAGCCAAATGACGACAATGTGCTATTTTTAACTCCTTGTGGAATTACTGCTCGTGAAAAGGATAACATTTTGCGTGTTTGTGAAGCGGTTAATATGGGCTATGTTGAACTTATGCCAGCTGTTTTATGCTCATGTGTTGGCGAAGGCAGAAAGATTGATGGCTCAACTGTTAACATGGTTGTTAATATTGGCGGAACTTACACAGATATTGCTGTTGTGAATATGTCGAACATAATGAAAGGTGCAACTCTTTCAATAGGCGGAAAATCAATGGATGCTGCAATTGTAAACTATCTTGCATATAAGGACGAACTTTTGATTGGGCTTCCAACCGCAGAAAATTTAAAAAATGAAGTTGGTTCATTGTATGAAAATGATATCTTAAACATGGAAATAACTGGGGTGGATATCCAAACAAAATCACCAAAAACTGTTATAATTCACTCGCATGAACTTTTGTGTGCAATAGAACCATTTTATGGTGAAATTGTGAGAGCAATAGATACCACAATAAACACCTTGCCACCAGAAGTTGTTTCGGATATAATAAACAACAAAATTCTTATTTGTGGGGGCTGTGCAAAAATGCAGGGTTTGGACCACTATTTGAAAAAGCATTTAAAATATCCTGTTCAAATTTCAAATGACGTTGATTACATAACCATTTTAGGCGCAGGAAAATTGTTAACTGATGAAATGCTTTTAAATAGCATTATCAAACAACTTTAAAACAACTTTTAAAGTTGTTTTTTTGTTTATCATGGAACTCTTTATTTTATCTAAAATATTTTTAAAATTTCAACTTTAAACAATCTCCAATATATGACAATATTAGCTAAAATGCGAAAACCATTTCTTTTGAATTAAGCATGAAAGATATTATAATTTTAAAAGAGGTGGTAAAAGTGGCAAGAAAAATTGTTGTAACAAGTGGCAAAGGTGGGGTTGGAAAAACCACTGTTTGTGCAAATCTTGGAGTCTATCTTTCTCGCTTAGGGTTCAGGGTGGCACTTCTTGATGTTGACATTGGGCTCAACAATCTTGATGTTGTCATGGGACTAGAAAAACAAGTTGTTTTTGATATTACCGATGTTGTGAGTGGGAAATGCAGAGTTCGCCAGGCGCTTGTGCAGGATTTTAATTATCCTTCACTTTATCTTTTGCCGTCATCACACTCCTATGCTTCAAGCAAAATCACAGGAGAACACATTAAAAATATAACTGATATCATTGACCACTCTTTTGATTATATTTTGCTTGATTGCCCAGCAGGGGTTGAAGCTGGTTTTCATAGGGCTGTCTATCCAGTAAATGAGGCAATAATTGTTGTTACGCCACATTTATCAAGTTTGCGTGATGCGGACAAGGTTTTATCAATTCTTTCTTCATATCACATTGAAAGTAAATATCTTGTTATTAACCGAATGAGAGGTGATTTGTTGCTTTCTGGGGATATGCTTAACATTGAAAGTATTGTTAAAGCTATGAATATTCCGCTTATTGGGGTTATTCCAGAAGATGACTCAGTTGGAAAAATGTCCACCGATGGAAGAATTTTAACAGATTGTGAAAGTGCAAGAGCATTCACATTGCTTTCCGAAAACATACATAACGGAAGCAAAAAGATTTTTGATTGCACTTACAAATATCGTGGGCTTTTGGGTTATTTTAAGAGAAACATTAAAAAGCATGTTTAGGACTTTTTAAAAAATATTTTATTCCAATATAATAATTATTTTGGGGAGGATGAATTATGCAAAATGCAAGAATTGAAGATGTGCTTGTTAGGGATAAGTTTGAAAATATTGCACTTATTGCAAGAATGCTTGAAAAGGAGATTACTCCAATAGTAAAAAATTACCTTAATTTAGAGGATGATGTTGTTGTTAGATATAGAAAAAGTGGAGATAAATTTGTTTTTGATATAGAAGTTAAAGCTGAACGAATAAAACCTTTTGGAATGATAATAAGTTAAGCAATTTAAAGTTTGTTGTATGCATCTTAATAGTTTCAATCATAATTTGCTTAACTATGTTAATTGTTTGATATGAGGTTTTAAAAATATAAAAAAAAAGATGGATGATTCATCCATCTTTTTTGCCAAATGTTAGAATAAGAAATTAAGAATTGCTTGGCTTTTTTTGTTGTTTTTTATGATTTTTCATTCTCTCGTATTCTTTGTCTAGCCAATTTTTATATTCTTGCTCTGTCATTTTGTTCTTTCTCCCCTATTTTTTAATTTATCAAGTTGTTCATCCAAACGCTTTTTAGCAGCTGCTTGTTCTTTTTTCTCTTGTTCTTCTCTCATACGTTTTTTAAGAGCTTCCTGTTCTTTTTTCATACGTTCTTGTGCCGCAGCATTTTTTCTTGCTTTTTCTTCGGCTTCAATTTGTTTTTTCATTTCATCATCTTTAGCAATAATTATATCATTATTAATATAAGTTAAGGCTTCACTTAGTTCATCTAATTCCTTAGGGGAATCTTTTTTAGCATCACCTGCTTCTTTAAAACTACTAAAAATTTCATCTACGAATATTTTTAAACAATCTTTATGTTCTTTCCCAAAATATTCTGCTTCAAAATATTCTTTTGGCAATTCTTTATAAAGTTTAGGTTGAAGGCGAATGCAATATTTTAAACTTTCTTGAAGATTATCACCAGGTTTACTTGCTTTGATCATATCAACAATTGATTTATCTTCTTTAAAAATAAGTTCGTCAACAACAGAGAGTCTTTTGTTTTCTCCGGAGAAGATGCGTTTGTCTTCTTCAAGAATAAGAGCAAAAGCATTTGGGTTTACAGCAATAGCTTCTTTAATAAAATCTGGTTTTATTTTTAATTCGTTTGGAATGAATTTATATGATCCAGGACATTCTTTGAAAACATCTAAAACAAATTTTTCATCTTTATTTAACTCAGTGCTTGCAAGAATTTCAGGTTTTTCAATAATTAAATCTTCCATAAATGCCTTGTCTTCTGCAAGGTTGGTGTATTTAAGAAATTCAACATCCTTTTTGATTAATTCTTTGATATATAATTTTTCAAAATTGATTTGTTCTTCCGTTTTTTTAATAAATTCTTTTGTTTTTGGGCTAAAAATTTCAGGGAATACAATGCTAAGCAATTCTTTCTTTTTTGAAATTGCTGCGTTCACAACATCAATGTCATTTTTCATTTCATCGCTTGCAAGTTTAAATAAATTTGGGTTAATTTTAATTAATTTAAGCATGAAATCTTTATTATTTAATGTTTTATTATAAATTTCTGCAAAGTTTTCATTTTTTGTGGACTCATTAATGATTAAAGTTAAAAGAGCTGTTGAGCCGACTGGAACTGATTCTAAAACACTTAATAAGAAGTCAGCATCAAAACTTTTGGCATCAGTAATTAAAGGTGAGTACTCTAAAAATGCAATATTAGTTTCTTTGCCTTCTGAGGTAGTAGCCTTAGCCTCATTTATCATCTCAATAAGAAATTCTTTATCTGCGCTGAATTTAGTTTTTGCTAAATATTCAGGATAAACTTTAATCATTTCTTTTACAATTTCTTTATCGTTTTTCACTTCATTTAAACCAGCAGATGCATCTTTTGGCATGTCAATAAGTTTATCAGCAATAGCTTTACAAGCATTAAGTTTATTTTCTCCATCTTCAATTTTGCTGGCACTTTCAATTGCCGCCTTAACTATATAAACAAAGCTTTCTTTATCCATATCAAATTCTTGTTCTTCAATCTTGTCAGTTTCAGGAATGAAACATTTTATTTTTTGCTTAGTAACTGGAACATATTTGATAGCCGCAGGGTTTTGTGTTACGGCTGATATGCAAATATCTTCATTATATTTAAATTGTTTAGCATATTCAAGTGCAAGCCCATTTGTTTTAACTGCAGTTTTACAAATATCAAAATTATATTCATTTGTTATAAAATGATATGCATCACTATAAATTTTAAGTTGGGATTTTGCATCAAAAGGAGCACTGCCTGTTTGAGATAATGCTGCTTTAATCACTTCTTCTGTCCATAAATCTTCTCTATCTTCATATTTAACAGTTGACAAATCAAGTTGATTGTTTTTGCCTTTTTCAATTAATGCAATTATATTTTTCTTAGTTCTATTTTCAGCTGCATTAGTTCTTACATCTTCAATTTTGTCGCCCAATGCACCCACTGCACCTTTAACTCCTCTACCAACAGTTGCCGCTGCGTTTTTAATTCCACTGCCAACTTTACCTAAAATTTTTTTAACTCCCATATTTTTCCTCCATTTGTTGGTTATATTTTACCACTATTATGATGCTTTGTCAATAGGTGTTTTTAACTTTTTGGGTGTTATTATATTGAAATATAATAAAAACAGGAATTGTTTTCCTGTTTTATTTTTAATAATAATTTTAAAGTTTTGATTATAAACTTTTATTTTTCAAAGTAAACCATTCCGTAAGCGCCAGGGCCAGCATGAGTGCCAACAACACAGCCAATGCTGTGATATTCAATATTATTTGGGTTGACGTCAAGTTGTTCATGATATTTTTGAACAAAATTTTCTATGTTTTTAACATCAGCAGAATAGCCAAAATAAAGTGGATATTTTCTGTCTCTATTTTTTACATAATCAACCATGAAAAGATTTGCTTGTTCACCACGTTTTTTTGCAATATTAACAACTCTGCCGTTTTCAAGGGCGATAATTGGTTTGATTCCAAGCACTGTGCCAAGGGCGGCAGCTGCACCACTGATTCTTCCACCTTGTTTAAGGTATTTAAGGTCGCTTACTGCGGCAACAAGCCTCACTTTTTTCTTTAATCTTTCAAGTTCTTCAATTGCTTGTTCTGGGGTTGGGTTATTTTTCTTAATGTAATTAACAATTTCAATAATTAAAGCGCCTTCTGCAAAGGTTGTTACTTCCGAGTCGCAGATATAAACATTTTTCATGTTTAAAGCTTCCACAGCATTTTTTGCTTGGGCGATTGTTCCAGCAAGGTTTGATGAAATAACAATTGTAAGCACAAACCAATCTTCCTTATTGCAATAAGGGGTAAGTGCGGTTTCAAATTTGAATTGGTTTGGTTGGCTTGTTTTTGGAATTATTCCTGTTTCTTTCATTTTTGCATAAAATTCGTCGTTAGGCAAGCCCTCAGGATAAAGTTCTCCATTAAAATTAATTTCAATTGGAAGAATTGTTATGTCATTTTCTTCCGCAAATTTTTTTGGCATATCAACTGATGCTTCTGTAACAATTTTGAATTTCATATAACTCCTCTCTTATCATGTCAATTTAACTATGAATATTATAATAAAAAAGCTTGCATTAAGCAAGCAAATTGTCAAGTTTTAACAAAAAATATTAAAAAAGTTTTAACTATTTTATTTGATTTTAGATTCCATTATGGTATTTATAAATTAGACCTAATTTTTCCTAAATAATTGGCTGGTAAAGTTGTAGAAGGCGATGGTTATAACAAAGTAATATAAAATTGAAATAAAGAAATTTCCACTTGAAATAAGCATTGTGTTTAGGAAGCCAATCTCACTTGTTCCACTTCCAAAATAGGAGAATAGGTCTGTGTGTGCAAATGGAAAGAGTGCATAAATGAAGAAACCGCTTAAAAAGATGTTGCAAACAAAGCCCAAAGCAAACACTCCAAGGCTAATGCCAAGCATAACTTCAAATTTTCTTGAAATATTCATGAAAAACATTGTGATAATAACATAAAATGTCACTTGTAAAATTATGCAAAGATATTTTATTAAAAGATATAAAATTGGATTTATAACGTAAGCTGAACTAAGATTAAAAACTGCAAGAATTGGAGTAAATGTGAAGCCATAAACCAGGTAGCCTGCAAGTAAAAATATGACTGTATATAAAAGCAGTATGAAGGAAGCACTTAAAGTTATTGCAATAAATTTTCCATTAAAAACATTGGAAAAGGTTACATTTTGTGAAAGAACAACATCCATTTTGCCATTTTTTCTATCTTGACCAAAAAGTTTATATGTAAAATATATGCTGGCAATAATAAGCAAAAATCCAATTAAACACATTTGGAAATATGCAAAATCATAGGCGGTTATTGTGCTTGAAGCTTTGTTGAAGCTTAGTGGAGAAAGGTATTCTTGATAATATAATGACTCGTCTTGCAAAATGTAATTTGAAATTGCAATTTGTTGTCTTAAATCTGCTTCTTCTTGTGTTTCATAGCCAAGAAATAGTGAGTAATTTGAAAGGCTGTTTGAAAGTTTTAAATAAAGTTGTGCTTTAAGACCATTGTTTGCATTTACAACCTTGTTTTTATAGTTAAGAATAAGTTGTCCAATGTTGTCCATTTCAGTTGTGTCATAGATTTTTTTGATTTCATTATCTATGTTTGTAAGTTGGGAGGTAACATTGTCAACATACGTTGTTTTATAATTTTTTAAGGTTGTGCTATCCACTTGCCAGTTTAATGGTTCAAAACTTTCAAAGGTGGAGAAGATTTGCCTATTTTCCCAAACTTTGTCATACATTGCTCTTATTTCACTATCACTATTTGATGGAGTGATTAGACTGAGTGTTTCATAAAGGTTTTCAAGAATGGCAAAATCACTTTCAGTGAAATATAAAGTGCTTTCAAAAATTTCGCTGTTTTTATAGTAGTCTATGAAATTTTTAAGCGAGTTTGTTGTGCTGATATCTTGTGAATTGTCTGTAAAAGGTGGGGTGGCAGTTGGAAAATTTTCATAGTTTTTAATTTTGTTATATACCGACATAATGTTAGACTTCAAGTTGTCAAATGTTTTAATGTCATTCGAATTAAGTTGTGCATTTATGATGTCTAAATTGTCTTGAATGATGTTGTCTAAATAAAGTTTAGTGTCCTCGGTGTTGGTAGAACTATAAAAACTTGAATAAGCACTTGTTGCATTTTGTGTGTCATAACAAAGACTTAAACTTTCTGCTTGTTCAGGTTTAAAAAAAATGCCAGCAATTGTGCATGCAATAAGCACAACCAAAAGCCCTATGCCAGTGATAGGGTTAAGGATAAGGCGCTTGAAATCATAAAACGCAATTTTTAATGTTTTCATTCTGCATCTTCCTCCTTAAAATAAGGAGTGAGAGAAGCAAAAATTTGTTCGGCTTTGTTGGAAATTATTCCAGCACTTAAAATTTCAATTTTATTTGAAGATAAAAATTTGATTATTTCAGCGGTTTTTTCTTCGTCTACATTTGAAAGCAGGACTCGGTTGTTGAGAATTTTAACATCTATGCCGTAATTTTTGATTATAAGTTTTCCTGCATAGTTTGGTGTTTTTGTTTTGATGAAGGTGTAAACTGTGTCATTAGAAAAATTTTTAACATCTTTGTTTGTCATAATATTTTTTATTTGTTTGTTTTCAAGGAACATAAAAGTGTGGCAAAGGTCTTCTAAATCGTCGGTTGTTCTGCCTGTTAATATGAAACTTGTTCCAGCATTTGAAAGTTTTTTAATATAAGCCTTCAATTTTGATTTAAAGCTGTCATCTAAGTTTTTGAAAGGTTCGTCCAAAATGACAACTTTTGCTGGGCGCAAAAACGCAAGTGCAAGAGCCATTCTTTTTTTCTCAAAAAAGTTAAGTTTTCTTACAGCCACATTCTTTTTGTCAAGCAAGTCAAATTTTTCTAAGATTTCGTTTATATCATTCATTTTAAATTCATCGTTCAAAGAGGATATATATTTCATATTATCAACAACAGTTTGAAATTTAAAAAACATTGGTGGGTCAAGGCAAATGTCAATTTCCCTTTGCAATTTTTGGTTTCTTATAATGCTAATTCCGTCAAGGTAAATATCTCCTTCTGTCACAGGTAAGGCACCGGTTATAACTTTCAACAGACTGGATTTTCCAGATTTATCTTCCCCAATAATACCCAAAACTTCACCGACATGAAGTGAAAAAGAAATGTTCTTAACCAAGAACTTTTCTTTTATTAGTGTTGTTATATTGTCAATTTTTAAAACTTCTTTGTTTTCCATTACACCTACCGTTATTAGACTTTAATAAGATTATAATTTATAAAAATTAAAATTTGATATGTAAAATTAGAAAATTTTATGTAAAAATTGATTTTTTTTAATAAATTTTAAACATTTTTCCAAATTTTACGCCAATTTTTAATCTGTGTTTATTAAATTGTCAAAAACATATTCATAAATATTTGGTGCTTGTTGACGCCATTTCTTACAGCACTCTTCTGCACTTTGCCTTGTTGGGGCTTTAACCTTTATTTCAAAAAGTGGGGTGGCAATAAGGCTTTCATAAATACGCATGGTCACCAAATATGAACCATCATCACTGTCCGTGTAGTTTGCATAATATTCCTGTGAAATTTTGATGTTTAGTCTGTTGTTTTTTGCATACTCTGTGATTTCATCTCTAAGTGCATTTGGGATTCTTTTATAAAAATATGATAAGCAATCTCGACCTTCAAAAGTTAGGGTGTATCTCATTTCACCTTCTTTACATTGGGTTTTATAAATAAGTTTTGCTTCCGAAAGTTGATATAATAAATCTAAGCAGTCCATATAATTTATCCAATTATTTTTAACTGCACAAATTTCAATTATTGAGTTTTCGGTAAGTGGCATTTCCACCTTATCCATAACAAACAAAATTATAAGTTTATTGATAACTGCATCGTAATTCATTTATTTCCTACTCTTTAAAGATTTTACCATGAATAGAATAAAAAATCAATTATCTTTGTATTTTAATTTGATTTTTTTTATAATTGTGATAAGATATAAATGGTTTAGGGAGGCAGTATGGAAGAATTTGATAAAATTGCTGTTGAAAAATTCGTGGTTGCCTGCAATGATATGTTAAGCGGAAAGTTTTTAGACATCAACAAAAAACTTGCAAGTGTTTTAGATGCGGTGAGTGAAAGTGAAGATGTGATTTCTTTGCTTGCTGATGCTTTAACTAATTTTGACGAAGATGAAATGTTTGAAAAAACATTTGTGATAGATTCAAAAACCAAAAATGGAAAAGTTTGCATGCCTAGTGATGATAACGAAAAATTGGCAGTCATTGTTACACTTTTGAATGACATCCAAAGCAGAAAAATAAACATAACACAATTTTTGGAAACTTATTTTAAGGACAATAATTCCACTCCAACTCAAAACTTTTTGAACAAAATTTTAAAGCCTTTCAGGGATATAGTTTGTAAAAATTTTGGAGTTAACAGCGAAGTTTCAATGGTCGACATAAATGAACATATAAAAGAGAAAAAGAAAATTCAAAAGGAAGAAGAAAACGTGATTGAAGAAAAAGAAGAAGATGTTTATCCTGGCATTGACGAACTTATGGCAGATATTGAAAAAATAAGTAAAGAGATTCAGGCAAGGCTTAAATTTGAAAAAAAGAAAGTTGACAATGTTGAAGATATAGATTTTATATTGAATGCCATTTTAAAAGCCTGTGCAAGCAAAGATTTACTTGTTATCAATGGACTTATAATTGGTTTAAATTATGCCTCAAAGAAGTTTAAAAGTGTTAAATATTTGGTGCAAGACTTGAATGATACGATTTATGATTATTATGATTTTTTGGCAAAAGGTGCTGAAAATAGTCAAGATTTAGAAGATGAAAATTTTATAGAAAATGAAAGTGAAACTTACGAAAGTGAGGAAGATGAAGAAGACTTATAAAGATAAGTCTTTTTTATTTTTTCTTTTATAAATTACAAAAAATAACATTTTTAAGCTTTTTTTATAAAAATATTGTTAAAAAATGTTATTTTTTGTCTTTTTTGCATATCATTCATGCTTTTAAAATTTTCAGCATATGATTTAACATGAAAAAATTACCAATATTTACAATCAATTTTAGAAGGCAATTTGTTAACCTGTTAATCTTTATTATGCTTGGGGTTGTGACAACATTTGCAATACTTGGGGTAAATTTAGTTTCCACATCATCTGTTGTCAATGGGGTTTATTATAGTGGAAATGAAAACAGTAATAAAATTTCTTTGATGATTAATGTTTATTGGGGAACGGAATATCTTGATGGCATGCTTGATATTTTGGATAAGTATGATGTGAAAACCACATTTTTTGTTGGCGGAACATGGGCGGTCAAAGAAAGTGATATGTTAACTAAAATTTATGAAAAAGGCCATGAAATTGGAAACCATGGATACAGCCATAAAGACCAAGATAAACTTTCAAGGGAGGATAACAAAAAGGAAATTTTGACAACTCATAACATTGTGAAAGATTTACTTGGAATTGATATGACACTTTTTGCTCCACCAAGTGGTGCTTATTCCAAGACAACTGTTGAAGTTGCAAATGAACTTTCTTACCAAACAATTATGTGGACGAGAGATACAATTGATTGGAGAGATAAAGATGCTAATTTGATTTATAGTCGAACAATTAAAAATGCAAAAGGTGGAGATTTGGTTTTGATGCACCCAACACAGAAAACCTTGGAAGCGCTTGAAAATATTATCGTTGAGTTGCAGTCGAAAGGCTTTAAATTGACCACGGTTAGTGATGCTTTGACTTGATAATTTTTAGTTTTTCATTTTGTCTAAATTTTTAAAAAAGTATAAAAAATTAATTATTTTTGCAAAAAAATGCTAAAAATTGTCATTTTTTAACAATTTTTTAATAAAAAAGTAGGTTTTGAATTTATATTTTAGTTTGTTTTTTGTTATCAAAAAATTAGATTTTTATTAGATTAAAAAAGGCATTTTAAATTTGTATTGTTAATTTTTTAAATTAAGGTAAAACTTTTAAAGGCAGTCAAAAGTTTTTCCGCAATGATAATTGTAAAAAATTTTCTTTACGTTTTTGCAAATTATTACATGTTTAAGAGTTAATTTATTATATAAAATTTTAATTTAATTATTAAAATGTTTTGAAGATTACTTTTTTAGTGTTATAATATTTTATAGTTGGGGGTGCTATGGCAGTTTATAAACTCAATTCAAAAAAGAATGGCGAAAAAAATGTGAAAAAAATTGTTGGTTTCACTCTTATTGGTATCTCGTCTGTGGCTTATCTGTTTTTGACAGGTATTTGGGATGCTATGTACACTTTTTTGCTTGGTGTTTTTGGTGTGTTTGCCTATGCACTTTTTTTAATTTTGTTTATTGTTGGACTTGCTCTTGTGAATAACAGGCGCTATGTTATGAGTAAACGTTATATCATCAGCATGTGTCTTATGGTCTTTTTCCTTTTGTGTATTATTCAACTTATCATTGTTGGGAATGGCAATGAAATGAGTTTTTGGCAATATCTTGGAAGTAACTATTCAAAGAAATGGACGGCTGGCGGAATTATTTGTGGAATTATCACAACACCACTTCTCTACCTTGCAAAATCTGTGGGTGCTTACATTATTTTAAGTTTGGCATTTCTTCTTTGTCTGGCACTGTTTTTGGATAGTCTTAATGTGTTTAGAAGGGTGGAAAATAAGGGAGTTGCAAAGGTGCAGGTAAAAGAAAAGAAAGTTGTTAATCCTCTTCCTTTGCGTCCAGAAGAACCTCAAAAAGTTCAAAAACAAGAAGAAGTTAATGTTGTTTTGAATGGAAATATTCAAGAAGAAAAAGAAGAAGAAAAGAAAACTTTAACAGCAAGGGAAATTCTTGGGCTTGACAAAAAACGCAATAAGGCATACGGCTATTTTGATGATGAAAAGCCTGTTAAAAAGGAAGAAGTTAAAAAGACTGAGCCAAAGTCTTTAAGGGAACTTATTTTAACTCCACCTGAGATTGACTATGAGCAATATTTTAAAGAATTAAACAAAAAAGATGCTCCTTCAAAAGAAGAAGTAAATGCAAATGTTTCTGTTTTAAAACAAGAAGAAATGAAGCTTGACAATTTTGACAATGCTGACAGCACTATTGAAAATGAAAATGGAAATGTTGTTCAAGAAGTTAGAACTGATGAGTTTAAAAATGTTGATAATCCTTTTGTTAAGAATGAACCACAAGAAACTGTTGAAGAAGATGATGGAGATTTGATTTCTCAGGCTGACGATATCATTCGTTCTGCTGTTATGGAAGAAAAAGCTGAGAACCCAGAAATGTATGAACATGCTGAGGAAAACACATCTTTTGCAAGCCGTGACAGAGATTTTAATAATAGGAATTTTAACGATAGAAGTTTTGACAGGGGATTAAATAGAAGTGGCGACAACATGCTTAGGCGAGATAATGCTTTTGCGCCTGAGTTTCCTGAAAGAAATGACCGAAACTTCAATTTGAGGCGAGGTGAACCTGAACCTGCCCTTGAAAAGGAAGAAATAAATGAAGAACCTTATGTCTATGAAAAACCACCTATTGATTTCATAACAACAAAATCGGTTGACCTTTCAACACTTAATGAAGATGTTGCCGAAAAGAGAGTTCTTCTTGAAAACACTTTGGAAAACTTTGGTATTCCTGCCAAGGTTCAGGGAGTTGTTGTTGGCCCAGCTGTAACAAGATATGAACTTGAAATGCCACAGGGTGTTTCTGTTTCAAAAATCAAAAATCGTGCTGATGATATTGCACTTTCTCTTGCCGCAGAAGGCTCAATAAGAATTGAAGCGCCAGTTCCTGGCAAAAGTGTTGTTGGTGTTGAAGTGCCAAACAAAAGCATTGCAACTGTCAGCCTTAGAGATGTGCTTGAAAGTAGGGAATTTAAAGAAAGTTCTTCTCCACTTACTTTTGCCCTTGGAAAAGATATCACTGGCAACATCATCACTTGCAATATGCAGAAGTTAACACACCTTTTGGTTGCTGGTTCAACTGGTTCTGGTAAATCCGTGTGCTTAAACTCCATCATTTTAAGTTTAATTTACAAGGCCTCACCAGAAGAAGTGAAGATTATTCTTGTTGACCCAAAACGTGTTGAATTTACTTCATATAACGGCTTGCCACATCTTATTATGCCTAATGTTGTTTGTGACACGCAAAAAGCAATCAACACCCTTGCTTGGGCTGTTACGGAAATGGAAAAACGTTTTGAGATTTTGGGTTTTGCAAGGGTAAAAAACATTGATGAATATAACCAAACACCAGATGTGGTTTCTGGTAAGGTTAAAAAGATGCCGTTTATTGTTATTATTGTGGACGAACTTGCAGACCTTATGATGACTGGCAAGAAGGAAGTTGAAGAAAAAATTATTCGTTTGGCACAAAAATCTCGTGCTGCTGGCATCCACTTAATTTTGGCAACCCAAAGACCATCTGTTGATGTTATTACCGGGCTTATTAAGTCCAACTTCCCATCTCGTATTGCGTTTGCTGTTACAAGTGCTGTGGACTCTATGACAATCTTAGATAGGGTGGGCGCAGAAAAACTTCTTGGCAAAGGGGATATGCTTTATTATCCGGTTGGAGCACAAGAGCCAAAACGTGTTCAAGCATGTTTTATAACCACTGGTGAAACAAACAGAATTGTGGATTATGTTCGTGATAACAACAAACCTATTTTTGATAAAGATGTTGAAGAACAAATTTTAAATCCAAATAAAAATCAAAACCCTAATGCAATGGTCAACAATGAGATGGATGAACTTTTACCACTTGCTCTTAAAGCATCCATTGAGTGTAAGCAGGCTTCTGCAACCATGATTAGGCGTAAGTTTGCCATCGGTTATCCAAGGGCGGCAAGAATTATTGACCAAATGGAAGCGGCTGGCTATATCTCTCCTGCGGATGGGGTGAAGGGAAGAACAGTTTACACAACTATGGAAGAATTTAAGGAAATTTTTGGTGACCAATATGATTAATGTAAAACTGAAATAAAAAGAAAAATGTTTGGCATTGACAACTTAAATTTAAAAAATTAAATTTTCTATTGATTTTATAAAAATTTTCATTATAATCAACTTATAAGTTTAAAAAAAACTTTAAATTTACAAAAAGAAGGAAATTATGGAAACGATTTTAAAGGATAAAAAGGTCTCTGCAATTTCGCTTGGTTGCGACAAAAATCGTGTTGACCTTGAAAAAATGCTTTTTAAATTAAAAGATTATGGCTTTCAAATTGTTGAAAACGTGGAAGATGCAGATATTGTGATTGTGAATACCTGTGCTTTTATCACACCTGCAAAAAAGGAAGCCCTTGAAAACATTTTTGATGTTTGCCTTCTTAAAAGCAATAAAAAAGTTGAAAAAGTGATTGTTACAGGCTGTTTACCACAAAGGCATAAGAAGGAACTTGAACAACAAATTAAAGAGGTTGATGCATTTTTAACTCTTGAAGAAAATGATAAAATTTGTGAAATAATTGAAAATCTATACAATGTGAAAAACACAAAGCCTAAAAATGCAAAAGGAAGAATTTTTACCAGCAGAGGCTCTTACGCATATCTAAAAATTGCAGACGGATGCAGTAATGGATGCTCATTTTGCACTATTCCAAGAATTAGAGGTGGCTATAAGAGTTTTCCTATTGAAGATGTTGTTGAAGAAGCGAATTTTATTGCAAATAGCGGAGTGAAAGAACTTATCCTTGTTGCACAAGATGTTTCAAGATATGGCGAAGACTTATATGGCGAAAATAAACTTATTGCACTTCTTAAAAAGCTTGTTAAAATTAAGGGAATTGAGTGGATAAGGTTGCATTATATTTATCCTGAAAAGACAACAAAAGAACTTTTAGATTTCATTGAAAGTGAGCCAAAGATGTGTAAGTATGTTGATATTCCTTTGCAACATATTGAAGATCGAATTTTGAAGAGTATGCACAGAAAACTTGACGAAGAAAAAACAAGAGAGCTAATTGCCCTTATGAGAAATGATTATAAAGATATTTACATTCGTTCAACTTTTATTGTCGGCTACCCAAGTGAAACCAAAAAAGATTTTATAAAGCTTTGCGACTTTTTGAAAGAAGTTAAGTTTGATTATGCAGGCTTTTTTCCATATTATCGAGAAGAAAACACGGCAAGTTATTTTATGGACAAACAAAAGGCGGAATTGACAAAGAAACATCGCTTAAAAGTCATTCAAAAATTGCAAAACAAGATTGCCTTTGAACATGCATTGAAAATGCTGGGCGAGAATTATAAAACACTTATTGACTATTTTGACGAATCGACAGGATTTTTTGTTGGACACACTGAATTTTTATCTCCAACAGTTGACTTTGGTGTTCAAATTGTGGATAATGGAAATATCAAAGTTGGCGATTTCGTATATGTGAATTTTCAATCTTTTGATGGTGAAAATTTTAAAGGAGAAGTTTATGAATCTTCCAAATAGAATAACTCTTTGTAGGTTATGTTTAATTCCAGTTTTCATTTTCTTTTATCTTGCAGATTTTATTCCTTATGGAAAACTTGTTGCAGCAATAATTTTTACTGTTGCTTGCTTAACAGATTTCTTGGATGGACATATTGCAAGAAAAAGAAATTTGGTCACAACATTAGGCTCATTTTTTGATACAGTTGCGGATAAACTTTTAGTTATGAGTGGGCTTCTTCTTATTGTTGCAAGCCCAATAACTGCAAATGGCGGAAATGGAACAAGTCTTCCAATTCTTATGCCTTACTATGTTGGTATAGTTGCAGCGATCATTGTTATTGCAAGAGAGCTTGTTATTATGGCGCTTCGTTCCCTTGCTGCATCTAAGGGGGTGGTCCTTAATGCGGACATTTATGGAAAGGTTAAGGCAACTTTTCAATTTATAACCCTTATTTACTACTTCCTTTATGCTTTCATTGTTGAAGAATTTTACTATGCGATTGCAGGTGTTGCAAACACAGTTTTAAGTTTAGTTGGTTATGTTCTTTTGGCTATCACAATAATTTTAACTATTGTTTCAGCTTGCAACTATTTAATTAAAAACAAACACGTTTTTAAAGATAGTAAAGAAAACGAAGATAAAAAGAATAAAGAAGCTATCGTTGAAAAAAATGTAAAAGAAAATGTTGAGATTGCTGAGGCAGAAAACTTAGAAAAAAATGAAAAATAGGATGTATCCTATTTTTTCTTTTCATTATTTCTTTGCTTAGATTGCTTAAAGATAAAAATTTCATTGAAATGTTTGAAAATTATTTTGAAATTGGATAGGATATAAAGTATAATATATTATATAAATTTAATTAATGGAGTTTTGTAATGGAAAAAGTAAAATCGAAAGAAGAATCTCTTGACCAAGCACTTCTTCAAATTGAAAAACAATTTGGAAAGGGTGCAATCATGAAGCTTGGTAAACAAGCATATCAAAAAGTTGATGTTATACCAACTGGGTGTTTGACACTGGATGTTGCTCTTGGCATTGGCGGTATTCCAAGGGGCAGAATTGTGGAAATTTATGGACCAGAATCTTCTGGTAAAACCACCGTTTCGCTTCATATTGTTGCCGAAGCACAAAAACTTGGCGGAACATGTGCATTTATCGATGCGGAACATGCTCTTGATCCTGTATATGCTGAAAAATTGGGCGTTAACACAAGTGAACTTTATGTTTCTCAGCCAGATAACGGCGAACAAGCGCTTAATATTTGTGACACACTTGTGCGTTCTGGTGCATTTGCAGTTATTGTTGTTGACTCAGTTGCTGCACTCACACCAAAGGCTGAAATTGACGGCGAAATGGGCGACAACCATGTTGGACTTCAAGCAAGAATGATGAGCCAAGCTTTAAGAAAACTTACATCAATCACAAGCAAAAGCAACACAACAGTGATTTTCATTAATCAACTTCGTGAAAAAGTTGGCGTTATGTTTGGTTCACCTGAAACAACCACAGGTGGAAAGGCTTTGAAGTTCTATGCAAGCATTCGTTTGGATGTTAGAAAGGCTGATGTCATCAAGGACGGCACAAACATTATTGGAAACAAAACAAGAGTTAAGGTTGTTAAAAATAAACTTGCTCCTCCATTTAAAACCGCTGAATTTGACATTATGTATGGCCAAGGAATTTCAAAATCCGGCTGTATTGTTGATATGGCTCTTGCTCTTGGTATAATCAAAAAATCAGGCGCTTGGTTCTCTTATAATGATGAAAAAATCGGGCAAGGAAAGGAAAACACAAAACAAACACTTGAAAAGAATCCTGACCTTATGAATGAAATTGAAGCAAAGGTTAAAGAAATGTCAATGTCTAAACCAGAAGATGTTTTAAGTTCAGGGGATGATGAAGAATCACAAGACGAAGAATAAAAATTAAACACCAACAAAAGTTGGTGTTTTTTATTATGTTATTAAATGTATTTTTGTGTTTAAAATTAGTTTTTTATAAGATTTATTACTAAATTGTAAAGTGTTTTTTCGTTTAATATTGTAATTATTTTTATTTTCAAAATTTTTTAAATATACCACTTATCGCTGTGTTTTTGTTTTTCAAGTTCTTTGTGCCAGGCATTTTTGTTCAAAAGTTTAAACGTTTTTTCTTTAACAGGAGAGTCCTCAAAGTTTAAAAAACTGTAAACAATTTTTATCTCATTTTCCTCTTTTTTAAGTGGGAAAGTTATTTTTTGCAAACTATTTTTGTCCTTAACTGTTCTATAAAATTCCCCATTGAGATAGATGTCATATTTGATTTGTTTTTTTGCATCAAAGGTCAGTGTGCCATTGCTGTTTTCTTTTTTGCAAGTGGCTTCAAGGTCTTGAAGTGTGATGAAATTTGTTGATATTTCTTCTGGCATATTAAAGCGGGAAAATAATATGGTTTCTGTGTATCTTTCAGGGGTGTTTGGGCTTGCTAAAACAATCCTATGATTTTCCTCTTTTTCAAGTAGGTCGATTTTTGCTTCGGTTACCTGAGAAGATTGCTTAAAATTCTTATCTGTGATTTTTGTGCTGGTTATAAATTTTTTAACCGCTTCCGTTGGCTCGTTTCCGCCTGAAATATACATTGTTTCATTGTCAAGATTTCCGCACCAAACTCCAATGGCATATTCAGGAGTGTAAGAAATGTTGTAAGCATCAAGATTACCATTTTTATTTTTCTTTCCAACTGTTCCTGTTTTTGAAGCAACTTCTGTGTTCTTAACATCACTAAGTTTTCTTGCCGTTCCGCTTTTTGCAGTTTCTTTTAAAATATTTGTCATAAGGCAAGCGGTGTCTTCTCTAAACACTTGCCTTTCTGTTGGTTTATGCTCGTAAACAAGTTTTCCATTTTTGTCAGTTATGTGAGATATGAATTTTGCATCTGCATATTTTCCATCATTTGCAAATGTGGTGTAAGAATTTGTTAAAGTTTTCAGGTTCTCGCCATAGGTCATTCCGCCAAGTGCAAGGGCGTAACTATCGTCTTTTTCGTCAAAATGGAAACCCATTCTTGAAGCATACATTTTTCCAGTGTCAATTCCTATATAACTTAAAACCTTAATTGCAACAGTGTTTACTGAATTTTTAACCGCATTTTGCACACTTATGTAACCGCTATATTTGTTGCCAACATTGTTTGGCGAATATTCCCCAATTGTGACCTTTTCATCTAAAACCTCGGTCGCAGGGGTGATTACATTTTCGTTGAGAGCAGGGGCATAAACAAGCACAGGCTTAATGCAGGAACCAACTTGCCTTTTTGCATCCAAAATTTTGTAAGCACTTTGTCCGCTGTAAGCACTTACTGCATGTTTTTCGTTGTCAATAACAATTCCAGCATAATCACAATTTTTAAAATCTGTGCTTTCAAGGGCTTTAATTAAGTTTGCTTGTTTTTCGCTGTCCTCATAAGTGTAAATTTTAAAGCCACCAATGGCTATTTGTTTTGCAGGCAAGTTTAAGATTTTTGTTGCTTCGTCAATCACTGCTTGGGAATAGGAATTTAATTTGTTTATGCTTTCTTTGTGAATGTTAAGAGAGATAGGTTTGTTTGAATTTTGAATCAAATCGTTTGCTGATATTTTTCCATCCTTTTCCATTTCTTTTAAAACAAGATTTCTTCTTTTTAAGGCATTATCTGGGTTTAAGATTGGGGAATATTTGTTTGGAGATTTAATCATTCCAGCCAGCAGGCAACTTTCATTTAGGTCAAGTTCTTCGGTGCTTTTGTTGAAATAATAATTTGCTGCACTTTCAATGCCATAACAGTTGTTGCCAAAATAGATTAAATTGAGGTAACATTCAAGAATTTTGTCTTTATCGAAATTTTTTTCAAGTTTTTTTGTTAAAACCATTTCTTTTATCTTTCTTTCAAAAGTCTTTTCATTGCTTAGGTGTGTGTTTTTGATTAATTGTTGGCTTATGGTGGATGCACCTTCTTTAAGTGACATTGACTTTAAATTGTTGTAAACCGCTTTTAATATCCTTTTTTTATTTAAGCCGTTGTGCTTATAAAAATCTTTATCTTCAATGGAAATAAAAGCCTCTTTTGTTTTTTCTGGAATTTTGTGGATTGTGACATAATTTCCATTGAAAGAGTTTTCATCTTCAATTTTTTCGCTGTTATTATCAAACATTTCAATGTTGAGAGCAGGTGAAGTTAAAGCATCGGTGTTAAGTGGAATATTTTGGTATTTGAGATAATTTACAAGAAAATATGTTCCCAAGAAAATTACAAGGGCAAAAACTATGAATAAACCAACAAAAAGACAGATTTTGACAATTTTCTTCATTTTTTTATTATGTTTCATATTTTCACAAAAATACATTTCTTCTCTTGCCAAATTCATAAAAAACTTGTATAATAATATATTATGAAATATATAATTATTACTTACGGTTGCCAAATGAATGTTCACGAAAGTGAAAAATTGGCTTATATTTGCGAAAAAATGGGCTACACTCTCACGGATAAGCGAGAAGATGCCGATTTGATTATTTTTAATACCTGTGCTATTCGTGAAGGAGCAGAGGACAGAGTTTTTGGTAATGTGGGGGCTTTAAAAAAGTTGAAAAAGAAGCGTCCAAATCTTATCATTGCCGTTTGTGGTTGCATGACACAAAAAGAGAAAACTGCAAATTACATTTTGCAAACTTTTCCTTTTGTGGATATTGTGATTGGAACTTTTAACTTGCCAAATTTTGAATACTATGTGAATGCTGTTAAAAAGGGGCGTCAACTTGAACTTTTAAGTGAGGGGGATATTGACGAATCTTTGCCTTATAAAAGAACAAGTGGCGAAAATGCTTGGGTTAATATCATGCAAGGGTGCAATAACTTTTGCACTTACTGTATTGTTCCTTATGTTAAAGGCAGAGAAAAAAGCAGAAGCGAAGAAAATATTTTGAAAGAAATCAGGGAAATTGTAAGCGAAGGAAAATATAAGAAGATAACCCTTTTGGGGCAAAATGTTAATTCCTATGGACATGATTTACATAATGGTTCAAGTTTCAGCAAACTTTTGAAGGATATTTGCGATATTCCTGGCGATTTTAAGCTTACTTTCATGACATCACATCCAAAAGATTTAACAGATGATGTTATTGATGTTATTGCAAGTGAAGACAAGATTTTAAAGGATATTCACTTGCCAGCACAAAGCGGGAACAACAGAATTTTAAAGCTTATGAACCGCAAATACACACGTGAAAAATACCTTGATATCATTCACAAAATTCGTGAAAAAATTCCAAATGTGAGAATTACAAGTGACTTTATTGTGGGCTTCCCAACTGAAACAGAAGAGGAATTTCAGGACACTATGAGCCTTGTTAGAGAAGTGAAATATGACAGCATTTTTGCTTTCATGTATTCTCCTCGTGAAGGGACAGTGGCAAGCAGTATGGAAGGGCAAATTCCACAAGAAGTGAAGAATAGGCGAGTTAATGAACTTTTAAATTTGGAAAAAGAAATACAAAAGGAAACAGGTAAAAAATGATTAAAAAAGAAAAATTATCACCAATGATGCAACATTATGAAAACATGAAACAGCAATATAGTGATTGCATCCTTTTTTATAGACTTGGTGATTTTTATGAACTTTTTAATGAAGATGCAATTGAGATTTCAAGAGTTTTGGACCTAACTTTGACCAGCAAAAGTTGTGGTATGGAAGAAAAAGCACCAATGTGTGGAGTGCCATATCATGCGGCAGAAAGTTACATTGCAAAACTTGTTTCTTTGGGATATAAGGTTGCAATTTGCGAGCAACTGACAGACCCAAAACCTGGGCAAATTGTGGAAAGAGATGTGATAAAGGTTATTACGGCCGGCACGGTGACAGAGGACAGCATGCTTGATGAACATAAGAACAATTACATCATGTGCTTATATCTTAATGATAACAATTTGTCGGTTGTTTACAGTGATATAACAACAGGCGAGTTTCATTTACAGAATTTTAAGGACTTATCTAAATTTGCCGACCTTTTTACTATGATTATGCCTTCACAGGTGATTGGCAACAAAGATGCAAAAACTTTTTATAATAATTTACCAATTCAAAACACTGGGAATTGCCCAAAGTTTGAGGAATATTATGAATATGCCTTTGTTTTGGATAAGTGCAAGGACAGCATTTTTAATCAGTTTGGCGAAAATGCCCTCAATGTTTTTGAAATTAAAAATAAAAACGACATAATTTCTGTTGGTGCGCTTGTGGAATATCTTTGTGAAACCCAAAAGCGTTCTCTTAAAAACATTAACAAAATCATAAAACACACCAACGACAATTTTATGGTTATTGACATGAACACAAGGCGTAATTTGGAACTTGTGGAGTCTATCCGTGAAAGAAAAAAATATGGAAGTTTGTTGTGGCTTTTGGATAAAACAAAAACAAGCATGGGTGCAAGAAGATTTAGAACAATCTTTGACCAACCACTTAAAGATAGTTCGCTTATTAATGCAAGGCTTGACAGTGTTGAAGAACTTTCAAAAAACCTTATTATGCGTGATAGGCTTGGCGAAAGCCTTTCAAAGATAAGAGATATTGAAAGAATAAGCGGGAAAATTGGCTATGGAAATGTTATGCCAAGAGATTTGGTTGCTCTTAAACAATCTTTAAGGGAACTTCCAAACCTTTCAAAAATTCTTGAAAATGTGAAAAGCAAAAAACTTGTTGAACTTAAAGAAAATATTTTCGATTTTCATGAAATAACAGAACTTTTGGATAAGGCAATAAAAAATGAACCGCCAGCACTTTTGAAAGAGGGCGGTTACATAAATGACAATTTTAACAGTGACCTTGACGAACTTAGAAATGCCAAGACAAATGGCAAAAAATGGGTGGATGAATTAGAGCAAAGAGAACGTGAAGCAACAGGGATTAAAACCCTTAAAATTGGCTCAAATGGCGTGTTTGGTTACTATATTGAAGTGAGCAAACTTCAAAGCGAACTTGTGCCATTAAGGTATATAAGAAAACAAACACTTTCAAATGCGGAAAGATACACAACAAGCGAACTTAAAGACCTTGAAAACAGAATCTTCTCCGCAGATGAAGAAGCAATAAAATTAGAGCAAAAAATTTACAAAACTCTTGTTGATTATCTTGTGAACTACATCAAAAATTTCCAAGATGTCAGCAGTGTGCTTGCTGATATTGATATGCTTTTATCTCTTAGCGAATGTGCAGTTAAATATAATTTTGTTAAGCCAACAATCAACAAAAATGTTAAACAAATTAAAATTGTTGATGGACGTCATCCTATTGTTGAGCATTTTGTTAAAAATGGCGCATTCATCACAAACGACACACTTCTTGATTGTGAAGACAACAAAATGATGATTATAACAGGCCCAAACATGGCTGGAAAAAGCACATATATGCGTCAGGTTGCCCTTATCACATTTCTTGCTCATATTGGAAGTTTTGTTCCAGCAAAAAGTGCAGAAATTGCAATTACTGACAGAATTTTCACTCGTGTTGGGGCAAGTGATGACCTTGCCTTTGGGCAAAGCACTTTCATGGTTGAGATGAGTGAAGTTGCAATTATTCTTGCAAATGCAACCAAAGATAGCCTTGTTGTTTTGGATGAAATTGGAAGGGGAACATCCACATTTGATGGGCTTTCAATCGCATGGGCAGTTGTTGAATACATTGCCAAAAATTTAAAATGCAAAACTCTTTTTGCAACGCATTACCATGAATTAAGTGAACTTGAAGGAGTTATTGCTGGTGTTAAGAATTACAAAATAACTGTTAAAGAAATTGGCGACAAGATTGTCTTTTTAAGAAAGATAATAAGGGGCCATGCAAACAAAAGTTTTGGTGTTGAAGTTGCTGAACTTGCAGGTGTTCCACAGGCAGTCATTTCAAGAGCAAAAGAGATAAGCAAAAATCTTGAAAAGGTAAATCAAAAACTTGACCTTGACATTTTTGCTGAAAATAAAGAAAGGGAACAAGCGGAGAAAAATTCAAAACTTGGCTTAAAACTTTTGTCAATTTTAAAAGATATTGATATGAATAGAATGAGCCCAATGGAAAGTTTTGAAGTTTTAAATGACCTTGTTGAAAAAGTTAAAGAAAATTAATTTACCGACCTATAAAAGCCGTTTAATAAGCATTAAAATTTAAAGGAGTGAAATGGATGAAAATTAATGTGTTATCTCCAAAGATATACAACAGAATTGCCGCAGGCGAAGTGGTTGAAAGGCCAGCAAGCATTGTTAAAGAGCTTGTGGAAAACAGCCTTGATGCAGGGGCAAACAAAATTAAAATTGAAATTTTTGATGGTGGAATCAAGCAAATCATTGTCACTGACAATGGCTCTGGAATTGAAAAAGATGATTTGCCACTTGCTTTTTTGCCACATGCCACAAGCAAAATTAGTGATGTTGATGACCTTGACAGCATTGCCACACTTGGGTTCCGTGGGGAGGCACTTGCAAGCATTGCATCTGTTTCTATGGTAAAACTTTCCACAAAAACTGCAAACTGTGATAATGGTTATATGATTGAAGCAAACGGCGGAGAGATATCTAAGGTCACAGAAGTTGCAAGGGTAAACGGCACAACAATTTCTGTTTCAAACCTTTTTTATAACACTCCTGCAAGGGCAAAATTTCTTAAAAAACCAAAGAGTGAAGAAAGTGAAGTCACACATTTAATTGAAAAGTTTATGCTTTCAAGACCGGATGTCAATTTTGAATATTTTGTGGACGAAAAGTGCGTTTATAACACCACAACTAATAAACTTGAAGATGTGATTTATCTTATCTATGGCAGAGAGGTTTATGACAACCTTCTTAAAGTGGACTATGAAGATTACGACATAAAAGTAAGCGGGTTTGTTGTTTCTCCAAAATATTCAAGACCCAATAGAACTTGGCAAACCCTTTTTGTCAACGGCAGATTTGTTGAAAATTACATGGTTTCTGCTTGCATACAAGGGGCTTATGAGCCACTTCTTATGAAAGGACGTTTTCCCATTTATGTTTTAAATTTGGAATTACCTTATGACAAAGTTGATGTAAACGTTCACCCAAATAAGAGAGAAGTTAAATTTCAGGAAAATTCAAGGGTCTTTCAAGTTATCCGCAGAGCTGTTGAAAGGGCACTTATTTCAACAAACTTGATTGCAGATTTTGAATTTACCAATCGTGAAGAAAAAGATTTTTCAAAGTTTTCTATTGAAAATGATAAAGAACCACAAAGAACATCTTTTCATGCTGAACAAAAAACTAATATCGAACCTTTATCTCGTGATGAAGGGGCAAGTTACAGGGCAAAGATAGACCACTTTGATGACGAGTCTTTGAATGAACCACTTAAAATGAAGAAAAAAAGCATTGAAATTATCAATATGCCTGAATTTTCAAACATAAAAAGTGAAGATAGGAAGAAAAACAATCCAGGTGGTTACATCTTTTTTGACCAAACAGAAGAAAAACTTATTAGTGAAGTTGATTTATCTGCTGAACCATTAAGAGAGGATAAAACCAAGGAAAAAGTTGAGCCTTTAAAGGAAACTTTCCTTGAAGGAAAGGTTGTGGATGAAATCAAAATTGCTGGTGTTATCTTTAAAACTTACATCATAACTGAATATCAAGATAATATGTATATCATTGACCAACATGCAATGCATGAAAGACAACTTTATGACAAACTTAAAACTCAGGTTGACAATAATGAAGTTTTAAAGCAAGATTTACTTGTTCCATACACATTTTCGCTTCAAAGCCAGGATGCTGAAAAATTTGCTGATAAAATGGAAAATTTGCATGAGATTGGTTTTCAGGTGGAAAGGGATGGGCTTGATTTCAAGATAAGTTCAATACCTTTTATACTTTCCAATTTGTCACTTGCAAAATTTGTTGAAGAAGTTTTAAGTGATGAAACAATTGGTGACAGAAAAGCAAGTGCATATATCAACGAAAAGTTATGCCAAACAGCATGCAAACATGCCATCCGTGCTGGGGACAGTGTGACCAAAGATGAAATTGCATATCTTATTGAAGAAATGAAAAAAGGTGTGCTTCTTTGCCCACATGGAAGACCTATTGTTGTTAAAATAACACGAAAAGACTTTGAAAAAATGTTTAAAAGGGTGCTTTAAAATGGAAAAAGTTTTGTTCATTTTGGGACCGACCGCTGTTGGAAAAACAGATATATCTGTTGCTCTTGCAAAAAAGTTTAATGGCGAGATTATTTCTTGCGACTCTGTGCAAATTTTTAAAGGGCTCAACATTGGCTCGGCAAAAATAACAAAAGAAGAAATGCAGGGGGTAAAGCATCATCTTATTGATATTAAAGACCCAAGCGAAACTTTCACGGCTTATGAATATGCCACTGCAATTAAAGAAAAAATAAAAGAGATTTCTTTAAAGGAAAAGCTTCCAATTGTGGTTGGTGGAACAAGTTTGTATGTTAAATCAATAATTTTAAATTACAATTTTGGCGGAGTTGGAATTAATGAAAATTTAAGAAAACAACTTGAAGAAATCTTAAAAACTGACGGAGTTTCAAAACTTTATGAAATGCTTTTAAAGCTTGATTGTGAACTTGCAGAAAAAGTGGATAAAAACAATCCTTTAAGGCTTATGCGTGCCATTGAAATTGCAAGTGAAAAGGGTGAAAAAACCAAGGCGGAAAGTGATATTGACAGTCTTGTTTTTGCACTTGTTAAAGAAAGAAGTAAGCTTTATGAAAAAATAAATTTGCGCGTTGATTTGATGCTTAAAAATGGTTTGGTAAAAGAAGTTGAAAATTTGAAAAAGCAAGGGCTTACAAAAGAAAATCAAGCAATGAAAGCGATTGGCTATAAGGAAGTTTTGGACTATTTGGATGGCAATATTTCCTATGAAAAGATGGTTGATGAAATTAAACAGCACAGCCGTAACTATGCCAAACGACAACTCACTTTTCTTAGGGGAATGGATAATGTAAATTATGTTGATGCTGACAACAAGGAAAAGGCTTTTAATGAAATTTGTGAAAAAGTTGAGGAATGGTTAAAATGGAAAAAGCAAAACTAGTAATTTTAAAAGAAATTGAAAATAGCCTCAAAGACAGGTTTGAAAAGATTGAGGATATTGCACTTTTTAATCAAAACAAGGTGCTTAAAGCATTCAATGACAATGCCATAACAAACCAACATTTTGCTGGAACAACTGGCTATGGTTACACAGATAAGGGTAAGGAAGGACTCAGCAAAGTTTTTGCTCAAATTTTTGACACGGAGGATGCCATTGTTTCTCCACATTTAACAACTGGGACTCACAGTATTGCAACAGCTCTTTATGGACTTCTTCGTCCAAAGGATATGCTTTTGTCAATCACTGGTGACCTTTATGACACTTTGCACGATACTTTGTTTGGCAAAGATAATGGAAGTTTGGAGTCTTTTGGCATTGACATTAAATTTGTTGATTTAGTTGATTCAAAGTTTGATGAAGCAAAAATTTTGAAATTAGTTAAAAAATATAAACCAAGAGTTATTTTTGTGCAAAGGTCAAGAGGGTATTCTGCAAGAAAAGCTCTCTCTGTTGAAGCTATGGCAGGAATATTTAAAGAGATAAAGCAAATTTCTCCAAAATCTTTCATTGTTGTTGATAATTGCTATGGCGAGTTTATGGAAACAAAGGAACCAACCTCAGTGGGTGCAGATGTGGTTGTTGGCAGTTTAATTAAAAATATTGGTGGTTCACTTGCTCCAACAGGTGGTTATATTGCTGGCACAAAGGAAGCTCTTTCACATATTGAAAATCGTTTGACTTGTCCTTCAATTGGCAGGGAAACTGGCTCTTATGAAGGTGGATACAGACTTTTCTATCAAGGGCTTTTCATTGCTCCACATGTTGTTAGCCAAGCAGTTAAAGGGGCATATCTTATTGGCGAAGTGATGAAAAGGCAGGGCTATAAAATTATCCCAGACACAAATGAAGATTCTTTTGACATCATTAAGTCAATTGTTTTCAACACAGAAGAAGAATTGATTTCTTTTGTTCAACTTATTCAAAAATTGTCACCGGTTGACAGCAATGCATTACCTATACCTTATGATATGGTGGGCTACACTTCACAAGTTATCATGGCAGCAGGAACTTTTGTTGAAGGTGCATCAATTGAACTTTCTTGCGATAGTCCAATAAAAAAACCATATATTGCATATTTTCAAGGTGGAATAACTTATGAACAACTGAAAATTGTTGCATATAACCTTTTAGATTTTAAAAATTAAGTAAAAAAATATAAAAAAGCGAAGTCACATTTATTGGTGACTTTATTTTTTATACTAATGATTACTTATCAATAAGTGAAATTGAAAATGTTGCTGGTGATTTTTGTGTTAAATTCAGCGATTTAGTTAGTGATATTTTAGGCTTTAATCAATATTTCACAAGAGATTTAGGGAGCAATTTAAACAATATAAAATGCTTCACAGAACTTGGCATGCAAACTCAAAGATTTGCAACATCAGTTCAAGGTTTTCAATTCACGATAATGGTTAGTGAATATGGTTGTGTGTGATTTATAAAAATTTAAAACAAGAGAGAAAGGTTTAACCCTTTCTTTTTTATTTTAATTATGAAATTAAGCTGATAAGTTCTTTTTATTTTTTAAAATAAATAACATATAATATGTTAAGGTCTTATAAATCTCATTCTTTTATTAATGGGTTAAGATTTTCTTGTGTTAAGGCTGTGAGAGAAAACAGGGTGAAGTTTATCATTTCACTTATTCTCATCTTAATTGCCATCTCTGTTGGTGTGTTTGTTGCAATTAAATATAATAACAGCAAATCACTTTCAAGTTTACAAGAAATTAATTTAGATGACTTTAAGTCGGGTTTTGTGGGGTCTTCGTCTGCATTTTTTTCACGCACACTTTCGCTTACTGTTAATGTTGTCATTTTGTTTGGTATTTCATTTGTTCCTGTTCTCTTTCCACTTGCAGAAGTTTTGATTGTTTACAGGAGTTATCTTTTTGGACTTAACTTTGCGCTTATTTTTATCCTTTATGGGCTAGGCGGAAGTTTAACTGCAATCATTGTGATTTTGCCTTGCCAACTTACCACTTTGTTTATTTTGCTTATGTTTTATCTCGTAATTTGCAAGATTAATTCAAATTGCAAGCTTTATGGCGGAACGGACTGCAATAGGTTTCTTTTTCTTTTGCTTGCATTCCTGCTTTTGATTGTTGTGAATTTGGTGGAAACTCTGCTTCTTTATCTTTTGAATGGGCAAGTGATTTTGGTTATTTAAGGTTTAAGAAAAGTATGAAAATATAAATTGCATAAAAACTTTTCTTTTGAAGAAAATAGAAAAAAGGAGTTTTTATGAAAAAATTACTTTCTTCAACACTTTTGATTTTGCTTGCTGTATGCTTTTTAATTTCTCCAAATGCTGCACTTGCAAAGGCTGAAAATGGGGATGTTGACATCACCTCAAAAAGCGGGATTGTTATGGATTACCAAAGCGGAGAAATTTTGTTTGAAAAGAATCCTAATGTTCATCTTCCTGTTGCCAGCATGGTTAAAATGATGACAATTCTTTTAAGTTTAGAAGAATATGATGAAGGAAATGTTGCCCTTGACACCATGATTTCAACCACCGAGAATGCATCAGGTATGGGTGGCTCTCAGGTGTTTATTGACCCATATGTTGAATATTCATTTGAAGATTTATTGAAATCGGTTGTCATGGCTTCTGCCAATGATGCTTCGGTGGCCCTTGCTGAATATTTCAATGGAAACGAGAAAAGTTTTGTGAACAGAATGAATAAAAGAGCAAAAGAACTTGGAATGAATGACACTCATTATGCAAATTGCACAGGGCTTCCAGCACCAGAACAATATTCTTGTGCAAAAGATTCTGCCATTTTGATGAGAGAAGTTTTGAAACATGAATTGTATCATAAATATTCAACAATTTGGATGGACGAACTTGTGCATCCTTCTGGAAGAAAAACAGAACTTGTGAACACCAACAAATTGATTAGATATTTTGATGGTTGTGATGGTGGGAAGACGGGTTCAACAAATGAAGCAGGATGTTGTTTGACCGCCTCTGCAAAGCGCGGGGACATGAGATTGATTTCAGTGATTATTGGTGCGGAAAACAGCAAGACAAGATTTAATGAAAGTTCACTTCTTTTAAATTATGGATTTGCAAATTTTGAAAACAGATTTTTGGTTTTAACAGATAATGTTTTGGCAAATGTTAAAATTGGAAAGGGGAAAAAGGAAAATTGTGATGTTTTTGCAAAAGAAAATTTTGTTGCACTTGTTAAAAAGGGTGATGACACAACATATGAAACAATTTTAAATGTTCCTGAAATTTTAAAAGCTCCACTAAAACAAGGTGATAAAATTGGAACTATTCAAATCACAAAAGACGGCAACATAATTAAGGAAATTGATGTGATTGTTAAAGAAGACATTAAACATAGTTCATATTTCGACAGCATTGGAAAGATTGTTGAAAACTGGTAAAAACATAAAAGAACGCATATTTAAAGCGTTCTTTTTTCTTTTATTTACTTGCTATTCTTTCCTTTAATTTGCTATAATTAATTTATGAATAATTAAAAGGAGATAAAGGGCATGGAAGAAGAAAATGTTGTCGCTGAAAATAACGAACAAACCGACATGCTTTTATCAACTGATGATTATCGTTTTAAATTAGATAATTTTGAGGGGCCTCTTGATTTACTTTTGCACTTAATTAAAGAAGCAAAACTTGACATTGCAACCGTCAAACTTGCGGATGTAACTGAACAATATCTCAACTATATGCAAGACTTAAAAAATGTTGATATGGATAAGGCAAGCGAGTTTATCACAGTTGCTGCAACACTTATTGAAATTAAATCAAAGAAACTTCTTCCTGTTGAACAAGAGGCAGTTCAAGATGATGAAGAAGATGATGAAGCAATTTTGCTTAGACGTTTGAAGGAATATGAACTTTTCAAAAAGGCAGGTCAAGAATTAAAGCAAATTGAAGATATCAATAAACTTTACAGGGCGCCTGGCAAAGAAACAGAGAAAGTTAAGATTGTTATGAAGGATATGGTGCTTGAACAGCTTTTGGATGCTTTTGCAAAACTGCTCACAAAAGAAGAACTTCAAAAAGCAATTAAGAATGAAGAACCAAAGAAAATTGTTAAGGATAGATTCACGGTTGCTGAGAAAATCATTGCAATTCGTAACTTTGCAAAAGAAAGAAAAAGATTTGAATTTGAAGAACTTTTCCAAGATGATATGACAAAAAGTGAACTTATCAATGTGTTCTTGGCACTTCTTGAACTTTTGAAATTGCAAACTGTTAAAGTGCTTCAAAATGGAACTTTTGGGCAAATTATCATAACTGCAAATGAGGTGTAATATGAAAGTTGAAAATAAAAAAGATTTAAAAGAAATAATTCTTTCCATACTTTTTGTGGCAGGCGATGGGCTTGACAAAGAATTTATTTTGCAAAAACTTGAAATTACGCCAAAAGAACTTGAAGAGGTAATTGATGAACTTTGCAAGGAATATAACAATGAAAAAGGCATCCATGTGATTAAATATAAAAACAAAGTTCAACTTGCTTCCAACCCTTTGTATGCAGACTATATCAGTGAAGTGTTAAACCCAGTAAGAGAAAAATCTTTAACTCGTGCTGCTCTTGAAACTTTGGCAATTATTGCATATAAGCAACCAATCACAAAACTTGAAATTGAGGATATTAGACGTGTTAATTGCGACTATGCGGTGCAAATTTTGGTTGACCAAAATATGATTGAAGTTGTTGGCCGTAAGGATGCAGTTGGAAAACCACTTCTTTTTGGAACAACTGAAACCTTTTTAAAGAGATTTAATTTGCAAGATTTGGCGGAACTTCCAGATTACGAGCAACTTCTTGAAAGGATTAAGGTTATCAACCAAGAAGAAATCAATGCTGCTCAAAGTGACAGCCTTTATAATGAATTTGAACTTAAAACAGAAGAACTTCCAGATTTCTTAAAAGGTGAAGATGAATTAAACAAAGTTAATGGCGATGTATCTTAATGTCGCCATTTTTTAATGTAATTAAAGTAAAAAAGGGGTTATGCTCTTTTTCTTTTTTTCATATAATATTTTAATGGACAAGAAACTTAAATCTTATGGTGAAAAATATGAGCCAATCAAAAAGGGATACAAGATAAAACTTAAAGTTGTTTTACCTTTGTTTTTTATCACTGTTTTTGTGATTATAACCATTTCAAGTTTGTTGTTTAGTTAAGGAAGGTATGAAAGAAAGAAAATTTAATGTTAATCCAGCATTTTTCATTATTTTGATTTGGCTGATTTTTGCAACAGACATTATTGTGGCTGTAAGTTATTTTCTTGTCATTCTTATTCATGAACTTGGGCATTATTATGTTGCCAAATATTGCGGATATAAATTGTCGAAGTTTTCATTGTCTCCTTATGGGGTAAGTTTATCTTATTATGGGCAGACTTTGGAGCAAAAAGATGAAATTTATATTGCTCTTGCAGGGCCTGTTGTGAATCTTGTTGTTGCACTTATAACGGTTGCTTTTTGGTGGATATTTCCAACATTTTATTTGGTTTCATATAATTTTGTTGAGGTCAATTTAATTATTGCTCTCACAAATCTTTTGCCTGCCTTTCCACTGGATGGGGGAAGGATTTTTGTGTCATTATTTTCAAATATTGTTGAAAGACGAAAAGCGTTAAAAATAACCATAATTTTTAATGTTGTTTTAAGCGTTATGTTTTTCATTCTTTTCTTCATTTTTTGTTTTATAAATTTCAATCCAACTTATCTTTTGTTTGCTGTTTTTTTAACAATGGGAGTTTTAGATTTGAATTTTTTAAGTAAATATGAAAAAATTAATGTTTTTAACAAAAAAATGAAAAATTTTTCCAAACCAAAAATTTATGTAATTAATGAAAATACAAAACTTAAAGATATCTTGAATAAGATTGAGGGAAACAAAACTTACCTTTTTGTTTTGATGCAAGAAAATGGTAAAAGCACAATTTTAAGTGATGAGTTTATTTTGAAACTTTCATTGAACTTTGATGTGAATCAAAGTTTAAGGGATTTAATAAACAAAAAATAGTCTAAAAAATCATGCGAATAGTATCAGTAATCAAACAAGAAGATTTTTTATCTTTATTTTTTTTATTATGTTCCATAATTATACACAAAAAGATTACAAAAAGATTACAAAAATATTAAAATATATATAAATATACCTCAAAAAAGTTGACTCGGGGGGGGAGGGTATTTGGTAAAATCAAAAATGAAAAACATGATAATTTGGGCTTCAATGTATTAATGGAGTTTAAAGAGATAATAAATTATGAAAAAATTTATTTTTAGCCTTCTTACATTTATATTATTAGGTATTACACTTGGTGGTGGAGTTTTTCTTTTGGCGGGCTGTGACTATTCCCAGTCTCAAGAAGAGAATAATCAAGAGAATGAAAATAATAGTGATAGTGAAAATGACAATAACGACGAAGATGCAGATGGTGGCTCAGAAAAAGACGGTGGTAATGGAAATAGTGATGATAATATAGAGGAATTTGCCACAGATCAAGATTTTTATATTCAAGCTCAGATAAGAACTAGTAATACAAGTTGGAGTGTAGTTGCTGCAGGAGTAGAGGAAAATAGAAGTAAATTGCTAAGAATATGGTGGTATGATGAAAATGGAACGGCTAAAGATTGGGGAGATGATGTAACATTTGAATCTTTTGCAAATACAAGTCAAGCCAGTAGCGGTTATGTTGAAGCTTCTTATGTTCATGGTCAATATAAATCAAGCGGATTATTTTCTAAAACATATAAAAGATATGCAAAAATTATGCCTGCGAAAAGTGATTATCTATTAGATGTCGATATGTCTTATTGTGGAATGGCTACAAGTAGTACTTGGGATAATTCGGATGACCAAGGTAGCTTATCGACAAATTGCGAGTATTATGCATATAATTCCACTTGTGTATTTGCTTCAAAACCAGCAGCTTCAAGTGTATCTTCCACAACAAAGTTTAGAGTTTATATGAGATTTAGAGCACAATATCGTCTTGATATTTGTTGGTGGGATAGTCCTGGAGTTTATGGTAGCCCTAAATATGAAGCAATGATGGATGCTGGAACAACAGAAGGAGTGTTAGCTCGTGGGTATGATTTTAAAGAAATTCCAGGATATGAAGTTATTGGTCTTTCATATAATGCAAATTCAACTCCTTCTTTTTATTTTGACAATGGATATTTAACATTGCCTGAAACTTTTTCAAATTCTGCTAAAACGTTATATGCTATATATGCTCCAGAGATTAAAATTTATGCTTATTATACAAGTGATTATTCGAATTTTTATAATGGTAGCACAGGTGGAACAGTAAATGTACAATACACGAGTACTTCAGGTGGAAATAGTTCTATATCATCTGTTTATAATAATAGTTTTTATGCAAGATATAATAGTGCAATTACATTAACTTCTACATCAAAAAGTGGATATGTTTTTCGTGGTTGGTTTGATTCAACAAGTGCTTCAACACTACAGGGAAGTCCGCTTTCATCAAGTAGTCGTTATACATTTTATCCTACTACAGGAGCTCCATATGCTCGAGTTGCCTTATTCGTGCGGTATCAGTCAATAACAATGTATAACCGGTACACTACAACATATGACACAATAAGTTTGGGTGGGACTGGCGGCTCAATTAAGGTTTCATATACAAATACATTAAATTCTGCAAGTAGTTATACCTTTTCAGGAACTTCAACCGCTTATAGTTTTTCATCTGTATATTCAAAAACTGTTACCTTAACAGCAACAGCCAATAGTGGTTATCAGTTTGTAGGGTGGTATTCTGCAGAACCTTCAGTATCAAGCGAAAGCACAAGCAGGTTTTCAACATCAACATCATATTCTTTTACTGCATCTACTCGGTCAAGTGTCTATGGCCTATTTGCCAAAACTTACACATTAACAATCAAATATGCTTATGGTGGTTACACCCATTCAACGAATATAACTGCAACAAATTCTTCCTTAGGACTAAGTCAAACACTATCGTCAAATGGTTCGTATGCATTAACAACGTATTGTAGACCAAGTTCGCAGACAATAACAATTTCAAGAGTTAACACTTCATATACATATTACATGGGCAATGGTTCAGCATCAACAGGATCTATCACAAATTCATATCAATATTTATGGTCAACAACTGCAAATGCAACAGTTAATGTGTATGTGAGAGAACAATATAAAATTACATACAATGGCAATGGCAACACAGGTGGAAGTGGACCAGCACCAAATCCAGTATCAAAAGCGCATGGTTTGAATATAACTCTTCCAACAAACAGTTACACGAAAACAGGCTATACTGCAAATGGTTGGAATACAAATGCTGCTGGAACAGGCACACATTATAATAATGGCGCATCATATTCTGGGAATGGTAATGCAACCTTATATGCACAGTGGACAGCGAACACCTACTATGTTAAATTCAATGGCAATGGTGCAACAAGTGGAAGCATGAGTAATCAAACCTTCACATATGACAAAGCACAAAACTTAACAGCCAACGCGTTTGCAAAGACAGGATATACCTTTGCAGGCTGGGCGACAAGTGCAAGCGGTTCGGTTGCTTACACAGATAAGCAAAGCGTTAAAAATTTGACAAGTTCAAATGGAGAAACAGTGAATTTGTATGCTAAATGGAATGTTGTGTCATATACAATAACTTATAACGAAAATGGTGGAAACACAGTAAGTGATTTAAGTTACACAATTGAAAGCACATCAACACTCACTTCAACCACACGAACAGGCTACACCTTTAATGGCTGGAAACCAAAGGCAAGTTCGGGAAGTTGGTCAAGTGCAACAACATACAAGGCAGGCGAAAGTGTGAATGGGAGATATGGCAATGTTGAACTTGTTGCACAATGGATAGCAAAACAATATACTTTAACTTTAAAAGGTAATGGTGGAACGCCAGACACGCAAGTCATGTCACCTAAACTTGTTTTTGACTTAGGAAATTGGAGTGATGTGGCAGGGAATAGACCAACAAGGACAGGCTTTACTTTTACAGGCTTTTACACATCAGCAACAGGTGGCGAGAAGGTATATGATGCGAATGGACAATGTGTTAATGGAAATTACTGGCAGAATAAGCAGTATAAACATGATGGCGATTTAACAGTATATGCACATTGGCAGGCAAACAACCCAGCATACTACGATGAAGAAGGCGGATATTGGTATGTTGAACTTGGAATGTTTCCACAGTCAAGAGTGACAGACCAAACAATAATTAATGGCTTAACTTCTGGTAACGACACAGGTAAAACATACACGATTGCAGGTAAAACATTAAATACAAGAATGTATAATGGCGAAGAATATTGTTACTATAAGTTTAGTGAAAATGACACTAGGTGGTATAAAGTTGAGCCAATCAGGTGGAGACTTGCATATTCTTCTTCACAAAAGTCAGGTTATGGAACAACCACAGACACCTTTGCAGTGTTAGATACCATAGTGTATGCAGGGCAATATTCGGCAACTGAGATTGGACTCAACTCTGGCTATGTCACAACAACTTTAGACGAGTTCAAGAAAAACATAACATCCACAACCTATTTAGCAACATTCAGTGCAAATGTTGAAAGTTTCAGCCCAACAGGAACAACAAGCAGCAGTCAGTCAGCAAATGTGTTTATTTCTTCTGCTGATGAGATATCAAGTGCATTGAATAACAAAACAGGTTCAGCGAAGTATTCAGTTAAATTCAGTGACCTTGTAAGTGACATATTGGGGGATGGCATAAAGCAATATTACACAAGAAACTTAGGTTCAAATATAAGCACAATAAAATCTTACACCGAACTTGGGATGCCTACACAAAACCTTTGCACTAATCTTCAAGGTGTTCAATTCACAATTAAGGTCAGTGAATATGGGTGTGTGTGATTTTGTAAATTTCTATTGGAATTAATGAAAAAAGATAGTGACAAAATAATTTCACTATCTTTTTATTTGCTTTAAAATTTAGTCTAAATATGGTAAAAGTCTGTCGATATTGTTGCGTTCATAATTGTATAATTTATCGATAATTTCGTCTAATTCCTTGGAAATGCCCTTATGGTCACTTTTATCTTTTAAGCAGGTGATAATCCCCATAAATGTGCCAATCAGCATAAGTTCTGCAATCTTACGATTTGAATTATCAGTCAAAGTTGACATATTGACGCTTGTCCAAAGTTTCGCTTTTTCAATCCAGTTGTTATCTTTTATATCTTCAATCTTTTCTGCTTTTGCAAATGCTTCACATTCTTTTGCAAGACAGGAGTAACCATCTTGCTCTTTACTCAGTTCGCTTATAAAGGCATCATCTTCAACCTTTTTTATGATATCTTCAATTGATTGAATAGCTGTTCTTATGTTTTGATAAATTGCATTAAGATATTTTGTTATCAATTCTTTCTCTTCCATTTTTAAATCTCCTTATTTATATTTTCTTCATTTTTCGACATATTATGCGTAAAAATCATGCATACAATTAAACTTTTTTTCTCAAAATAAAAACATGAAAAAATCAACAAAAATTTTACTTATATTAACTATTATTTTGCTTATACCAAACATCTTTTTAATTAAATATTTGGCAGAAGGAATTGTGCCAAGCGAAGATGGTTTCAGTTTCACTTTTTCGGCATTGTCTTGGGTTGCCCTTGGCTTTTTGATTGCCTTTATTGTGTCACTTATTTCATTTTATATTTCAGTCTTAAAAAGTTTAAGTCTTTCAAATCTTCTTTTTTTCTCCACTTTGCCATTGACATTGATTTATGGAGCTTTTATTGTTTATGTCACAGCTGTTGACAGTTTGACAGATGTCACTTCTCAATCAGTTAGGGCGGTTTTGAACTTGAATAACTCAGCAAATTATAACAGTTTATTATGGGTGATTTTGGCAACAATTGTCTATTTGGTTCTGTTATTCACACTTATCATAATTGCTTGCAAACCACTTAAAAGTGTGCAGAAGATTACACAAAAGTTAGGCGATGGCCGTGCAAAATTTGACGACTTCAAAGTTGGCGGAAGCAAAGATTTTCAAGAGATTGAACATTCGCTTAATAAAATCAACTATATCTATAAAGAAAAAGATAATAAAATCAGGGTGACAAATTTAGAAACTCAAAAGTTTGTGCCAAAGCAATTTTTGAAATTTCTTGGTAAAAATTCAATCACAGAATTGGAGCTTGGCAACCAAGTGCAAAAAACTGCAACCACACTTTTTTGTGATTTAAAAACCAACGTTTCAAGAACTTTAAGTTTGGAAGAAAATTTTAATTACATCAACTCTTATTTAAAGACAGTTGCGCCTTTGGTTAGAAGATATGATGGGTTTATTGATAAGTATTTAGGTGACGGCGTGCTTGCTGTGTTTTCAAAAGCTCAAAATGCCATTGAATGTTCTCATGCAATTATTAAGGCCATACAAGTTAAAAATAAGGGACAAAAAGAGTTGCCAAAGATTGATGCAAGAATAAGCATCACAACAGGGGATTTGATTTTTGGAATTGTTGGGGATGAGGAACGCAAAAGCCCAACCATAGTGAGTGATGTCATTAATCTTTCGTCAAAAATGCAGGAAATTAATGATTATATTGGCACAAAAATTTTAATCTCAAAGTCAACTCTTGACAGTTTACCTCAAAATTTTGATTTTGATTACAGATATACTGGCTGTTTAAGTTTTGATGATTTGCAAATTTCCCTTTTTGAAAGTTTAGATTATTATCCTAAAAATAAACGTGAAAAACTTAAAAAACTTAAAAATAAATTTGAAAATGGGGTGAGATATTATAACGAAGGAAAATTTAATGAAGCAAAAGAATGTTTTGAAGTGGTTTTGCATTATGTTGCAGATGACAATCCTTCGTATGTATATTTTAATAAATCAAATGAAAAGTTGGCTGATGTGGCATAAAATTTGTAATTAGTCCTTTTCTTTAATTATATTTAAAATCTATTTTCTTGACTTTTATGATAAAAAATTATATCATATTAAATATGAAAATAAATAAAAAACCTTTTAAACGTTGCCCAAGGTGTGATAATAAATGTATTCAAACTGCAACAAAGTGCAATGAGTGCGGACTTATTTTTTCACGTCTTGATTATGCAACTAATAAAGCTGCCAAGGAAATGATGAAAAAGGGTGATAGAGATTACATTTTATACACTTCGACTTTGCCAAAAGATATAAGTTACACAAAGCTTCTTTTATACACTCTTTTTTTAGGGCTATTTGGTGGTCATTATTATTATGTTGGAAAGTACGTGAAAGGAATTTTGATGAGTGCCATGATGGTTTACACCATTGTGTGTGTAATTTTCAATGTTTATTTGGTTGAAGCTTTATCTGTTTTGTATGTTCCTATTGGCATTGGAGTTTTAGCTTGGATGGTGAGTTGTGTTTATGTTATTTGTAAAAAATTTAAAGTTCCAGTTTGCATTGAAACCACAGAAACAGGCGGGTTTAAGGTTTAGGTGGAGGTAGTATATGAGAGTTGTTGTTGGAATTAGTGGCGGTGTTGATTCAAGTGTTGCTGCCTACCTTTTAAAAAAACAAGGACACGAAGTTATTGGACTTTTCATGATAAACTGGGATGAAAACGACGGCCAATGTACAGCAATGGAAGACTATGAGGACGTTAAAAGAGTTTGCGAAAAAATTGGCATTCCATATTATAGTGTTAATTACGCAAAAGAATATTATGATAGAGTTTTTACATATTTTTTAGACGAATATAAAAAGGGAAGAACCCCTAATCCAGATGTTTTGTGCAATCGTGAAATCAAATTTGGACCATTTCTTGAAAAGGCAAAAAGTCTTGGAGCAGATATGATTGCAACTGGGCATTATGCAAAAACAATCACAAAAGATGGATATACGTATCTTTGCAAGGCAAAAGATTTAAGCAAAGACCAATCTTACTTTTTAAATCAACTTTCACAATATCAGTTGTCGTCAGTTTTGTTTCCACTTGCTGACTTGGAGAAAAAAGAAGTCAGGGAAATTGCAAAGGAATTGGGACTTTCAACTGCGGAGAAGAAAGATTCGACGGGCATATGTTTTATTGGCGAAAGGAACTTTAAAAACTTTTTGAAGCAATATTTGCCAGCACAAAAAGGTGAAATTAGAACCCTTGATGAAAAAGTTGTAGGCACTCATGATGGGCTTATGTATTACACCATTGGGCAACGCAGGGGGTTGAACCTTGGAGGCACGCATGACGGCAATGGAGAGAGATGGTTTGTTTTAAAGAAAGATTTAAAAAATAATGTCCTCTATGTAAGTCAAGGGGAATGTGAAGAACTTTTTTCAAATGGGCTTTATGCAGACACAATGAATTGGATACCAAAATTGCCAGAAGAAAAAGAGTTTGAATGTTTTGCAAAATTTAGATATCGTCAACCAGACCAAAAAGTTAAGGTGACAATTTTAGATGCTAAAAAAATTAAAGTTGATTTTGCTGAACCGCAAAGGGCAATAACAGAAGGGCAATTTGTTGTTTTATATGATGAAAATGGTGTTTGCTATGGTGGCGGAATCATTGATTCTAAATTTTAAACACACAAAATAAAATGGTTTTTATTGCATATTACACTATATATTGTGTAGTATGCAATAAAAAACTTAATATTTAAAATATTAAAATTTAATTTGCAAATTATAAAAAAATTTGATATACTTTAAAAGTCCTTTAAAACTTTTAATTCAAAATAATACAAGTATTTTCTAGGACCCCAAATACCTTAAACCACTCTTGTTAAGTGTTTTAGGGTAAAAAAACTTAATATTCAAATAAATGCTTAAACCTTTAATATATGCAGAGATGTCCGAGTGCGAGAGAAAAACTGCGTTAATGACTCATTTTCAAAGTGTTGAAAATTTCGTTTAGAACTTGTTTTTCTCTTAATCCCCAAAAATAATAAATATTTTCGGGGACCCCAAATACCTTAAACCACTCTTGTTAAGTGTTTTAGGGTAAAAAACTTAATATTCAAATAAATGCTTAAACCTTTAATATATGCAGAGATGTCCGAGTGGTTTAAGGTGCAGCCCTGGAAAGGCTGTGTGCGGGAAACCGCACCGAGGGTTCGAATCCCTCTTTCTGCGCCAAATATACGCAATAAAAAATCTTTTTTAAGGAGAAGATTTAATGACATTTATAATTAAAAGTAAGTCAACAATAAATGTAGAGGCAAAAAAATATAGAGATAAACTTGAAAAAGAGTATCAAAAAAAATTACAAGAAATTGTTGAATATGCAAAAAAAGATTCTTTAAATCAATCAAAAGTAGATTTGGTTAAAAAAGTTTATGAATGGTTCTGTGATAACATTGAATATGACTCAAGCATCTTGTCTGAAAAAAAACAAGATGGAACTTTTATAAATAAAGAATATTTATATCAGGATGGTAAATTTTGGAGAAGCGAAAAGTATGCTATTCTTTGTGGCAAAGGAGTATGCGAGAGTATATCATTAGCTATGAAAGATGTATATTCATTGTTAGGAATAAAATGTAAATATGTTACAGGAACTGACGATAATGTTTTGCAAGATGAATTTAAAGGAAAACACCATGCTTGGAATGAGATAGTATTAGAAGGAAAATCTTATACAATTGATTGGACACCTCATTTTAGGACTTTTATGACAAAACCAAGAACAAGTCAAAGTGGCGAAAAAGAAAGAGTTTTTTGAATATTTTGATTTTTAATCAAAAAATTAGATGTTGTAAAATCGTAATGAAGCTTGGTATTTAATTAGAGCCATATATAAATTCAAGTTGAGGTTGAAGTTTTTTGTTTGGAGGAAAGCAGTGCAGGTTGTTGAAGTTGGGGTTAAGATTAAAGAAAATAAGTTTGAGGCAGAAAAAATTCTTTTAAGTAATGGCTTTGAAAATACCTTTAAAACCCATACCAGAGATGTATATTTTGGTAAAAATGTTGACTTCAAAAATAAAAGTGAAGAGCAAATTAAGAATGAATTAATTAGATGTCGCAATTTTGAAAGATTAGAAAACTTAAAAGTTTTTGATAAAAATCTTCCAGATATAGTTAAAGTTGATTTGTATGAACTTATTGAATTTTTTGAAAAATTTTTTAAAAATGGTTACGAGATAGTTTTTGACACTAAAAAAAGTGATTGGATATATAAAAAGGGAAATTGTTATCATCAATTACAGGAAATTGAAAAAATTGGCTTGCTTGATTATGTGATAGATAATGATATTTGTGATAAAAGTGAAGATGAACAATTTGAAATCTTAACTAAACAGCTTAAAACCCTTGGCTTTCATTTGGAGTATAAACTTGGTATAGATAAACTTAGGTCATTATATAATAAAAAACTTATGTTTTCAAAAAATCAAGCAGGGCTTTATCCTTGGCAAGTTAAATAAAGAGGTTTACTATGGCAAGTTTTGAAGATTTTTTAAAGTTGGATATTAGAGTTGGGACTATTGTTGAGGCGGAAGTTTTTGAAAAAGCAAAAAAGCCTGCATATAAACTTTTGATTGACTTTGGAAAAGAAATTGGATTAAAAAAATCTTCTGCTCAAATTACAAATCACTATATGGCAAGTGATTTGATTGGTAAACAAGTTTTGGCCGTGGTAAATTTTCCACCGAGGCAAATTGCCGATTTTATGTCACAAGTTTTGGTGCTTGGAACTTATTCCCAGGGTGGAGTTGTTTTGATTAAGCCAGATTTTAATGTTGAAAATGGCGATAAACTTGGTTAATTTAAGAATATTTTTCATGAATTTCATAATTTAACTTGTATTGCTTGAAAAAAATCCAATTTTATGCTATTTATTATTTAAAGATAGGGGATGATTTTTGAAGAATAAAGTTATTTATTTGAATTTTTTTATTATTACCATTGCACTTTTAATAGGTGGAATGTTTTTCTTTTCTTCCCCACAAGTTTCTTATGCTTCAATTAAGGATTCTAATATTGTTTATAACTTGGTTGAGAAAACTATTGATATTCAAGAAAACAAGGTGTGCAATATAACGGAAAAGATAACTGTGACTTATAAATCACCAGGCATCAATGTGGGGCTTTCAAGAAATATCTCAAAAGTGAACAGAATTACTCGCATTGTTGATGGCAAGGAATATGCGGAAACTTATATCAATGAACTTGAATTAATTTCTGTTACAATGGATGGACAGAAAGAATATAATTTCTTGGAAGAAGATAATGATTATTATTACATCAACACGGGTGCAGATGGAGATTTTAAAGTTGGACAACATGTCTATGAAATTCAATATTCTTATGATATGGGTGAAGATTTCATTTCTTCTTTTGACGATTTTACCTTTGATATTATGGATTATGATTTTGCCAGCCCTGTGGAGAAGTTTTCTGCAACAATCACTTTGCCAAAAACATTTTATAGTGACGAAAATGAATTGGAAAACATGTTAAGTTTTAGAACTAATGACATGGAAGAAATTGGTGGCGAAGCATTAAATTTGCAAGTTGTTGATAACGCAATAAGTGTCAGTTATGAAAATTTACCAAGTCAAGTTGGCTTTACAATTCAGTTGATATTACCTGATGGATATTTCGACACAACTTATATTCCAAATGCTCTTTACTTTGTTGTTATTGCAATAACTATTTTGGCAGTGATTGGGCTTATTATCATTTTAGTTTTGCATAAATTTCATAAAAAACCTATTATTACACCAGAATTTTATCCGCCAAAAGATTGCTCCACAATTGATGTGGCAAATATTTACAGGGGAAAGATTAGGTCAAAAGATTTATCAGCTTTAATTATTGAGTGGGTAAGTAAAAAGTTAATTTCAATGGAGGTGCTTGATAAAAACAACATTGTGTTAACCAAATTAAAAGATTTTCCAAATCTGCCTGAAACAAAAGGTCAATTTCTTATTTCAAAATTGGAAGAAAAGCAGTTGTTTAATGCAATGTTTGTTAATGGTGAAAATTTTGTTATGACTAAAAATAACAACAGTAATAACACTGATGTGAACAAAGCGGTTGGTAATTTATTTAAAAGACCAGAGTCGGTGAATAAGAAAATTACAATACTAAGATATGTGGCATGTGCTTTGGCAGTTTTGCCGATTCTAATGTATTTAATTTGGAAAACAGTTTTAATGATTGAATATTTCTATCTCTTTTTCGTACTTCTATTTCCAGTTATTGCAATGTTAGTTTTAACTTATGTTTCTATGCCTATTGGCTTTAAAACTGTGTGGTGTGCTTTTTTTGGTGGTTTGCCACTTATAATTTTGGTTTGGGCTGGATACTTCTTACCTTACGATATCTGTTATCTTAACATTATTACAGCAGTGGTTATGATTGCGGGTATTTATCTTTCAAAATATATTAAATTGTTTACTAAGGAAGAATTAAATTTGAGAGGCAAAGTTTTGGGCTTCAAAAACTTTTTGAAACTTGTTGAAGTTGAAAGGTTGGAAATGCTTATTGAAGAAGACCATGAGTATTATTATAAAGTTTTGCCTTATTGTTATGTTTTTAATTTAACCGATAAGTTAGAAGAAAAGTTTAAAGCACTCAATCTTGAAATGCCAGATTATTGCCAAGGATACTCTGCAACTAAACTTGGAGGTATTGTTACAAGCGCAGTTGTTCACACTTATGCTGTAAGGTCAAAAGCCGGCAGTGGTAGAGGTTTTGGTGGCGGCGGTGGTCGTTCAGGTTCCTCTGGCGGAGGCGGAGGAGGTGGCGGAAGCCATGGAAGATAGTTTTTGTTCAATTTAAAAATTTTTTATAAAATCTTTTGAAAATGCTTGACTTAGAGTAAACTCCAATATCTATAATGACTTAATGTAAAAGGAGAATTATTATGAGTAAAGATAAAAAAAGAGTAGTTGTGTTTTATTCCTACACTGGTAACACAAAGAAGATTGCTGAAAATCTTGCTTCAAAACTTGGGGCGGACATGCTTGAAATTGAGACCGTAAAAAAGTATTCAAGTGACTATGACGAAGTTGTTGAACATGCCAAAAAGGAAATAAGGGAGAGCTATAAGCCAGAAATAAAACCTCTTAAAGCGGATGTTTCAAATTATGATGAAATAATTTTGGGAACTCCTGTTTGGTGGTATAGTATGGCACCGGCTGTTCTTTCGTTTTTAGCAAATTATGATTTAAGCGGAAAAGTTGTTTATCCTTTTGCAACAAATGGTGGATGGATTGGACACACTTTTGAGGATATCAAAAAAGCTTGTCCAAATTCGACTGTTGAAAAGGGGATTGATATTTATTTTTTTGGTTCAAATTTGAAAACTCCAAGCATAAAAATTGATGAGTGGCTACAAAATATAAAATAGGATTATAAGATGTTAAGGTATGTATTAAACAACATTTTAATACATATTTTATTTAATTCATGAGTTAATTATCTATTGACAATTTACAAAAATTTATATATACTTATTTCTTGTTAAGGAGGGGAAATGAAAGTTGTAAGATATAAAAGTGGACTTATTTTGTTACATAAAAAATATAAAGATATTGAAGGTGTTTCTTTTAGGCTAACTTTTAATGCTGGAGCTTATAATGATGGAAATGGGAAACAGGGGTTAGCACATTTGGTTGAACATATGCTTACAACATTTTCTAATAAGAAATATTCAAGGCAAGAGTTAAACAAGTCTTTATATAGATATCCAAACAAAAATGCGAATACAAGTCTTATTGAAATGAATTTTTTAGGTAAAGCAACAAAAGAAACTTTTGAAAGCCTTGTTGACTCTTTAACTTCTGGTTTTCTTGGGTTTACCAATGCCGAAAAAGAATTTGAAGATGAGAAAAAGATAGTTACTCAGGAAATTGCAACAAGATTAAAGTTAAATACTATGCAGGCATATTATTTACAATGCAAAAATTTATATAAAGACAAAAATCATAAAAATGTGAATGAAGGGCTTACAATTGGAACAAAAGAATCTGTTAATGCTCTCACTTTAAAAGATGCAATGGAATTTATTGATACTTATTTTGCTTTAAACAATGCTGTTGTTTCTATTGTTGGAAATATATCTTTGAGAAAGGCTAAACACATTGTTGAAAAATATGTTATTGATAGGTTAAAAGAACATGGAAAAGTTGGCTTTGGTTATGAAGATTATGTTAGTTTCAATGGCGGAAAGTTTATAACAGAAAAGCCATGGGAAGAAAAGAAGGCTTTACTTGATATTATTTGGAGTTATGGCGAAAAGGAAAAATATATTTCAAGAGAGGAAGCTTATTTTCAAAACATTATCACAGAAACACTTAATTCAATGGCTTTTAAAAAATTTAGAGAAGAAAATAAATCTTGTTATGGTTGCTATTTTGCTCTCACAAATGATTACAAAGCTAAGGTTGCAAATTTTAGGGTGCAATGTGAAAATGAAAAGATAAAATTTAATTACGATATTTTCAAAGAGTTTTTAACTGAAATTAAGAAAAATGGTTTAAACAAAGAACTTTTTGAAGAACAAAAACAAAAACTCTTTGAAATGTCAAATTTAGACCACTCTGGAATTGAAAATGTTTGTAAAAATAAAATTTTTCAAGTAAAAAAGTTTGACAACATTTTAACAAAAAGAGAAAGAAGAAAACTGCATAAAAAATTGGAAAATATCTCTTTTGAAGAAGTGAATGAATATTTGAAGAAAAGTTTGAATGGAAAACCAAATATCACGGTTTTAACTTCACCAGAAATTGCAAATGAAATGAATGTTAAGGAAATTGAAAAAATATTAAAATTAAAATAGGAAGAAAAAATCTTCCTATTTTTTAAAAAAAGATAAAAAATTTTAAATATTTTTTAATTTCATTTGTTAATTTTTTTAATTTTGTATTACAATATTAAATATTGGGAGTTTATATGTTTAAAGATAAAAAAGTTTGGATTTCAAATTTGGTTATGTTTATTTTAATTTTGGCAATGGATATATGTTTGCTTTGCTTTAAAAATTTGCCTTATATTTTTAAAACAACTGCAAGTGTTTTGTTTGTTATTTTAGGGATAATTAATTTTATTTTTATTTTTAAACTTGAACAAAGAAATAAATTATTTAAATACTTTATGCTTCTTGGGCTAGTTTTTGCTTGCCTTGGAGATATTGTTTTAATTGATTACTTTATTTATGGGGCGATGTTATTTGCGATTGGACATGTGTTCTTTTTTGTTTCATACAGCATTTTAAACAAAATAAATTGGAAAGACCTTGTCATTTCATTGGCTATATTTGCTGTTGCTTTAATAATTATTTTGGCTTTACCTATTTTTGACTATAAAGGTATGTTACCTATCGTTATTGTTTATGCTTTGATTATCTCTTTCATGCTTGGAAAAGCAATTTCAAATTATGTGTTTATGAAAGAATATAAAATTGAAAATCTTATTATCATGATTGGAAGTTTATTGTTTTTCTTATCTGATTTAATGCTTCTTTTCAATGTGTTTGGAGTTGTGTCAGAAATTGCTCATGAAATTTTTGATAATTTATGTTTGATACTATATTATCCAGCAGAATTTGTTCTTGCTTCATCAATATATTATTCAAATATTAAACTAGGAAATGTAGAAAGTCATAATAAAAAATAAAACTTTCAAGGAGATGAAAAATGAATGTTTTTAAAAAGATTTATTGCAGAACATTTCAAAGTATATTTAAAATGGTTATCCCACTTATGCCATACAGAGAGCCAAAGATATTAAAATCTATGCAAGAAGTTGTTGACATTTTAAATGAGAAAAAAATTAAAAATATTCTTCTTGTAACTGATAAATCTATCAGGGGACTTGGGCTTACTGCTGAACTTGAAAACTTGGTGAAAGAGAATGCTATTAATCTTTCAATTTTTGATGACATTTTGCCAAATCCAACAATCGATATGGTTGAAAGTGGACTTAAAGTTTATAAAGAAAATGGTTGTGAGGCTTGTGTTGCTTTTGGCGGTGGTTCTGTTATGGACTGTGCCAAAACAATTCTTGCAAGAGTGGTAAAGCCAAGAAAAAGTGTTCAAAAAATGAAGGGGCTTCTTAAAATAAGAAAGAAACTTCCACCACTTTTTGCCGTTCCAACAACTGCTGGAACAGGAAGTGAAACAACACTTGCAGCGGTTATTACTGACTCAAAAACTCATTATAAATATGCCATAAACGACTTTTCAGTAATTCCACATTATGCAGTTTTAGATTATAAGACAACCTTAAATTTGCCTAAAAATGTAACTTCAACAACAGGTATGGATGCTCTCACACATGCAGTTGAGGCGTATATTGGAAGGTCAACCACAAAAAAGACAAGGGCGATGGCTGAGGAGGCTGTTAAACTTATTGTTGAAAACTTGAAACTTGCTTATGATGAACCACACAATGAAAAGGCAAGGGCTAATATGCTTAAAGCTTCATATTGTGCTGGGGTGGCTTTCACTGTTTCTTATGTTGGTTATGTTCATGCCATTGCTCATTCACTTGGTGGGCAATATGGTGTTCCACATGGACTTGCAAATGCCATTATTTTACCATATATGTTGAAAGAATATGGCAAAACCGCTTATGAAAAGTTAAGTAAACTTGCAAAGATTTCATTGATTGCAGAAAATAGTGATACAGAAGAAGTTGCGGCTAAAAAGTTTATTGCATATATTGAAGATTTGAATAAATATTTTGGAATACCAACATTTGTTAAGGAACTTAAAGAAGAAGATTTTGATGTGCTTGCAGGACATGCTGATAAAGAAGCAAATCCACTTTATCCTGTGCCAAAACTTATGGATGAAAATGAATTAAAAGTTGTTTATAGAAAATTGTTGCCAAATAGCGAAAAGTAAAATTTTTAATCATCTTAAAGAGGAGATTTATGATTCAAGATATTGTTAAAAAACAAAGAGAATATTTTAATAAGGGAACAACATTAAATTATGATTTTAGACTAAAATCATTAAAAAAACTTAAAAATTCAATAAAAAAACATGAAAATGATATAAAAAATGCACTTTTTCAAGATTTGGGTAAATCTTCAACAGAAAGTTATATGAGTGAAATTGGAATGGTTTTAACTGAACTTTCTTATGCCATAAAGCATTTGAAAGGTTGGATGAAGTCTAGAAAGGTTAGAACTCCACTTGCTCAATTTCATTCAAAAAGTTTTGTTGTGAGTGAACCTCTTGGGGTGGTGCTTATAATGTCTCCATGGAATTACCCTTTTATGCTTGCCATTGACCCACTTATTGGTGCAATAAGTGCTGGGAATTGTGCTGTTGTGAAGCCTGCAAGTTATGCAAAAAACACTTCTAATATTATTAAGCAAATTTTAAGTGAATGCTTTGAAGAGGAATATATTTCTGTTGTGTTGGGCGGGCGTGAGCAAAACGCAGAACTTTTAGAGCAAAGATTTGATTATATTTTTTTCACAGGCAGTGTTAATGTTGGTAAACTTGTAGCTGAAAAAGCATCCAAAAATTTAACACCAGTTACCCTTGAACTCGGTGGGAAAAGCCCTTGCATTATTGACCATACTGCAAATTTAAAGGTCACAGCAAAAAGGCTTGCATTTGGAAAGTTTTTAAATTTGGGGCAAACTTGCGTTGCACCAGATTACTTGTTGATTGAAAAAAGTGTTAAAGATGAGTTCTTGAAATTGTTAAAAAAAGAGATTATGAAGATGTATGGAGAAAAACCACTTGAAAACAATCTTTATGGACACATCATTAATGAAAAACATTTTGACAGAATATGTGAACTTATAAACAAAGAAAAGTGTATTTTTGGTGGTAAGCATGATAAAGAAACTTTAAAAATCGAGCCAACAATTTTGGACGAAGTAAGCCTTGATGATGCAGTTATGAAAGAAGAAATTTTTGGACCAATTTTGCCTGTTATAAGCTTTGAAAACATTGATGATGCTGTGAAAATTATTAAAACTTTTGAAAAACCCTTGGCTTTGTATTTATTCTCAAATGATAAAAATATACAAAAAAGATTTTTACAAAGTGTTCCTTTTGGTGGTGGATGTGTCAATGACACAATCATTCATCTTGCAACAAGTTATATGGGCTTTGGTGGTGTTGGTTACAGTGGATATGGTTCATATCATGGCAAAAAAAGTTTCTCATTGTTCTCACACGAAAAGAGTATTGTGAAAAAATATAACTATATTGATTTGCCGATAAGATATCAGCCTTATTCTAAGAAAAAAGAAAAATTGATAAAAATGTTTATGAAATAAAAAATAAATAAAAACAACTATTTTTTCAAAAATTATCAAAAAAAATAGCAAAAATTAATTGTTTTTTGCTATTTTTTCTTTATTATTAATTATTTTACCAATTTAAAATTAATTTTTTAATTAAATTGATTAAGCTGCTTCTGTGTTTAATTTGTCAATTATTGTATTGTCAACAACATCAACATAAGCAGATTTTTCTGTGATTATATCAGCATTAAGCATAACATTCATAAGGTTGTCAAAGCTCTCACTTGTCATAGCCATGCTTGAACTCCATGCATTAATTTTGATATATTGCTCCACTGCAATTTGAAGCTCGGTAACTGTGTTGCCATCGAATGATGGTAAGAGTGATTGTGCAACGGCATAAGAATCATTTGTCACAATATAGTTGTAGGCTTTCTTAACTGCTTTTAAAAATTTTTCTGCAACATCACTGTGTTCGCTTAAATAATTTTCTCTTGCAATAAAGCATGTGTATGGAATTGATCCAGAAAGTTCTCCAACACTGGTTACAATTTGAGAACCAGGAACAGCATTCACAACATTTGTTGCTGTTGGTTCAAAAAGGGTGCAATACTTGACTGTTGCATCATTTTGCCAAACGCTTGCTGTTAAGTCGAATGCAACATCCGTTCTTAAATTTATTTGATTTTCCCCAGTGCCAATTTCATATCCTTGTGACTCGATTACATATTGAAGTGTCATTGCAGGAAGCCCGCCAGCTCTTCCACCAATTATTGTTTCGCCAACCATATCTTCAAGCGTGAAATCTTCATTTGCTTCTTTTGAAACAATGAATGAGCCATCACATTGAGTAAGCTGACCAAACACAACAGGGGCATTGTTTACACCTTCTTGGTCTGTGTAGACTGCGGTTTCTGGTCCAGCCAAAATGATGTCTGCTGAGCCTGTTAAAAGTGCACTCATTGAAGTGTCGGATCCTCCACCATTTGTGAGGTTAACCGTTAAGCCTTCGTCTGTAAAGTATCCATTATTGATTGCAACATATAATGGGGCATAGAAGATGCTGTGTGTAACTTCATTGAGTTCAATGGTGTTATAGTCTTTGGAATTACAGCCAAAAAGAAGTCCTGTTGAAAGTGCCATTGTGCAAGCCAAAGCAAAAATTGTCAGTTTTTTCCAAATTTTCATTTTTCCTCCTTACAAAATATTGTATGTCAAATTCTTGAATTGTGTTGCAAGAGAGGAATATTATATAAAATAAAAATTGTTATAAATTAAAAAAATAATTTTTAGCAAATAAAAATTATAAAAATATTAAAAAAATTGTGTTTTTTATGAATTTTTTAATAAAAATTAAATATTTTTTAATAAAAATTATATTTTTCCTGTTTTTTAATTTAATCTAATATTTGTTTTGTTGGGGAAATTTTATTAACTAAATAAGTGATAATTTATAAAAAAACTTGTCTTTATTTTTTTATTGTTATATAATACAATATAATCATTTTTAGGAGTGTTAAAATGGACAAAACTTATGAGCCACAGAATTTTGAGAAAAGAATTTATCAAAATTGGTTAGATAAAAAATATTTTGCATCTAAACCAAATAAAAATAAGAAAAAATTTAGCATTGTTATGCCACCACCAAATGTTACTGGTAAGGCACATGTTGGACATGCTCTCAACAATACCATTCAAGATATTTTAATTCGCTATAAAAGAATGAAAGGTTTTGAAGCATGTTGGATACCAGGAACTGACCATGCAGCCATTGCAACAGAAGCAAAAGTTGTTGATATGCTTAAAAAAGAGGGGTTATCAAAAGATAATATTTCTCGTGAAGAATTTTTGAAAAGAGGTTGGGAATGGTATAAAAAATATGGCAATATCATTTGCGACCAACTTAAAGAAATTGGAATTTCCTGTGATTGGGACAGGCTTGCTTTCACCATGGATGAAAACTTAAATCGTGCGGTTAAGCAGGTTTTTGTTGATTATTATAATCAAGGCTATATTTATAAAGGTAAGCGTGTTGTTAATTATTGTCCAAATTGCCGTTCTTCAATTTCCGACATTGAAAATGTTTATAAAGAGCAAATGACAAAACTTTGGCATATTAAATATCCACTTGAAGATGGAAGTGGATTTATTACTGTTGCAACAACAAGACCAGAAACAATGTTTGGTGATACTGCTGTTGCTGTTAACCCAAAAGATAAGAGATATCAAAAATTAGTTGGCAAAAACGTTATTCTTCCAATTGTAAATCGTCCTATTCCAATCATTGCTGATGAATATTGCGAAATGGAATTTGGAACAGGCGCAGTTAAAATTACACCTGCTCATGATGTCAATGACTATGAGATTGGTTTAAGACATAAACTTCCAATTATCACTGTTATTGATGACACTGGAAAACTTAACTCTTATGCTGGCAAGTTCGAAGGAATGGACAGAATTAAAGCAAGAGATGAAATTGAAAAAGAACTTGAAAAGCTTGGTGTGCTTGTTAAGGTTGAAAAGTACAAAAACAAAGTTGGTTGCTGTGAAAGATGTGGGGAGATGACCGAACCAAAAATTTCCGAACAATGGTTTGTTAAAATGAAGGACCTTGCAAAGCCAGCAATTGAAGCTGTTAAAAATGGTAGTTTGCGTTTTGTTCCTAAACGTTATGAAAAGCAATACTTAAATTGGCTTAACAATATTCAAGACTGGTGTATTTCTCGTCAGCTTTGGCTTGGACACAGAATACCAATTTATACTTGCAAAAATTGTGGGCATGTTGAAGCAAGTGTTGAAGATGTTAAAATTTGCAAAAACTGCGGAAGCAACTTAATTGAGCAAGATAATGATGTGCTTGACACATGGTTCAGTTCTGCATTATGGCCATTTTCAACTTTGGGCTATCCTGAAAAAACAAAAGATTTCTTATATTATTACCCAACAGATGTGCTTGTGACTGCTTATGATATCATAACTTTCTGGGTTGTTCGTATGGTGTTTAGCGGTTTGCACTTCACTGGAAAATTGCCATTTAAAGATGTTGTTATCAACGGTATGGTAAGAGATTCACAGGGGCGCAAGATGTCCAAAAATTTGGGTAACGGCATTGACCCAATGGATGTTATCAAGGAATATGGGGCTGACAGTTTAAGATTGTCGCTTGTTAATGGCATGAGCCTTGGAATGGATATTTCATACAGTGTTGACAAGGCAAAAGATAGCAAAGTTTTCATTAATAAGCTTTATAATGCAGGAAAGTTTGTTATTGCTAACACAGAAAATATGAAAATTAGACCACTTAGTGAGTTTAAACTTGACAGCAAAGACAAGTGGATTTTGAATAAGCTTGAAAATTTGATTAAATCAACTTGCAAAAATATTGAAAGATACTCTATTGGTGTTGCTTCTTCCAACTTAATTGATTTTACTGTTGCAGATTTTTGTGACTGGTATATTGAAGCCTCAAAACTTGATTTGTATGGTGAAAATCAAGAAGTTAAAGAGAAAACTCAAAATATCTTGCTATTTGTTTACACATCATTACTTAAAATGTTCCATCCATTCATTCCTTTTGTAACAGAAGAGTTGTATCAAAACTTGAAAGGTCATGAAGAAACAATTATGCGTTCAAGTTTCCCAGAGTTTGATAAAAAACTTGCAAAGCAAAATAGTTTTGGGCAAATTATTGAAGTTATCAAAGCTATTAGAACAACAAGGGCAGAATATCAAATTCCAGATAACAAAAAAATTACAATCAACATTTTGCCAAATGAAAAAGCTACATTTGTTCGTGAAAATAAAGCGATTATTGCAAAACTTGCTGGGGGCAGTGAGGTTAAAATTATCAAGAAAGAGCCAGAAGAAAAATCAGCTAAGATTTTAACAAAACTTTGCACTGTGTTTTTACCAATGGGTGATTTGGTTGATGTTGAGCAAGAAAAAGAAAAAATTGAAAAGAACATCGCTTCTTTGAAATTTGAAATTGAAAGAAGTGAAAAAATGCTTTCAAATCCTAATTTTGTAAGCAAAGCTCCTCAAAAACTTGTTGAGCAAGAAAAAGAAAAACTTGCAAAGAACAAAGAGTTTTTGGAAAAACTTTTAAAAGAAAACAATTTATGATAAAAGGATATGCGTTTTGCATATCCTTTATTTTTCCTTACTTTTGTTTATTTTATTTTTTCTTTCAAAGTTTTAGTTCTGTCATAAATAATAAACTTGCAAGCAGGGGTGGAGTTTATTACACTTTGATATTCTATTTTATTTTTGTTTAAATTAAGTTTTGGAAAAAATGTATCTCCATTTTCAATTTCAGTGTCAACAATTGTAAGATAAAGCTTTTTTGCATAAGGAAGGGCTTTTTTGTATATTTCACCACCACCACATATAAAAATTTCTTCGTCGCTGTCCTTGTTTTCTTCCAAGTACTTTTCAAAGTTTTGAACCGTATGGCAATTTTCAGCTTCAATGAAAGGGGTGTGGCTTATGATTATTGTTTTGCGATTAGGTAATATTCTTCCAATAGATAAGAATGTCTTTTTGCCCATAACAACTGTATGGTTATGAGTTTTTTCTTTAAACCATTGTAAATCTTCCTTGATATGCCAAGGCATTTTTCCATCTTTTCCTATACAAAAGTTTTTGTCGAAAGCAACTATGATTGAAAACATACTTATCTTTTCCTTTAACAATTTATAGGTAAATTTTATAACAATTTAAATATATTGTCAAGATGATATCTTAAAAGTTAAATTTTAAGTAATAAAAAATCCAAATCATAATGATTTGGATTTTAGGTGGTGCGGGCGGTGGGACTTGAACCCACACTCTTTCGAACATGCCCCTTAAACATGCGCGTCTGCCATTCCGCCACGCCCGCATTTTCTATTTGCGACTTTTTTATTATAGAGAAATTATCTTTAAAAGTCAACATTTTTACGCAAATTTTTCAAATTTTTAAATTTATTATGTTAAATCTCAAAAATTATAAGATTTGTATTAATCATTTTTTACATATTTATATAATTAAATCAAATTCATATTTGTCAATTTATTTGATTTTTTTTAATATAAAGTGATATACTATTTTTATGAGTAAATCTTCTTTTATAAATAGAATAATTGGTTGCTTTATTCTTTTGTTTGTTTGCATTTTTTGTTTAGGGGCTGTAAACCTAAACAATTATTTTACCTCGGCTGAAATTTCAGTTGATTTGGGTAGTTATGCGGAATTAGATAATGGCTTAAATAAGCTTTATAGACAGTTTGGGGATATTCAAAATGGGGATGAAATTGTTATTAATAAAGATGATATTCAAGAAATAGACGGTGAAAAATATATTTCATCCTCAAAACTTTCAAATGAAGTTAGTGTTATGTCAACAAACAGTGAAAGTTTGGTTGAAGTTTCTTCTCTTTCACAAAATTATCAAATTATTGAAGATGACAGCACTTTAACTTTAAAACAAGGGGATTATACCAATAGAATTATTGTTTATTACGAAGGAAAACTTGATAATTATAATACTGACTACTACGCAGAAGGTATGGGGTGGCATATTTATCAATATTTAACCAAGGAAGACACGCAAGAAGCTTATGAATATTATAAAAGTTTAGATTATGTGGAAAGCGTTGCCTATGATGATGTTGTGGTTGCCAGTGATTTAGAAGAAAGTTCAACAGCAGCAAGTTCGAACTATCTCTCATGGGGTGTTGAATATACGGGAGTGGATGATTTTAATTCTTATTTAGACTTTTTATATACAGAAGATGAATTACCAACAGTTTATGTTCCTGTTTTAGATAGTGGAGTTAACACTGATCATGAGCTTTTAAAAGATAGAATTGCTTTTGAATATGGCAAAGATTTTACAGATAATGCGGACAATTCAAAAGGCTACCTTTTTGAAGATTATAGTGGGCATGGTTCACATACAGCTGGAATAATTGCCAATCAAACAAAGAGCAATGTTAAAATTATTCCGTTGAAAGTTCTTAAAGAAAATGGGAAAGGTACCGTTTCCATGATTTTAAATGCTATACAGTATGTTTTGTATGGCTTAAATGGGAATGAAAACAAAAATTGGACTGGGGAAGTTTATAACTTAAATTGTAGGGTTATGAACATGAGTTTGGGGGTTGAGAGTGATGATGGCTCTCCTGTTACCAACAAATCTCTTGAAAATTTGGTTAGAACTGCAAATTCCCTTGGTGTTCTGTCAGTTGTTTCTGCTGGAAATAGTAATTTCAATGTTACAGCTTGCTCACCAGCAAACGTGCAAGAAGCAATTGTGGTTTCTGCATTAAGCGAAAGTTTAACCAAGGCATATTATTCAAATTATGGTTCAACTGTTGATTTTTGTGCACCAGGAAGCGGAATTGTAAGTTCATATTTAGGGAATGATAATTCTTCAAATGGTTATGCAAGTATGAGTGGAACATCAATGGCGGCTCCTCATGTTACAGCTGTTTTTGCACTTTTGTTTTCAAGTCCTGCCTATGCAAAATATTCAAATGATTCTTTGGTCGAAATGCTAAAAAGCAGTGCTGTTGATTATGGAACGGCAGGTTGGGACCAATATTATGGCTATGGGTGCATAAATTTGTCTAACTTTGGAATAGAAACAAGGGGCGAAGTTGAGTTTAGTGTTCAAGAAAAAAATCACACTGAATCATTTGACCTTTCACTTTCATTTGACACTAGTTATAGTTATGAAATTTATTATTCATTAGATGAATCTATACCAAGTATGACAAGTGAAACTTCAATTAAGTATACTGGGCCAATAACTTTAACAAAGACAACTAAGGTGAGTGCTATTGCTTATGCGTATAACGAAGATGATATTGTTGAAAAAAGTGATATCACAGTTACAACTTACTATTTCAACAACATTGATTTGGACAGCAATTTTGAAGTGAGTAATGACCAAATGTTGGGGACGATTGTAAAATATAATGGTGAGCTTACAACTTTAAATGTTCAATCTAATATTAACGGCGTTGAAATTGAAAAGATTGATTCTTATGCATTTAATGGGTCAAAAGTTGAAAAATTGATTTTGCCAGACACATGCTTAACTTTGGATGCTTATGCTTTTTATAATAATGATGCCATTAAAACCATTTCTGGGGAAAATGTTTTGCAAGTTGGCAATTACTGTTTTGCAAACAGTGACAGTTTGGAGACTGTTGAACTTAACAATGTTTTCCAAATTGGAGTTGAGTCATTTAAAGGGTGCAGTGCATTAAATAATGTGGGGCTCGGCAGTGTTATGGTTATTAATAAAAATGCCTTTAAAGATTGTGTAAGTTTAAAAGATGTTATTGTGCCAAATTGTTACAGTGTGCAAGATGGAGCTTTTGATAATACAAACCTTAATGTTTTACAACTTAGTGGCAACATGAATTATTTTGGAGTGATGTCTAATTTCCATGCCAACAAAATTATCACATATTTAGGAACAATGTTTGATTACTTATATGAAGAATATGCTGACGAAGTTGTTGATTATAGTGTTTCAATTGTTGATGAAGACGTGTCAAGAAAGGTATTTAAAAGCAATGAGTCAACAACATTAACTTACAAATTTAGTGGTGGATATATCAGTAATGTTCAATATTCATTTGTTGATGTAAACAATCCTAATGTTGGCATTGAGGTCGATAATAAAGTAACAAATATTAATGAGCTTACAAATGAAGTGACTTTCAATTTTGACAATTTGGAAGTTGGAAATTATGAATTTTATTTAATTGTGACTGATATTTATAATAATTCTGTTAAATCATCAACTGTTGAATTTGTTGTGTATCCAGAAAGTCAGCAGGCATATAAATTGCAATTAAGTGGTGAAAACTATAAAGTTTATATTGATGGGCAACTTGCTGAAAATGGCTTCAATTTGTATGGTGGCATTGATTACCAAGTTGAAATTGTTCCTTATGATGGCTACATGATTGACAAAATTGATGTTAACGGCGAAGAAAAAACAGAAGAGTTTACATTGAGCAATGTTACTGGTGATGTGAATATTTCGTGTGAAACTGCTGAAATTAAACAATTTGAAATTAGGTTTACTATTCCAGATGGAGTTAAGGTGTATGTAAATGATGCCGAAGTTAGCGAAACAGTTATTGTTAATCGCATGGACTCTTTAACGTTTAATGTAGTCAGTGAAGAAGGGTATGAAATTTCATCATTAGAAATCAATGGTGTTAAACAATTCATTAAAAGTAGTTATACTCTTGACGATATTTTGGAAAATCAAGAAATTGTGATTGCTGTTGAACAGGTTAAAGTTTTAATAAACTTAAACTATGGAAATGGTGGGGTGGTCAGTTCGCAAGGAAATCTTCATGAAGTGAATTATGGAGAAAACAAGGTTCTTACCATAACCCCAGAAGATGGTTATAAAATTGATAAAGTGCTTGTCAACGGAAGTGAAGTTAAAGTCAGCAATAATACCTTGGTTTTAGAAAATGTCACTGAAAATTTGAATGTTGTTGTCACATTCACACCTGTGTCTTCAAATCTTCTTGGAAGCGATGAGATAACAATCATAACATTTTTCTCAGTTTTCTGTGGTATATTCTTGATTTTAATAATCAGCAAAGTGGCTCTTCATTTTTATAGGAAAAATAAAAATAAATATAAAAATCATGTATAATCGTTTTAATATTTTCATTTTATATGTTATAATAACAATATAAGGAGGTATTCATGAGTGCAGGAGTAATTGCTCTTTTAGTTGTTGCAGGAGTTATTGTTCTTATTGGTATTATTTTGGTTATTTGGATTGTTGCCACTTATAATAAGTTTATTAGACTTAGAAATAATGCTGACGAAGCTTATTCAACAATGGATGTTTACATGAAAAAAAGATACGACTTAATCCCAAACCTTGTTGAAACAGTTAAAGGATATGCAAAACACGAAGAGAAAACTTTGGAAGGAGTTATGCAAGCGAGATATTCTTGTATGTCTGCTAACACTCCGGAAGAAAAAGCTAAATACGAAAATATGCTTTCAGGCACATTGAAATCTTTGTTTGCGGTTTCCGAAAATTATCCAAACTTAAAGGCTGACCAAAACTTTATTGACCTTCAAAATTCTTTAAAAGTTTTGGAAGATGAGATTGCAAATTCAAGAAAATATTATAATGGTTGCGTTAAAACTTATAATATTAAGAGAGAAACTTTCCCGTCAAATATCATTGCAAAATGGTTTAAGTTTGAAAAGAAGGTTCTTTTTGAAATTGAGAACGTTGAAGAAAGAGTTGCACCAAAAGTTAGCTTTAATTAATAAAAATAAAAATTCACGATTATTCGTGAATTTTTTTATTGTAATTTGTTGGTTAGATTTTATTATAAATTAATCACTTATTGTTTTTATATTTAACCTTTTTAATTTTCACTTTGTTTTCATTCTCTTTATTTTCATTTTCGCTGCCGGCATTTTCAGTGGTTTTATTTTCAGCACTGTTATCTGTTAGTAAATTTGTGTTTTCAACATCTTTATCATTGTTGTTTTCATTATTATCTTTTTCGTTTTGAATGTTTTCTTCATTTTCGTTGAGGAGGTGGAGATGTTTATTTTTGTCATGTGCAACAACTCTTTCTTCATCATCACCTATCTCTTCAACTTTATTTAAAGTTGTTATGTCAATTTCTTTAATTTTAATTTCATTATCTAAATTTTCTTTTGTTTCATTTTCAAATTCTTCTATTCTTTTTTCAGGTTCAATTTTGTTTGTTTCATCTTTTACTTCATCAATTTTTTCATCTTTAACTTCTTTTGTGCTTGCCATTGGGTAAGTTAATCTGTTTATGTTGTTTGAATTGTAAATCCCATTATTGCTTCCGTTGTTTATTCCATTATTTATGCCATAATTTCCGTTGTAAATGCCATTGTTAAACTCATAATTATTCCTATAAGTGTCAATGTTTTTCATGGTTGGACCATAGGTGTCTGTGTTTCGATTTGGATTTAAAACATGACGTCTGCCAATTGCATTGTAATAATTTGGGTTATTTACCATATTACTTCCTTGATAAGGTGGCATCATGTTTGTGTAAGGAGGAGTATTCCCTTGGTAAGGCGTAGGGTTATCGTATGGGGTTGGAGCAACATTTTTGTTATAAGTTTGATTATTTTGAGAATCATTAACATTATTTAAGTTATTTGTTTTGTTTTTGGCTTGGTTATCAAAAGTGTCAATATTTTTAATACTTTTATTTTTTTGATTGTTATCTTCTTTATTTGTTTCATCTTCTTTATTAATATTGTTTAAAGTGTTTTCATCTGTGCTGTTGTCAACTTCTGGGGTTTCATTTGTGATTTCATTTTCAATGTTTTCAGTGCCATTTTCTGGGGTTGGTTGAGTTATGTTGCTGTCAGGGGTATTTTCATAAGGTGGCAAGGCTACGTAGTCATCTTGTATACCTAAGACATCCTCAACTTGTTTTAAAGTGTTAAGCAAGTTTTCATAATATGAGCATCTTGCATTGGAATTGCAAGCCAATTTATTTAATTTTGCATTTACTCTTTCTGCGTTTTTGTTCGCAGTTTTTTTCATTTTATTATAGTTTCTGTATGTTGAATTAAATTCGTTTCCAGAATATGCCACACTGTTGTTGTATTTTGATAAGCTTGCTGTTAAATCTTTTATTGCAGAAACTTGATTTTTTGCAAGTTTAACATCCTCTTTTGCCAAATATCTTTTTATTTTTGCAGTTTCATACATGACATTTGCTTTATAAAGTTGTTCAAGCATAAGAGTGTTTTTTGTGATATTTAAGTTTTTTTGCACACTTTCATTCTTGTTTTCTGTTGCAAGTTTGTCAAGCATTTCTTCTGTCATATCAATGTCAGTGTCTGCAACTTGCTTTATGCTGGCAATAGAATTGTTTGTTTTGTCAAGTTGATTTGCAAGATTAGTTACTGCTGCTGTTTCGCTTGAACTTCCACAAGCTGTAAGTGTCACACAAAGCAAAAGTGAAAGTCCACTTAAAATAATTTTTCCTTTCATAGTTCCCTCCATTGTAAAAATAGTTTAAGTAAATATTAAAAAAATATTCTTTAATTATTTGGCTGTTTATTTATTTTTGTTGTGGATAAAATAATTAAAAGAGGTTTCTATGAAAAAAAATGAAGAACGCATAAAAGCTTATAATAAATATGTCAGTGCAAAAGTTCCCAAAACAAAGCCTTGGCCGACCCTTTTTAATTCCTTTTGGGTGGGCGGTGTTATTTGTCTTATAGGTCAAGGAATAAACGACTTAATTTTGTTTTTAGTTCCAAACATTTCGGAGCAATCAGCTTGGGCTTACACACTAATTGCTCTTATCTTTATTGCAGCATTTTTAACTGGCATAGGTGTTTATGATAAGATTGGTAAGTTTGCGGGAGGTGGTTCTATTGTGCCAATCACAGGCTTCTCAAACTCAATCACAAGCCCATCCATTGAGTTTAAAAGTGAGGGGATTATTTATGGAATTTGTGTTAAGATGTTCACCATTGCAGGCCCAGTTATTGTGTTTGGGGTAATTTCCAGTGCTTTGGTTGGGTTAATCTATTACATTATTTATCTGTTTATTTAAAGTAAAGATAAGATGAATTGTAAAATAGCAGAGTTTTGATGTTTAAAACTATGTAATTCAAAGCATTTATTAAAAGAGGTTAATTATGAAATATGACACTGTTAAATTTAAAAAGCAACCTAAAATAATTGGCAGTTATTCCATTGTTGGACCCAAAGAGGGGCAGGGAAATTTCAGGGAATATTTTGACTATATAATGAAAAATGACTTTTTTGGTGAAAAAACATTTGAAAAGGCTGAAAGAAAGATGATTGAAACTGCAATCACAGGTGCAATTCAAAAGGCAAAATTAAAAGTTTCCGACATCAACATTCTTGTGGCTGGTGATTTATTAAACCAAATAATAAGTTCTTCCTATGCGGCACGCGCATTTGATTTTCCTTATCTTGGTGTTTATGGTGCTTGTTCAACAATGGCGGAAAGCATTGCTGTGGCTTCAACACTTGTGGATGGTGGATATTTTGAAAATATTGTGTGTTGCACAGCTTCTCACTTTTCAACGGCAGAGAGACAATATCGTTTCCCTTTGGAACTTGGAAATCAAAGGCCACCAGCTTCACAGTGGACGGTCACAGGTGCTGGAAGTTGTGTTATTTCTCAAAAAGGTGCTGGACCAAGGGTGACCATGGCAACTTTTGGGAAAGTTGTTGATTGGGGGATTGTTGATGTTAACAACATGGGTGCGGCAATGGCTCCGGCAGCAATGGATACACTGCTTGCACATTTTGAAAACACAAAAACAACACCTGATGACTACGATTTGATTGTCACAGGTGACCTTGGGAAACTTGGGAGTGAAATACTTATTGATTTAATGGAAGATAAAGGGATAAAACTTGGCTTAAATTACAGTGACTGCGGTCAAATGTTTTTTAGACGAAATCAAAACACGTTATGTGGCGGTTCTGGGTGTGGGTGCTGTGCAACTGTTTTCAACTCTTATATTATGAAGAAACTTCAAGACGGACAATATAAAAGAGTTTTGTTTTTGCCAACAGGGGCACTTTTAAGCACGACTGCTTCTCAACAAGGTGAGAGTGTGCCAGGGGTCTGCCATGCCATTGTTGTTGAAGCATACGAAATGTAAGCAGAAATAAAAAATTTGAAATAATAAAAGTATGTAAGAGGGATATTATGGAAATGTTTTTGGACTATTTATGGGTGTTTTTAATTGGTGGACTTGTTTGTATGATTGGCCAAATTTTGATAATAACCACCAACATCACTTCTGCAAGAATTCTTGTCACTTTTGTTATTGTAGGTGTGTTTTTGGAGGCTATTGGAGTGTTTGATTACATTTCTGCTTTCGCTGGGGCAGGCATCAATGTGCCAATTATTGGCTTTGGGGCTTCGCTTGCAAAGGGCACTATTGGTGCTGTTAAGTCACAAGGACTTCTTGGCATTTTCACTGGTGGGCTTACCGCAACAGCAGGTGGAATTGCGGCCGCAATCATATTTGCGTTCATTTTTGCCCTCATCTTCCGTTCGCACACAAAAAAATAATTTCTACAATTTATAGTGTATTATGTTATGCGTAATACACTATATTTTGATATACATAGTTTTTTGAAAATTTTAAATTAAAAAAATCTTTTTTGATATTATGGGGTTTTGTCCGTTCTTTTTGAATTGTGACAAATAGGAGAAATTTAAAGCATATACATATCTTAAATGAAAAAACTGTGCTATCTTCAAAGGAAACACAAAAAACGAAGGGCAATCATTGCACTGTCTTTAACTATTTTTTTGATAGTGTCTTTTTTATTGTATGTGTTTTGTGTCGTTAATCCTGTTGTGACAGAAGCCACTCGGGCAACTATTTTGTCACTTTCAACTTCTGCGGTTAGTGATGCAGTTTATGATGTGTTGCAGGAAGAAAACATAACCTATGAAGATTTGGTGAATATAACTTATGATGCAAATGAAAATATCGACCTTATCTCAATAAATACTGTTGTTGTTAACAAACTTGCAAGAAAAACTTACCAAGTTGCTCAACTTTATCTTGATAATATGGGCAAAAATGGAATTGATATTGCCCTAGGAACTTTTACGGGACTACCTTTTCTTGTTGGACTTGGTCCAAAAGTTAATATTAAATTGGTTTCAGTTGGAGCAATGTCAGCATCTTTTTCAAGCAATTTTTTAAGTGCTGGAATCAATCAAACAAACCATTCTCTTTATATCAATTTAGAGGCGAGTGTAAGTTTAATTTTGCCAACTTACACTTCAACTATTGACAGTGTGACAGAGGTTTTGGTTGCTGAAAGTGTTATTGTGGGGGATGTGCCAGATGTTTATTTTGGCTCAAACAACACAATTGACCTTGCTCCAAGTAATAAAGTTTAGTAATGATAAAATATAAATAACAACAAAATTTAATTTATAGCTCAATTTGTTTCCCTTTTTCGCCATTTTCTTGTATAATAATTAAGTGAGGGAAAAATGAACGACGAGAAAAAGAACTTATCAAATTCAAGAAGATTTATATCTTCATATAACAATATTGATTACACAATTAGAACAAGATATAACTTGAATAGAAGTATGGGGTTTAGCGAACTTATTAGACGAAGTGTGGCACTTAACTATATTGTTAGAAAATATGAAGATGATTTGATTGACTTTGGCAGGCTTAGAAATGCAATTATTCATGGAAATGAAGATTATGTGATGGCTGAACCACACATTGATGTTGTTGAACAAATTGAAAAGATTGAAAGGCTTTTGACTGCACCACCAAAGGCACTTGACACTGTTTGCAGGCGTGATGTTTTGTCAATTTCTGCGGATAAGTCTATGAAAGACGTTATCCTTTTGATTGCTTCTTCATCTTATTCAAATATTCCTGTATATAATGAAAACAATGAGATTATCGGTATTGCAAATGGGCAAAAAATTCTTGATTCTTTTGGAAAATATTTGCTTGCAGGAGGCAAATGCGAAACCTTTTTAAATAATGTTAAAATTGAGGACATGCTTTCAAAAATTGAAAACAGCAATTATTATGCCTTTGCAAATAAAGATTTGACTGTTGAAGAAGCATTGGAATTTTTCCATAATAATTCAAGGCTTTTGGCAATTTTGGTGACAAAAAATGGTGGGGCAAAAGAAAGACCTCTTGGCATTATCACTGGCTCGGATGTTATCAAGATGAACAATATTTTGGAAAATTATTGATAAATAATTGACAAATTTGGTGTTTTATTTTAATATATTATTGAAATTTAATATTTCACTTAAAGACGTTTGAAAAAAGACAACATCTTTTCAGGGTGGATTTTTAGAGAGTTGCTGGGTGGTGAAAAGCAATATGAAGCGGAAAAGATTATCACTTTTTGAGTTGCCGAACTGAAATTTCAGTAAGTTTGGACGGGACTTCCCGTGATAGAAGGCGTGGGTGATTGCCCATTTAGTGAAACAAGTGGTTAACTCTATCTTTCTTAGCAAGAGTCTTGTTTTGCTAGGAAAGATTTTATTTTTATGCTGGGGAACGAAAGTGCATGCCAGTTGGCATGCGAAAAACAGAGTTTTTCAAAAAATTTTACGAGTAAAATTTTTACTTTTGTTCTCGTAGCCATGAACAGGGAGGAAAAAATGAAAAAAGAGCAAGTAGTTCCAAATTTTATTGAGTTAGAAAAAAATATTCTTGAATTTTGGGACAAAAATGACAGTTTCCACAAATTGGTTAAAAAGAATGAAAATCATGAGAGATTTCGTTTCCTTGATGGACCTATCACTGCAAATAACAGGGCAGGTATTCACCATTTTTGGGGAAGAATACTCAAAGATTTAACAATAAGATACAATGCCTTGAAAGGAAAAGATTGTCAATATCAAAACGGCTTTGACGCACAAGGACTTTGGGTTGAAGTTAATGTTGAGAAAGAACTTGGGCTTAATGGTAAGCCAGAAATTGAAAAATATGGCATCGACAAGTTTACCAATAAGTGTATGGAAAGAGTGAAATACTTTGCAAATGAAATCACAAAGCAAAGTATTCGTATGGGACAATGGATGGACTGGGAACATTCATATTTTACCAACACTGATGAAAACATCACTTCAATTTGGTATTTCTTGAAAGAGTGCAATAAACGTGGCTGGATAGTGAGAAAAAATCGTCCAATGGCTTGGTGCCCAAGATGCGGGACATCATTAAGTGACCATGAAACATCGGGCTCATATCATGAAGTTGAACATACTGCAATTTTTGCAAAGTTTCCAGTGAAAGATAAAGATTTTAAAATTGTTGCTTGGACAACAACACCTTGGACATTGTCTGCAAATGTTGCTCTTGCTGTTAACCCTGAATTTACTTATTGCAAAGTTGATTTCCACGGTGAAAAACTTGTTCTTGGAAAAGACAGATTATCCATTTTAAAAGAAAAAGTGGAAATTCTTGAAGAAATGAAAGGAAGTGACCTTGTTGGGCTTACTTACGAAACCTGTTTTCCTGAACTTAAAGAACAACAATTTCCACACAAAGTTGTTGCTTGGGACATGGTTGACAATGCCGAAGGAACTTGTGTTGTTCACATTGCACCAGGCTGTGGTGTTGAGGACTTTGAACTTGGGCAAACCTTGAATCTTCCTGAAATTTGCCCTATCAATGAACAAGGAGTTATGCTTGAAAACACTGGTTTTCTTGCAGGTAAAAAGACAACTGATGTTGTTGACCTTGTTGTTAACCGTTTGAAAGAAGACGGAAAACTTTTGTATTCACATAAATATAAGCATAGTTACATCCATTGTTGGAGATGTAAAACTGACATTGTTTATAAACTTATTTCTGGTTGGTTTATTAAGATGGATGAAATTCGTCCACTTGCCCTTAAAGCCATTGAAGAGGTTGAATTTAAGCCTGAATACGCAAAGAAAAGAATGATTGATTGGCTTAACAATATGGGCGACTGGAACATTTCAAGAAGTAGATTTTATGGACTTCCTCTGCCTTTCTATGTTTGTCCAAAATGTGGTAAGGTTCATGTTATTGGCAGTTTAGAAGAATTGAAAGAAAAGGCTGTTAATAAGGAACTTGTTGATAAACTTCCAAACATTCACAGACCATGGATTGATGAAATTAAAATTAAATGTGATTGTGGTGAAGAAGTTTCAAGAATAACTGATGTTGGTGATGTTTGGCTTGATGCGGGTATCACTCCATTCAGCACAAAGAAATATTTTACAGATAAAGAATTTTTCAACAACAACTTCCCAAGTGACTATGTTTGTGAAATGATTGAACAAATTAAACTTTGGTTCTATTCAATTCTTATCATGAGTGTGGTTTTAACTGGAAAAGCACCATATAAAAAGGTGGTAACTTATCAATATGTTAAAGATGAACATGGTGGTGAATTTCACAAGAGTGGTGGGAACACTTTGGATGCTGATGCTGTTGCAAATGAAGTTGGGGCGGATACAATAAGATATTTGTATTCTTCTTCAAGCCCAATGAATGATATGCGTTTTGGGTATACTCTCACTGATGAAGCAAGAAGAAAATTGTTGAGTTTTTGGAGTGTTTACACATTCTTTAATACCTATGCAAGCATAGATAATCCAGACATAGCACATTTTAAGCCATCTATTAATGACTTAACTGTTGCAGACAAATGGCTTATTGAAAGTGTCAACGAGTTTATTGAAAACAGTGACAAATACTATGCTGATGATAAAAACTATTTGGTTGTTAGAGATTTCGAAAAACTTGTGGATGATATTTCTAATTTCTATATTAGAAGCAACAGAAAGAGATTTTGGAAGAGTGAAAACAAAAATGACCAAATGACTGCTTATTGGTGCTTGTATTATGCAATTAAATCATTGATTAGAATCATGACTCCAATTATTCCATTTATGACTGAACATATTTGGCAAAACATGGTTCGCGAAGTTGAGAAAGATGAAGCAGAGTGCATTATGCTTAGTGGGTATCCAACCAAAATTTATGATACAAGTTTTGAGGATACTCTTAAAAATGTTGAAATTGCAAGAGATATTATGTCAACAGCACAAAGGCTTAGAAATGAAAATCAAATTAAGGTTAAACAACCTCTTAAAAAACTTTATGTTGCTGGCGATAATGAAATTAAAAAGGCGGTTGATAGCCTTGAAGATATCATAAAAGATGAACTTAATATCAAAGAAATTGAAGTTGTTAAGGATGATAGCAAATTTAATGATGAATATCTTTCTGTTAACTTCAAAAAAGCTGGTGCTGTTTTAAAAGGTGATGTTCAAAAACTTAAAAATACCTTGCAAGTTTTGACAGATGAAGAAATCGCAAAAGCTGTTAAAGGCTTCAAGGTCGGCAAAGTTGATGTTGGCGAATTTAAAGGATTAAGCGAAGAACTCTTTAATCTTGAAAAGAAGCCAAAGAAAGATTTTGTTATTGCTCATGAAAATGGTAAAACTGTTGTTTTGGATATAACTCTTGATGAGGGACTCATTGAAGAAGGCTTATATCGTGAGTTTGTGAGAAGTTTGCAAGTTTTAAGAAAGGAAGCAGATTTCTCTATTGACGATAGAATTAAAGCATCATTTAAAACTGACAATATTGATTTACAAAATATGATTAAGAAATTTAATGCAAAAATCAAACAAGAAGTTTTGATAAGTGAAATTAAAAACGATTTAGATAAGTGTGATATTTCAAAAGATATAGAAGTTGGCGACGGTTTTGTTACCGTTAAACTTTCAAAATAATTTCAAGGAGAAATATGAGAGTAGCAGATAATTGGAAAGATTATAAAGTGCTTGCAACTGGTGACGGCTATAAACTTGAAGATTGGGGTGATGTAAGACTTCTTCGCCCTGATCCTCAGGTTATTTGGCATGCAAAAGAAAACCTCTTTAAAAGAAAGGATGTTGATGCTTACTATGAAAAGCGAGAAGGAGGCGGACTTTGGCATTTTAATAAAAAAATTCCTGATGAATGGCAAATATCTTGGCAAGGCTTACACTTTATTGTTAAGCCTATGGGGTTTAAACACACTGGAATTTTTCCAGAACAGGCGGTCAACTGGCAATTTATGCAAGCACTTGTTAAAAACTGTGGCTACTCTCCAAAAGTTCTTAATCTCTTTGCTTACACTGGTGGGGCTTCTGTTGCTTTAAGCAAGGCTGGGGCACAAGTTACCCATGTGGACGCAAGCAAAGGTATGGTTGAAAGAGCAAAAGAAAATGCTCGCCTTAATGGCATAACAAATATCCGTTTTATTGTTGATGATTGCCAAAAGTTTATTGAAAGAGAAATTAGGAGAGGAAATTCTTATGATGCCATAATCATGGACCCACCAAGTTATGGCAGAGGTCCAAGTGGCGAGATGTGGAAACTTGAAGACAATTTAACTGATTTTGTGGAACTTACAAAAAAGGTTTTAAGTGAAAAGCCACTTTTTGTTTTGATTAATTCTTACACAACAGGGCTTCAACCAACTGTTATTGCCAACATTTTAAAATGTGTTTTTGGCAATGATAATGTTGAAGCAGATGAAATTGGCTTACCAACAAGCGAAGGTTTGATTCTTCCTTGTGGTGCAACAGGAGTGAAACTATGGAAAAATTAACTGTTCTTTATGAAGATAATCAAATTATTGTGGTGATCAAGCCTCAAAACGTTCCAACACAAAGTGACGACTCAAAGGATGTTGATATGCTTTCCATGGTTAAAGCCTATGTGAAAGAAAAATACAACAAAGAGGGTGAGGCTTTTATTGGCCTTGTTCACAGGCTTGACAGACCAACTGGTGGGGTTATGGTTTTTGCCAGAAACTCAAAATCTGCAAAAAGACTTACAGAGCAATTTCAAGCACACACCACAGAAAAAATTTATTATGCTGTGACAAATGGTGTTGTGAAATATAAGAAAGATACACTTATTAATTATCTTGAAAAAAATGAAAAAGAAAATATGGTTAAAGTTGTTCCTATGGGGGTGAGTGGTGCAAAAAAAGCAGAACTTGTTTACGAGGAACTTGAAAATAATGGCAAGGAAAGTTTGCTTAAAATTCAAATTTTAACCGGAAGAAGCCATCAAATTCGTGTGCAAATGGCAAATATTGGTTTTCCATTGTATGGAGATGGCAAATATGGCAAAGATAAAAATAAGGCAACCAAAAATCTTGGGCTTTGGGCTGGAAAACTCAGTTTTATCCATCCAGTAACAAAAGAAAAAATGGTGTTCATTGCAATGCCTGACACAAGCAGTTTACCTTGGAAAAAGTTTAATATGGAAAAATATTTTGTGAGGTAAAATCATGAAAAAAAGAAGCCAAATTGAAGAAAAATATAAATGGGATTTAACAAAATTTTGTAAAAATGATGAAGATTTTTATAAAAGACTGAGAAAACTTGATAAAGAAGTTTCAAAGATTTCCGCTTTTGAAGGGCATCTTGCAGAAAGTGATGAAAAGCTTTTTGATTGCCTTGAACTTAATGAAAAGTTTGGAAAAGAGCACGGATTTTTATATATCTATGCCAATTTAAGATTGAAAACCGACAATGCTGACGAAAAAGCCAACGAGATGTGCGAAAAAATTAACTCATTTACAACTAAATATGCAACTCTTACTTCTTATATTGAAGTTGAAGTTTCAACATTCAGTGATGAAAAATTGAAAGCATTGAAGAAAGATTCCAAATTTAAAAATTATAAAAGATATTTTGAAGCAATTTTGCGTGACAAAAAACATATTTTGTCTAAACAAGAAGAAGTTTTACTTTCAAAATTAAGTGAGTTTATGAATGGTTTTAGTGATAACTTTGACAAGTTTAGTGATGTTGATTTAAAATTTGGCGAAATCGAAGATAGTCATGGAAAAAAATATCAATTAAATCAATCAAATTATTCTTTATATGCTGAAAGCAAGGACAGAACTTTAAGAAAAAATGCTTTTAAACGCATGAATGGAAAATATGGGGAGTATATAAACTTTCTTGCAAACAATTATATAAGTGATGTTAAAGAGGCTTGTGTCTTTGCAAAAGTGAGAAAGTATAAATCGGCTTTAAACAGAGAAATTTATGACGAGGAAGCAAGCGAAAAGGCATATAAGCTTTTAATTGAAAAGGTTAGAAGCAACATTTCAGTTGTTGAAGACTTTTTTGAAATTAAAAGAAAAATGCTTAATCTTAAAAGCATTGCTGTGTATGATACCTTTGCTCCAATAGCCATAGATTTAGATTATAAATTCACCTATGATGAAGCTATTAATCTTATTAAAAAGGCTCTTGCACCACTTGGGGAAGATTATATCAATTTGCTTGATAGGGCGGTTAAAGAAAAATGGATTGATGTTATGCCGAATGAAAACAAGGATAGTGGTGCATTTTCTTGGGGATGTTATGGCGCAACTCCTGTGGTTTTAACAAACTTTGAAGGTAACATGCAATCAGTGTTCACATTGGCTCATGAACTTGGACACGCAATGCACAGTTACTATTCAAATGAAAATCAACCTATTCAAACAGCAGGATATGTTATTTTTGTTGCGGAAGTTGCAAGCATAACAAATGAAATGTTGCTTCTCAATTATCTTCTTAAAAATGCCAAGAATGATAATGAGAAAATATATTATTATAATTATTTCCTTGTTGAAGCGCGTTCAACAATTTTCCGTCAAACAATGTTTAGTGAGTTTGAAGAATTTACCCATGAAACTTTTGAAAAGGGGATACCTCTCACAAGTCAATTGTTGTGCAAAAAATATGCTGAATTAAATAAGTTTTATCATGGCGAAAAAGTGGAACAATTAGACGAAATGCAGTATGAATGGGCAAGAATACCACATTTTTACTCTCATTTTTATGTGTATAAGTATGCAACTGGCATGATTTGCGCGGTTAACATTGCAGATAAGCTTTTGAATGACAATGAAAACATGGTTAAAAAGTATAAAAAATTCCTTTCTTCTGGATGCACTGAAAACCCTATAACACTTTTGCGTAGGTGTGATTGTGACTTGGAGAAGGAAGATATTTATGACAATGTGTTCTCAGTTTGTAAAGATTTTATAGAAAAATGGAAAGAACTTATTTAAGTTCTTTTTTCATTGCATACTACCTTGCATAATACTATGATAATTATACAAAATTATGCATAAATATCAACATGCGTTTATTTTGTCTTTTGTAGTCAGTGGATTAATATCGTTTTAAAGAAAATAAAAAATAATCTCATTTATTAAATTTCTTATTTATGTTTGTTTATGTGGTGAAGATTAAAATTCAATTTATCACTATTAAATATTAATACAAAATCAAAGTTATATACCCAGGTTAGCCATAGAAGATAGGGAAATATTATAAAATATTATATGAAAATACCTCAAAAAAGTTGACTCGGGGAGGGGTATTTGCTAAAATGATTTTAAGAACAAACAAGGCTTACATATAAAACTTAAAAATTATGTAAAGAATTAATCAAAATAATAAAAAGAATACATAATAAATTTAAGAAACATTCAAGTTTTTGTTTAGAATAAAAAGGAGAAATTTTGAAGAAGTTTTTACTTTGCTTATTTTCATTTTTGTTTATTGGAACTGCACTTACGGGCAGTAGTTTTCTTCTTGCCGGCTGTGATTCGTCCTATTCACAGGAAGAAAATGGCGAACATAGTGATAACAATGAAAGTGCAGATAATGAAAATGGTCAAGTTGACGATGATGAAATCGAAGACAACATCCCAAATGAAGGGAATGATCAATCGGGAACTGGTGAAAATGGCAATAATGGACAAGAAGATAACAATGGAAATGATGACCAAAATTCTGGTCAGGATAATGGTGGAGAAGATTCAGGAGATGAAAATCAAGGAAGTGACGAAGAAGTTGGGGCAAACAGCTCAAACTTTAATTTCACAATAAAAACATATATTAGAACAAGTTCATCAGGTGGATATACAGCAGGTGCAAATTCTAATGATGAGGCTGGAAAGTATGCTAGTTTTGATTTTACATGGTTAGACAATAACGGGAATGCAGCTAATTTGACACCTAATGATCATGCTTATTATCCAGCTAATGGTTTAACAATTGTACAACAGGGTGGAGATAAAGGAACATCATTTACTTATTATGCGAAATACATGTATTATAAATGGTCTGCTCTTACAAATTATAAAAGATATGGTGTTATATATCCGCATAGTTTTTATAGTGGAAATGTAAATATACAGTATCCTAGTGAATGTGAACCTTTTGGTGTTTCTACATCAACAAGTAACTCGAGATGTAGAAATTTAAATAGTAATGCACAGTATATTTACGGTAGTAGTAATATTACTAGTAATGAATCAACGGCGAAAAGTAGTTGTTCTGCCACTTTAACAGGAACCTATTATGTATATTTTAGAATGAAATATTCATTAAATTATTACTATTGGTCAAGTCCTGGAACATATTATTCAAGTCCAAATCTATCTGTGATAACATATGCAGGAGTTGGTGGAACAAATATATATACAACTGCTAATAATATAAGTGGATATCAATTTATTGGATGGTCAACAACGAAAAACGGAAGCGTAAGTTATTGGGCTAGTAACTCAAATAAATTAGTGGATGCCGATGTTAGTAGAAATATAAATTTATATGCAATTTATGCTCCATTAGTAAAAGTATATTCTTACTTTACTACTGACTACTCTAATTTTGAAGGTTCATCATCGACGGGTGGAACGTTCTCAGTAGATTATACTAACAGATATGGCAATCTTGCATCTATTACTGATCGTTCAGTTTTTTCTGATTATGTATATCCGTTTAATAATATAACTGTTAAAGCAAGTGCAAAAACGGGTTATGTGTTCAGTGGTTGGTATTCTTCAATACCGACAGCATCAAATTCTCCAACGAATACTGGAAAAGTTTATTCATTTGCCCCCAATAATGTAAATTATTATGCATTGTTTGTGCATACAAAGCCAGTTAAAGTTATTAATTGTTATACAACTGATTATAATACAATTTCAAGTGGGGGAACTGGCGGAAGCATAAAAGTTGCTTATTATAATTCTTCTAATGATTCCACATCCACGGTAATATCTATTGCTTCGGGTACGATTTTGTCTGTTTATGATTTAGATGTAACTCTTTCTGCAACCGCAGCATCTGGTTATCAGTTTGTTGGTTGGTATTCAGCAACACCATCCACTTCAAATGAGGCGACAAACAGACTTTCAACTTCAACGTCATATTCTTTCACAGCGTCGGCTCGGTCAAGTATATATGGGCTATTTGCAAAGACTTACACATTAACGATTAAGTATGCCTCAGGCAATTATACACATTCAACAACGATTACAGCGACAAACTCAACAATAGGATTAAGTCAAACAATTTCATCAGGGAATACATATACACTTACCACATATTGTAGACCAAATTCACAGACAATTACAATAGCAAGAGTAAATGGCTCATACACATATTACATGGGGAATGGTTCAGCAACCACAAGTTCAGCGACTAATTCGTTTACATATTCTTGGTCAACAACAGCAGATGCAACAATAAATGTTTATGTAAGAGAGAGATATACAATCACTTACAATGGAAATGGGAATACTGGAGGGACAGTGCCGAGTGCGGTGTATAAAGCGCATGGAACCAATATTACACTGGCATCAAACAGTTTAACCAAAACAGGTTACACTGCAAACGGGTGGAACCCTAATGCTTCTGGAACAGGCACGCATTATGATAATGGTGCTTCATATTCTGGAAATGGAAATGTAACGCTTTACGCACAGTGGACTGCAAACACCTATGTTGTTAATTTTGACACAGCAAATGAGATAACCTATCCATATGGCAAAAACCAGTCTTCCACACAGGGAACATATACAACAAAGGTTGAAAACAATGTGCTTGTATATGAGTATAAAGTTACAACAGCGGCTTCAAATGGACCTCATGCTGGTGGTCCAGCATTGACAGTTGGTCAGCAATATAAATGGTCAATTGATGTTAAATGTTCAAGAGCGATAACAATTAAATCAATGGGACAAGAGATGGGCGGAGTTAAGAGTAATGTAGTGGTAACAACATCTTGGCAGACGATAACGCATACCTTCACAGCAACTGCAAATGCAAATAATTATCATGCGTTCATATTTTATAGCACAGGTAATTGGAAAGTTGGAGATGTGTTTTCATACAAAAATCTATCAGTTCAAAAAGTCAGCGGAATGAAAGCAGATAATGCGATTGGCAATTTGACTGTAACATATGATGGCACATATGCAAGTTTGCCAACACCAACAAGAGCAGGTTATACTTTTGCAGGTTGGTATTTGGATAGTGGTTTAACTAAGCCAGTGACAACCTCAACCAAAGTTACAACAGCAAGCAATCATACGTTATATTCAAAATGGACGCAAAAGCAATTTTTAGTTGATATTAATGTTTTAAATCCAAGTGGTGAGCAAGATTATGTTAGCGGTACATTTGATGTTTATTATAGTTACACAGGGGTTACGCACAATGATTTAACAGACCAGTTTACACCAAGTACGGTTGTTTATGGCGGGACAATAGTGATAAGTGATATAAAGCCAGCAAATGGGTATGCCGTTGAATCTGTGTATTTATCAACATCAAGTGGAAAAGGAACATTAACATCAAGCAGTGGAAAATATACATTCACTGCAAATGCAGATGGGGAACATCAAGTGAATTGGTATAATGTAATAAATATCAAGATGAAGTATGCCACTTATACAATGACTTACAATGCCAATGGTGGGAGTGTTAAGAACTATAACTATGCAGCAAGGATAGCAAATGTATCTGGTAATTATGGTGGCGTGACACTTAATTACAATGCTACAACTCAAATTGCAACATTAAATGGAACAATGACAGAAAGTTCTGAAATTACAAGATATTATGCTTCAAACTTCGTAGCGGGAACTTACACTATTGGTTATGAAGTTGTTGGTGGAAGTATGTCAAGGACTGATGGCTGCTTTGTGTTTGAATTTTTAAATTCAAGTGGTTCAGCTTTAAGCACAAGAACATATTACAATTATTGGGATGATACAAGCACATTTTCAGCAACATTGACATTATCGGCAAGCATGGCAAAAGAAACACAGCAATTTGCAGTTTGGCTATATAGAACAAATAATGGTGGATATCAGTTTAATGATTTACAAATAAAAGTTTGGTGTTATTTAGAGACCCCAGCAGTAACCACTCAAAAAGTTACCTACACAAAAGCAACTGTAATGCCATATGCTGTTAAAGATGGTTTTAGATTTATTGGCTGGAATACAAAAAGTGATGGGACCGGTGTTTTGGTTGGACCGGGAAATGTTGCAACATTAACGGCGAACACAACCCTATATGCAATTTATGAAGCACGCAACCCTGCATATTATGACGAAGAGGGTGATTATTGGTATGTTGAAATGGGAATGTTTCCACAAACTTTGGTTAAGGATACCACAACCATAAATGCTTTGAATAAGGCAAGCAACAATTCAAAAACATATAGCATTGCGGGGCAAACCTTGGTTACAAGAAGTTATAATAATGACGAGTATTGTTTATATAACAATAATTGGTATAAGGTTGAGCCAGTTAGGTGGAGATTGCAAGGAACATACACATCAGGACAAGGTTTTGAAAACACAAATGTAACAGCAGTATTAGCGGAAATTGTTTATGCAAGTGCATGGGCAGATGTTGAACTTGGAATAGGAGAAGGTTATAGTAATTCACTTATAGATGATATAACATTTTATGAAGATAGTTTACTGCATGAATGGTCATCAGGAGTTACAGATTTTATTGATGTAACAAACAAAAAGGTTGAGCAGTTTACAGAAAAAGGAGTGCAGGAAGTGAACTATACGCATGAACCAGACTTTTTTGCCTCATCCATAGAAGAGATAGAATTGGTATGTGGAAAGAATGCAAATATGGAGATGAGTGACTTGGTAAAGGCAATAACAAATAACAGCATTAAATATTGGACAAGAAATTTAGGTTCAACTTTAAACACAGCAAAAACAATGACCACACTGGGCATGGTTTCACAGGATGCAATGCAAAATGTGTTGGGTGTGCAATACACAATAAATATTACTGAATTTGGCTGTATAAATTCATAAAATAATATTGAATTATAAGCAAAGTTAAAAAATTGCGTTTAAAGGCAATGCTTAGATTATTTAAGTTATTTAGAAAATATAAAATCCGCATGGAATCTTGCGGATTTTATTATACAATATTTTATTTTTCTTTTGTATTTTGTTATCTTCTTCTACAATTATAATTTTGTCCTATCATGTAACCTATAAGGAACATTGTTAAGTCATCATTGCAACATCTTTGTGGTGAACAACAATCATTACATGGGCATGGGGGATTGGTTGGACACCAAGGTTGACAAGATGGCTGAAAGCATGGAGGTTGTTGACAAGGACGTAAATTCGTGCAGTTTCCTTGACAATATCTGTTTTGGTAAATCATTTTATCCCTCCATTATCAGCATATTACCTTTTTACAAAAAAGTTACATTTTTAAAAGAATTTTATTTAAGCTTTATATTTTGAGGAAATGGAAAAATAAAAAACAGGCTAATGTCCTGTTTATTTACTTTTAGTTTTATAGAAAATTTTGGTTATGCAATTGTTTAAGAAATTTGTTGTGGTAAGTCTTTTGAATGCGTAGAAAATATGATATTGCTTGCCGACAATATATTGTGGCTTAAATTTCTTTTTTTCTATGATTTTAACCATCTTTTTCACTGCATAGTCAAGAGACATTCTTCTTTTTTCGGTTTTGTCAGTTGGTTTTGTTGAATATTCAACAGATTTGCCATAACGTTCGTTTGTGTCGTACCTTTTATCTCTGTTTTGTGAGAAGTTTGTTTTAATATCGCCAGGGCAAATTGAGGTAACTTGGATACCTGTTTTAGATAACTCCATTTTTAAGCCTTGTGCAAAACTGCTTACTGCCGCTTTGCTGGCACAATAATATGTTTTGAATGGAACAGGAAACAACGCAGTTGCGGAAGATATTATAATGATTTTAGATTGTTTTTTCATCATTGGGATGGCATATTTGCAGGCATTTGCAGTTCCAAAAAAGTTGACATCAAATTGTTTTTTTGTTGCTTCTTCTGGCAAAAGTTCAACAGCTCCGGATATTCCATAGCCAGCGCAGGTGATTAAAATATCAATTTCACCATGATTTAGATAAATATCATCAAAAACTTCTTTTAATTTTTTATCATCTCCAACGTCACATTTATAATCATGTCCATTTCTTGATATATCAATAACGTGGTCACCTTTTTTTTCAAAAACTTCTTTCAAGCCTTTGCCAATTCCACTTGATGCGCCAGTTATCACAATGGTTCTTCTTTCAATTCTCATAGCTATCCTCTTTTTATCAAAATTCATAATTATTTTAGAACAAATTCGATTTTTTTCAAAATGATTTGACAGTTATTTTATAAAAATGTTAGCATATTGTTAATTATCATTTATTTTGGCAATAATCTTTTTATAAGTTTGTTGTTAAAATATGGTAAGAGAGGAATGAAAAATGAATAAAACGAAAAGAAATTTAATTTTAAGTGCAGCAATAATTAATTTAATTAATATGATTGCAAATCTTGTGATAGTGATACTTTACTTGGTTGACCCTGAATACTATGCAAACATCTTGGGAACTTATCTTTATATCATTTCTTATTACAGTATTTACTTTATTTTTATTGAAGTTGTTGCCGGGATTGTTGGAAGTATTCTTCTCATCTATTCTGTTAGGAGCAAGGGTAAGTATTTTAGAGTTTCACAAAAATATTATATTGCAGGATTAATCATCATAATTCTTGCTGGCGGTTGGATTCCTTGGATTTTACTTCTTATTTCAATGTTTATTCCAGATATCATCATTATTAATTCACCAAGCGAAGTAAGACGTGAAGAACGAGCTGAGGAAAGTGCGAATAATGATAAGAAAAAGAAAGTTGAAGAATTAAGAAAGTTAAGAGACGAAGGAGTTATTACCGAAGAAGAATTTAATAAACAACTTATGGATTTGTTATAAAATTGCTGTGAAAAAAGAGGGGTGACCCTCTTTTTTGTTTTTATCTTTATTTTGATAATTTGCAAAAAAATTTATTTTTTTCGCCTATTTTTAAAGAAGTTTGTGAGAAGCTTTGAACATTTCTCATTAAAATTTTCTTGTTTTTCAAGCTGTGTTTTGTGATTTAATCTTTCGCTTGAAAAAATTTGCTCGCATAGGTTGTCGGTGGCATTTGTTTCATCAGCACCATAATAAACTTTGTCTATTCTGGCATTCACAATGGCACCAGCACACATAGGGCAAGGTTTTAAGGTGACATAAAGTTCACAACCATTAAGGCGCCAGTCACGGAGTTTTTTGCAGGCTTTATCAATGGCAATTATTTCCGCATGCTTTAAAGCATTTTTGCTTTTCTCTCTTGTGTTGTGTGCTTTTGAAATTAATTTACCATTTTTTACAATGCAAGCACCGATTGGAACTTCTCCTTTTTTATATGCCTTAAATGCTTCATCAAGCGCTATTTCCATAAAATTTACTTCTTGTTTCATGTCATTAGTTTACATGAAAATATTTTTTAAGTCCAGCATATTTGTTGTTTTTTTTTGAAGATTATGATATTATTATCCCTATGGGAAACAAAAAGAAGAAAAATTCTAAAAATAAAAACAATTTGAAAAATCAAAAGCAACAAGAAGTTAAAAATTCAGCTACTGCCCACAAAGAAGTTGCTGATGTAACTGTTGTTAATGATGAAGAGTTTAAAAAAGTTATTGCCAAACGCAACTTTTACAATGTTAACGATGTTGGCAGGGTTTTCTTGTGGGTGCTTTTGCTTCCAATTCTTGTTTCATTTGTTTTTGCTTTTGCAGGCTACGGTATAGCTGCGGCAGTGGGAGTTGAATTTCCAGCAGATGTTGATTTTTTAACTTATCTTCTAAATAACTATATTGGTTTTGCAATTCCTTATATGCTTTTGACACAAGTCACATTTATTTGCATTTTCTTTGTTTATAACAAAGTTCACAGAATTAAATTTACTGCTAGCAAATTTAAAGTTAAAAAAGTTAAGCCACTTCCAGCAATTTTGTGTGCGCTTTTTGGCATTGTTTTTGTTATTGGGCTTTTTGGACTGATTGAAGGATGTTTTGGAAGATTGTTTGAAATGTGGGGAGTTTCTTCCACACCAAGTCCTATTCCACTTGATAATTTTGGTTGGTATGTTTTGTGGCTTGTTCTTTTTGCACTTATTCCAGCCTTTGTTGAAGAACTTATTTTCCGTGGTGTAATATTCAATGGCTTGAAAAGAGGAATTGGCAGCTTGGGGGCAATTTTCTTGTCAGCCTTAATTTTTGCTTTAATTCACCAAAACATAAATCAATTTATCTACCCATTTATCATGGGCTGCGTTTTTGCACTTGTGCTTAATAAAACGGAAAATCTTGTTTATCCATTTTTAATGCACTTATTTAACAACATAACAACGGTTACTATTCAATATTTAATGAATGTGGGCGCAATTAATCTTGACTTGCCAATTAATTGGGTATATATTTTGGTGTCCATTGTTTTGGCTCTTGCAGTTGGTGGTTTGTTCTTCTTGTTCTATTGGTTTTATCTTAGAAAACAAGAATTTGACCCACATGTTGAGGAAGGAGAAGAATTTATTGACAGCAAGCCAATGATGCTTTGGAAATTGCCAATGACTTTTTATGCTGGAATTATAATCTCTGTTCTTTTGCTTGTTATAAATTTGGTTTCAGGATAATACAATAGATTTAGGAGTTACTTGTGGGAAAGAAATATGCGTTTGCGTCAAGTTTAATATATTTCATTGTTGTCTGCATTTTTGTTACCGTAAGAATGTTAAGTCAATTTGGTGTTTTTTCTTTTATGGGCGAAGCAGGCAATTATATTGTTAATGGTGTGCTTCAAGTGGGCATACTTTTGGTTTTTTCTTTCCTTATGTTTAAATATCTTACAAAACGTAGTTTTAAAAAGACTTTAAATAATTTTAGTTACACCAAAATTTCATGGCGAATTATTTTGATTTCTATTGGGCTTGGTGTGGTTGTTTACTTTTTAAATATTTTTATTTCCGCATTTTTTCAATCAATTTTGTTTGGACTAGGTTATCATTCTCCAAATTATGGAACAAGCAACAGCGGAACAATCACATCACTGATTCTTGGTTTAATTTTCACGGCTATTATTCCTGCTGTTTGTGAGGAAAACATCCATCGGGGTATGCTTCTTTTTGGAAACACTGGGCTTGGAATGAAAAATAATATCCTTTTAACAGGTTTGATGTTTGGACTTTTGCACATGAACATTGAGCAATTTTTCTATGCAACAATAATTGGCATGTTCTTAAATTTTGTTCTTTATGTCAGTGAATCTATCTATCCTTGTATGATAATTCACTTTATGAACAACGGCATCAGTGTTGTTATGTCTTACCTTATTTCTTCTGGAAAATCAACAGGTGGTTTTCTTTCATATTTATCAAGCATAACAAGTCAAAATGCCTTAATTGGATTTTTGACTATGTTTTTGATTGTTGTTGTGCTTTTAATATGCCTATTCTATCTTATCAAACTTCTTGTTAAGTATAGTTTTGAAGATAAATTTAGGGACAAACAAAAGGCTGTTCAAGATTTGGCAGCAAAAGTGAATTTTTATAACGATTTGGATAAAATTAAAAATAGTGATAACTTAAATACTGAAAATGCCCAGGATGATGTGATAACTTTTGGCGACAAACAACTTATCTTTATGTCATTTGATGAGATAAAAGATTTTGTTAAAAATAATCCAGATGTTCCTGTTCCAAAACCTAAAAAAGAGAAGATGGAAACAAGAACAAAAGTCCTTCTCATTATGTCTATTGTGCTTATGAGTGCGGTTACTTTATTTTCGTTTATTTGGGGGCTTTAATGATAACAATTAATGTTGTTTGTGTTGGAAATTTAAAAGAAAAGTTTTCTTTGGACGAACAAAAGGAATATCTTAAAAGACTTTCTGCTTTTTGTAAACTTAACATTATTGAACTTAAAGAGCAAAACAAATTCGATAATGTTTCTGTCATCAAAGAAAAAGAGGGAGAGGATATAATTAAAAATCTGTCTGGATTTTCTGTCCTTTGCGACTTGAAAGGGAAAATGTTTTCAAGTGAAACATTTGCAAAAGAATTGGAAGATATTTCCATGAAAAATTCAAAAATCACATTTGTTATTGGTGGCTCTTACGGGGTAAGTGAAAATGTTAAAAGGGCTTGCAATTTACATATTTCTTTTTCAAGCATGACTTTTCCGCACAACCTTTTCAGGATAATGCTTTTAGAACAAATATATCGTGCTTTCACAATTTTAAATGGAAAAACTTATCATAAATAACAAAATCTTTTTGTTTTTTTTAAACATGATATTTTGCCTGCAAAACGTCTTAAAATGAAATATTTTAAATGTAAAGATGGTTTCACTGAGGAAGTTGTCAGTTGATTTTAATAAATAGTTAAAAAATTTTAAATTATATCATTTTACTTGTCAAAAAAATTTTGCTATGGTAAAATATGAAAAGTTAACGACTCAACAATTTTGGCAGGGAAAATTTATGTATTTCTATTTAGGAGGAAAATATGGTTGTTGCTATAACCGGTATTACTGGTAATATGGGACAAGCAACTTTAAAAGAAGTTGTTAAGATTAAGGAAATTGATAAATTTAAGTTTTTGGTTCTTCCAGATGATAAAAGAATCAAAAAACTTTTAAAAACATATAAAAACTTTAAAAATAAATTTGAAATTATCTACGGAAATATTGGAGACAAGAAAGTTTGTGAAAAGCTTGTTAAAGATTGTGATTATGTTGTCAATCTTGCTGCTGTTATTCCACCACACAGCGACAAATTCCCTGAAAAGGCCATAGAATGCAATCAAGTTGGGGTTGATAATTTGGTTTCAGTGATTGAAAGCATGGAAAAACAACCTAAACTTATCCATATTTCAACTGTTGCACTTTATGGAAACAGAAACTATAAGCATCCATGGGGCAGGGTTGGTGACCCACTTCTTGTAAGTCCTTTTGATATTTATTCCGCAACAAAGCTTAGGGGTGAGTTTAGGGTGCTTGAATCAAGCATCAAAAATTGGGCGGTGCTCCGTCAAACTGCAATGTTACATAACAATATGCTCAGCGACAATATGAGTGATGGCTTGATGTTCCACACTTGCTTTAATGCTCCTCTTGAATGGGTAACAGCACATGACAGTGGTGTTTTAATTGCAAACATTTTAAGAAAAGATATTGCAAAAGACCTTGGAAATGTTTTCTGGAAAAAATGTTTCAACATTGGCGGGGGAGCAAAGAATTGCTTGACAGGTTTTGATACACTTAACGATGGCTTTAAACTTATTGGCGGAAGTGCAAAAGATTTCTTTAAACCATATTATAATGCAACAAGAAATTTCCATGGCATGTGGTTCTATGATGGCCATGAATTGAATGACCTTTTTGACTATCAAAGCGAAAATACAGAAACTTTTTGGGCAGAATTATTGAAATCTCATTCTTATTATAAAATTGGGAAAATTGTTCCAAAAGGACTCATTTCAACCTTTGCAATAAAAAGGCTTTTTAAAGATGATAATTCCCCAGCATACTGGGCAAAGCATAACGACCATGCAAGGCTTGTTGCTTATTTTGGCGGAGAAGAAAAATATAAAGCTCTTTTTGAGCCTTGGGAAAAATTCAACTTGCTTGTTGAAAACAAAAATGATTTGGGCGAAGAAATTGATTATGAAGCCCTTAGAAATGTTAAAAATGCAAAACTTATTGACTATAAGTTTGATTTAGACAAAGATGACAGCAAAATCAATATTGATGATTTGAAAAATGTTGCCGAAAATCATGGCGGAAAACTTTTATCAAAAGCTTATAACGGGCTTTATGATAAATACGAGTTTGAGAATTGTGATGGCGTAAAGTTCACTGCCACAGCATATAGTGTGTTAAAGGCAGGGCATTGGATAAGCCAAATTTATAAAGAAAATGTTTGGGATTTTGACAGGCTTGCAAAAAAGGATAAAATTTTTGCAGAGATTTGGTATGATTCCCATGATGTTAATGAAAACAATCTTTATTACTTTGATGATAAATTTAATGCAAAAATGAAAACAAGTGAAAAGGACTAAAAAATGAAAATTTTAATTTGTTATTTTTCTGGAACAGGAAACACTCAAAGAGTGGTCTATAAATTTAAGGAGGCTCTTGCTGATAAGGGGGCTGAGGTTGATGTTTTTAGAATTGAAAGCCCAGAATTTAATTTGAATGTTAATGATTATGACAAGATTGGCATTGCCTATCCTGTTCATGCTTTTAATGCACCTAAACTTGTGCTTGATTTTGCAAAAAAATTGCCTAATATGGAAAATGAAAAATCACTTTTCATTTTAAACACTTCTGGTGAACCATTGAAATTAAACAACATTTCATCAGTCAAACTTAGAAAAATTTTAGGCAGAAAAAATTATGAGTTAACCAATGAATATCACTATTGCATGCCTTACAACATTATTTTCCGCCACACCGATGCTATGGCTTATAAGATGTGGGATATTGCTCAAAAAATGATTCCTATTGACGCCGAAGAACTTTTAAGCGGAAAGCACTCAAAACTTGATGATGTCATTTTTGGAAGTTTGCTTGCATACATTTTCCGTGTTGAACATTGGGGTGGAAGGTTTAATGGCAAAAGATATAAAGTGAATGATAAGTGTTGTCATTGCAATGCATGTGTTAATATGTGCCCAACCCACAACATAACACTTGAAAATGGCGAATTAAAATTTGGGAAAAACTGTGCAATGTGTATGCGTTGTTCATTCTTTTGCCGTGAAAATGCAATAAAAATTGGACTTTTTGAAAAATGGAAGGTAAATGGGCCTTATAATTTTGAAAAACCAAAGGTTGAGGAAGTTGATAATCATAAAAAGTTCTGCAAAAAGGCTTATCAAAAATATTTTGAAATGTGCGAAAACAAAATTCATAACTATAACACTTTGAACAACATTGCCGAAGAAGAAACCGAAAATGTTTTTGAAGAAGATGAGATTGTTGAAAAGGTGAAAAATTAGGAGTTTGTTTGAAACAGGTTATTTTGGTTAAACCATCCTTTGACGATTTATGGTTTAGAAAAGAATGTATGGAAGACCCTGAAACTATGAGTTACAATGCGGGGTATGATGTTTCATACTTTGGTTACCATTATGATACTGGCTGTATTGATTTTCCAAAGGAAAAATGGAAAGCCTGGTATGAAAAAAGCATGAATAATCCAGAAATTTTTTATGCTTACATAAAGGACGTTGAAACAAATACCTTTGTGGGCTACATTAATTTTCACAAAACAGGTGATTATTACAGCATGGGTGTTCTTGTTAACTCAAAGTTTAGAGGACAGGGGTACATGAGACCAGCTCTTAGAGAATTATTTAAAGAAGCAAAGAAAAGGAAGATTGATGCCCTTTATGACAGTGTTCCTTTTTCAAGAAAAAATGCTTTAAAGGTCTTTTTGGATGAAGGTTTTGAAATTGTTGAAACGGCGATTTCCACTAAATTTGGAAAAGATGATGAGGTTGCAATCATAAGAAAATTTATTAAATAAAATAATAAGTTATACAATTTTAGCAAAAATGTGAGTAAAAAAGCATATTTTTGCTAATTTTTTACTTGCTTTCGACAAAAAATATAAAAATAAGTTGTAAAATTTTGAAAAATTTGGTATCATATAATTATGAAAGATTTAAGAGATATAAGTTTATTTAAAAAAATTATGTTTTTAATTTTCTCAATCATAATCATTGCAGGAATTGTGATTGTGGTTGCAGACATTAAGTTTGATGTTGGTGAGGCATCTTCATGGTTTAATCTTGAAACAATTTCATTTGCCGTGATTTGTTTGTGTCTGCTTATGAGTTTAATCTTTTTAAGGCTTAACAAAAAAAGCATTTTGCTTACAATTTCTTTAATTGCTTATGTTGTTGCAGGTTATTTCTTCACTTTCCCACCATTTGAAGAAGTAACAAAAAATTATGATGCAATTTTATATTGCCTTTGTGCTTTTCAGGGTGTGATTTTAATTTATACCGTTTGGCTGGATAAAGGCACTGGTCTAAAAATTTTGGATATTGCAATCAGGGTTGCACTAAGTTTACTTGCATATTTCTTGTTGCCAGAATATCTACCTGAATATTTTGATTTAAATAACACTATTTTCGCTATTTATATGATTAACGCACTTATTTCAATCGTTTGCTTGTTCTGCCATTTTAGAACTAATTTCCTTACTTGCTGTGGACTCATTTTGTGCCTTGCTGGTTCAATTTTCTATGCATTTATGTTTGGCGGGCTTGAACTTTTTGGAATTACAGGCGGATTTGCAAACTTTGTAAATTCTTTCAATATGGCTTTCCTTCTAACTGCTGTTGGGCTTTACCTTATCTCCACAGACGCAACATTTTCAAGTAATTTCTCACAAAATGATGTGAAATAAGATTTGGCAGGTTTATTAAAAAATAAATTTATTTAAAAACAGCGATTTGCTATTTTTATTATAATATTTAAGTTGACTTTAAAATTAATATTTTATAAAATAATATTTACAGGAGCATTTTTATGAATTATACAGAAATTGAAAAGAAATGGAATAAAATTTGGGAAGACACAAAACTTTATGCTTTTGACCCTAATAAATTGGAAAAAAAGTTTTATTTGCTTGAAATGTTTTCATATCCAAGTGGGGCAAACTTGCACCTTGGACACTGGTGGAATTTTGGTCTTTCCGACAGTTTTGGAAGGTTTAAACGTTTGCAGGGGTATAATGTTTTTCAACCTATGGGGTTTGATGCGTTTGGGCTTCCAGCAGAAAATTATGCCATTAAAACTGGTATACATCCAGAAGATAGCACACGTCATAATATTGCCGTTATGGAAAGACAATTAAGGGATATGGGTGCAACATTCAACTGGGACTATGAACTTATTACATGTAATCCAGATTATTATAAATGGACACAATGGCTTTTTATTCAACTTTTCAAAAAGGGACTTGCTTATCAAAAAGAAGCACCTGTTAATTTTTGCCCTTCTTGCAACACTATTATTGCCAACGAACAGGTGGTTGATGGAGTTTGTGAAAGATGTGGCAGCGAAGTTGTAAGAAAAAATATGAGACAATGGTTTTTCAAAATCACCGCTTATGCTGATGAACTTTTAAGCGGGCTTGATAAGATTGATTGGCCTGAAAAAACCAAAATACTTCAAAGAAACTGGATTGGAAAAAGCATTGGCGCAGAGGTTGACTTTAAAATTGAAGGAAGTGATGAAAAACTTACAGTCTTTACTTCTCGTGCCGACACACTTTTTGGCGTAACATTCTTGGTTATTGCACCAGAACATAAATTGGTTTCAAAACTTATTAAAGACGAATATAAGGAAAGTGTTGAAAAATATATTCAAGAGTCTGCAAAAAAGGATGAAATCACAAGAACCAGCACTACTTCACCTAAAACTGGTGCATTTACTGGAACTTATGTTATCAATCCTTTAACAGGTGACCGTGTTCCACTTTTCGTTGCTGATTATGTTATTTCAACTTATGCAACTGGTATTGTTATGGGTGTTGCAGCGCATGATGCACGCGATTATGATTTTGCAATCAAATATAATTTACCAATTAAACAAGTTTTAACTGCAAAAGACGGAAGCAAAACAGAACTTCCATTCTGTGAATATGGCAAACTTGTTAATTCTGCTGAATTTAGTGGCTTAACCAGCGAAGAAGCTAAAACAAAAATAGTTGAAAAGCTAGAAAAATTGGGTGCTGGAAGATTTAAAACAAATTATAAACTTAGAGATTGGTCTGTTGCAAGACAAAGATATTGGGGTTGTCCAATTCCTATTATTCATTGCAAACATTGTGGTGCTGTTCCTGTTCCAGAAAAAGATTTGCCAGTTGTTTTGCCTCACATAACAGATTACAAGCCAGATGGCAGTGGCCCACTTGGAAAATGCAAAGAATTTATGGAAACAACTTGTCCAAAATGCGGCCATCCTGCACTTAGAGAACCAGACACATTAGATACTTTTGTTGACTCATCTTTCTATCAACTTAGATACCCAGAGTCTTTGCACAATGATAAGGAAATTTTTAATCGTGAATATGTAAACAAAATGTTGCCTGTTGACTGTTACGTGGGTGGGGTTGAACATGCAACAATGCACTTACTTTATTCTCGTTTCATTACCAAATTTTTAAGAGATATTGGATGTCTTGACTTTGATGAGCCTTTCCAAAGATTATTCCACCAAGGAATGGTGCTTGGACCAGACGGTAAGAAAATGAGTAAGCGTAACACTTCAAAAACTGCTGATGAATATGTGAATGAATATGGCAGTGATGCACTTAGGCTTCACATGATGTTCTCACTTAAATATATTGACGGCGGAATTTGGAATGATGAAGGCTTGAAACATATTAAAGCATTTATGGAAAGAGTTGAAAGAATTGTCCTTAAATGGCATAAAGAAAAGGGAACTTCAACAAATTATGGTGATGCTGAAAAAGAGCTTGACTATGTTTTGAACAGGACCATTAAAGAAGTTGCCGTTAACTTTGAATCATTCTCATTTAACTCTGCTGTTGCAAGAATTATGGAACTTGTTAATGCAATGTATAAATATGATGTTGTTAAAGACAAGAATGGCGATATGCTGGAAAAGACAGTTAAAGATTTGCTTATTATTCTTTCACCGGCAGCTCCACATTTCTGCGAAGAACTTTGGGAACAAATAGGAGAAAAATATTCTATCTTCAATCAAAGATATCCTGATTATGACGAAAGCAAGATTGTGCTTGATGCAGTTGAAATTGCCGTTCAAATTAACAGCAAAATTGTTGCAAGAATGAATGTTGGCACAAACCTTTCAAATGATGAAATTTTAAAATCTGTAAAAGCCGATGAAAAAATCAAGGGGCTTTTAGACGGAAAAACTGTTATTAAAGAAATTGTTGTTCCAAAAAGACTTGTTAACTTGATTGTTAAATAGTTAAGTGAAATTTAAAGATAGAATATTTATAAATAGAAAAAACACATTAGAATTAACTAATGTGTTTTATTTTATAAATTTAATGATTATAAATTATTTTTTATTTATTGTGGTTTTAGTTGTTTTTGCAGGTTGTGCTTCTTTTGTTTTTGCTGTTTCTGCTTTAACAGCTTCTTTTTTTGAAACTTCTTTTTCAAGGTCTTTAACTTCATTTTCAAGATTGTTAACATATTCAGCATTTTTTTCTGCTTTACGTTTTAAAAGATATTGCACCAAGAAATAAACTCCAACAACGATAAGATAGAAACCTAATGTGATTAAGAATGCTGAATAGAAACTTGTTCCAATATCAAAGTTTGCACAAACGTTTAAAATCATATACAACCAGCAGAAAATTGCTATGAATGGAAAAACGATTGTGGTTAACACCTTTAATAAGGTTGAAGCGGTTTTAAGCCTTCTAAGTAAAACAATTGCACCAGCAATAGAAACCACTGTGAAAACAATTGCAATTATGAATGCTGCGTAACTTTCTGTTGATAAGTTATTGAAATCAATCATATCTACCTCCAATTTATGCTTTAATTTTACCACATTTTTATTGATATGTCAATATTGATTTTGAATATTTGTGATATTTTTAATTTTTATTTGCAAAAATTTAATTTATTTTATTATAATATCCGTATGAAAGAAAAAAAATCACAAATAGACGATAATGTTATTGAAAACAACAAAAATGTCAAAGTGGACCCTAAAAAAACAAAACTTATTGTTTTCATCAGTCTTATTGCGGTTGCAATTCTTGCTGTTATTGCGGGAGTTGTTGTGTTTTATCTTGCTTCACCAGATATTAAAGAAGTTCCTCAAAATTTGAGGGTGGAACAAGTTGATGGAGATTATTATTTGACGGCTGATTATCAAGATGATTTTGGTTATTATTTTGTTATTGAGCAAAACATTAATGGAGAATACATTGAAATTGATGTTGTTGAAAGCGATATTAACACAATTAATTTAAGTAAAAATGCCAATATCTTACTGAATGCTGGCAGTGAATTTAGGTTTATGGTGGCATTTCAAAATGAAAACAAGTCTTTGGGCAGTTTTTCAAATTTTGCTTTTTGGACAGTTACAGGAAGCTTGGATAAGCCAGTTGTTTCTTTTGAAAATAACATTTTAAGTTGGTCAAGCATTCTTAATGCATATAATTACACTTTGAAGATAACTTATCCAGACACAGCAACAAAAGATATTGAAGTTTTTGACACAGTTTTTGATATGAATCAATTTGAAAAAGGAATTTATCAAATTTATGTTGTTGCCAATCCAAATGGGAATTTTTACAGTTCAACATCAAATTTAATTACTGTTCAAGTAATTTAAGGCTTAACTATTTATATTGTAATAATTTTAGAAAGATTTAATCATACTACCAAAAAGAGGTAGTATGAATTTTTTTAATGTTGAAAAAGAGATTAAAAGCATAAAAGACCAGCTTCACAATTCCTTTGATGTGGTGGACAGAGTTCTTAACTTGAAAGATATATCTGTTGGCTTTATTTATCTTAAAAGTTTTACGGATAATCTTATTTTTTCAACTGCCATATATCAACCAATTTCATCTTATGAAGGAAAGCTTGATTTTGATGTAATTAAAAAACTTGTGCAGGCAAATGATATTAAGGAAATCAAAAAGGAAGAAATTGTTGACAATATTTTGAAGGGTGGGGTGGTTATTCTTACAAATAACTCTAATAAAATCCTTTCAGTTGACATTCAAAAATTTAACGCAAGAGCACCAAGTGAACCACCAACAACACCTGTAATTCAGGGACCAAGAGAGGGGTTTACAGAAGATATCAAAACAAATATTGGGCTTTTAAGAAAAAGATTTTATAGTGCAGACCTTGTTTTGAAAAACTTGACAGTTGGGAAACGTACTCAAACACAAATTATTATTGCATATCTTGACAGTGTTGTTGATAAAAGAATTGTTAAGGAAATTGAAAAAAAACTGAAAAAAATTGATATTGATGGCGTGGTTGACTCATATTATCTTATTCCATTTTTGATTGATAGACCAAACTCGCTTTTTAAACAAGTTGGAAACACCGAAAAGCCTGACATTGTTTGTGCAAAACTTTTGGAGGGTAGGGTTGCAATTATGGTTGACAACACTCCAATGGTTTTAACTGTGCCTTTTGTTTTGCTTGAAGAACTGCAAAACACAAATGATTATTACACAAATTACATATATTCAACCTTACTTCGTTTTGTCCGCCTAATTGGAAGTTTGTTTGCCATTTTGGGTCCAGGAATTTATATTGCCTTGCAACTTTTCCATTATAACATTTTGCCACTTAAATATTTGATTACGATTGCTGACTCCACTCAACAAATTCCTTTCACACCATTCATTGAAATTTTGTTTATTTCGTTATTATTTCAAATTTTGTATGAAGTAAGTTTGCGTCTTCCAAGTTATCTTGGGCTTGCAACTTCAATTGTTGGGGCATTGATTTTGGGCGACACAGGTGTTAAGGCAGGGCTCATTTCTCCGCCAGCGGTGATTGTTGTTGCCATTGCAAAAATTGCTCTTTACACCATTCCAGAGCAGTCTGCTCAAATCACTGTTTTGCAATTTATCTTTCTTTTGATTGGGGCATCAGTTGGACTTTTGGGAATTATTGGAGGTTCAATTTATTTTATTGGGTATTTAAACAGCATTGAAAATTATCGAACTCCATACCTTGCACCTTTTTCACCTTTCATATTAAGAGATAATAAAGATGGAATTGTTAAAGTTTCATTGACGTCAATGAAAGAAAGACCGCTTTCTTTTGAAACTAACAACAAAAGGAGGCAAAAATGATGAAAAACGAGCAAAGTATTAATGTTTGGCAAACAAGTATTATGCTTTTTCTAATGATTTTTGCAAATAAAGTTTTGTTGTTGCCTTCTTTACTTTATAGGGAAGCTAATGTTGAAGGAACTATTTGTTACATCATTTTATTTCTTCTTGAAATTGGTTTAATAACACTTTTTATTTATCTTAAACGCAAATATCCAGAAACTTCCTTTCATGAACTTATCAAAGCAAAACTTGGAACAATTACATTGAAGGTAATTTACATTTTATTTATCATATTTTTTGTTTGCAAACTTGTGCTAATTTACAATATAACTTACATTTTTTTTAAAGATTTAATTTACAAGCAGGATAACAGTGTTATTTTTCTTATCTGTTTTTTACCAATCATTAATTATTTATCATTTATAAATTTTAGAGCTTTTGGCAGAACTTGTCAGTTGTTTTTTCCAATAATTTTGATAATTGCACTTTTTTGTGTTTTGCTGTCTTTCATAAGTGTTGATTCTGTGCCATTACTTTATCAATCAAATTTAAGTGACATAATTATCACAACATTAAAACATATTTCATCTTTTGGGGATGTTATCTTTTTGTTTATATTTATGGATAAGATAGATTACAAAAAGGGTGACGGAAAAAAACTTTTTTCCTTAGTTATCCTTGCAATTATCTTGGTTGTTGGGACTTCTGTTGCATTTTATTATTCTTACACATACACTTCTTTCATGCATCCTTATGCTATTTTTGAAGTTCTTGGCAACATTAAAGATTATGGCGGACTTGGAAGAATTGATGTTATTGCTGTCATTTTTGTCATGTTTTTAACCTATTTTCAAATGGCAATTTATTTAAAGAGCTACACAAAGTGTTTTAATGTGGTGTTCACCAAACTTAACAGCATCTATGCGCTTGTAAGTTTTGACATAGGTTTTATCTTAATAGTTGAACTTTTAATACGTAATCTTGAAAAGACAATAGCCTATGGAGAGAGTGTTTTGCCATATCTTTCTTTAATTTCATTCTTTATTGTGCCTATATGTTCGATAATTTTCCTTATAATCAAAAAGAAGCAAAACAACAAGGAGAAAGAATGATGCAAACCAAAGATTTTAAATATTATTTAAAAAACATATTTAAATATCCTATGACAATAATATTTATTGTTATTGTTTTGTTTTATGGAACAGTTGCCATTGGCAAAGATGCTGAAATTGACACTTACGCAGTTGTGACAGCCATTGGGCTTGATAAAGCAGAAAATGAAGAAATTGAACTTTCCCTTTTAACATTTATTCCTATTGTGGCGCAGGACTTCACTGAAAAATATGAGGTAATTAAAGCAAAGGGGCAAAGCATTGCAGAAGCTATGGATTTTGCAGGGCTCCATATAGGCAGGCATGTTGGACTTTCTCATGTGAAAACGCTTGTCATCAATGAAAGTTACTTTGAGCATGATGCTTCCGTTGAATTAGATTATCTTGCAAGAAACAAGAATTTGGCACTCAGCACATCAATCATTTGCACTGATGCAAAAGCAAGTGATTTCTTGGAAGCAATCAAAACTTTGGACAGCGCAAGTTCAATTAAAGTTGACACTCTTATTGAATACAATAATTCATATATTTATTCCAAAGAAAGCACGATTGAAACTTTTTATAAGGGACTATATAGTCCAAGTAAATCAGGGTTTGTTTCATTTATTTCGCTGGTGCCAGAAGATGAGGATGGGGTTAGCATTGCAACATCAACTTCAAGTGCGGGGCAAACCGGAAGCGGAGCAAGTAATGCAGGTGGAGAATCTAAAAGTGCTCAAAGCGAAAATAAAAAAATTTTAAACAATGGCGAAACCATTTTATGCAAGGATGCGACTAAGCTTGTTAAACTTGACAATGAACAGATGAAAAATATTAATTTTCTTGATGGCTCCTTTAACTCAGGTTCCATTGTTATTGAAGATTTCAGTGATGATTTGTTTAAAAATGCAAGGCTTACTTTTGAAATTTTTGATAATAAAAGAAATATTAAGGCCTCTTTTGAAAATGGCATTCCAATCATTTACATAGACTTGAAAATATATGTTAAATTAAGCGAGGCAAAAGAGGCAGATTTGGAAATTAAAGAAAATGTCGATTTTAAAAATATTTCACAAGAAGCTATTAAAGCGCTTGAATTTAAGGTTAAAGACTCTCTTAAAGAGGGGCTTGATATTCTTAGGGAAAATAAGTGCGACACAATTGAGGTTTATAAAATTTTAAACAACACCGACCATAAGGAGACTAAAAAATTTATGGAAAGTTTGGAGGATAAAGAGGACTATTTGAATCATGTTATTTTTAAAGTCAGTCCGCAGATTTTTTCAAATTGATTAGATTAACAGATTTTGACATAAATTTTCATAAACATACTTTGTTTTTGTTGTTTTTATTTTTCTTTTGTGATAAAATACTTACGATATTGTTATATTAATATTAATAGACTGTTCTGTCTTATAAATAACAATTTAATTAAAGGGAGAATATATGAACGAGAAAAAACAAGGTGGGTTTAAACTTTCATATCTTATCATTTTTTTGGTCGTAGTTCTTTTATTATGCTTACTTTTTGTTGATTTTGGCAATAATGGTCAACAAATCACAACTGACCAAGCTATTGAAATGATTGAAAACAATAAAGACCCAAATGCTTCGCCAGATGACCCGAAAGCAAGTTATGTTTATATTAAAGATGGCGTTGGCTATATTTTAGTTATTGGCAGCAAATATGATGTTAATAATGTGCCAACTTACAGTGATTACTATTTTTATATTGACAATGCAGGTGTGATTTTTGATAAAGTCATTGAGTCTTGCGAAACTAATGGTGTTTCTTATAACTATGCACCAGCAGGAATGAATTTCTGGGATATTTTAATTCCTATCCTTTATATTGCGTTTGCAATTTTTGTGATTTGGATGATTTACAGAATGGTTGCAGGTGCAAACAAGGGTGCAATGAGCTTTGGCAAAACAAAAGTTAAGTCTTATTCAATGACAAAAGTTAAGTTTTCCGACATTGCAGGTATGGAAGAAGAAAAAGCTGAACTTCAAGAAATTGTTGAGTTCCTTAAAAATCCTAAAAAATTTACTGACCTTGGTGCAAGAATACCAAAAGGTGTGCTTCTTGTTGGTCAACCGGGAACTGGTAAAACACTTCTTGCAAGAGCTGTTGCTGGGGAAAGTAAAGTTCCATTTATCTCAATAAGTGGTTCCGACTTTGTTGAAATGTTTGTTGGTGTTGGTGCTTCTCGTGTTAGGGACCTTTTTGATCAAGCAAAGAAAAACAAACCTTGTATTGTTTTCATTGATGAAATTGATGCTGTTGGTCGTCAAAGAGGTGCTGGCCTTGGTGGTGGCAACGATGAAAGAGAACAAACTTTAAACCAGCTTCTTGTTGAAATGGATGGCTTTGAACCTAATGAAGGTATCATTGTGCTTGCTGCAACCAACAGAAGTGATGTTCTTGACCCTGCACTTATGCGTCCAGGTCGTTTTGATAGACAAATTTATGTTCACATTCCTGATGTTAAGGGCAGAGAAGGAATTTTAAGAATACATGCAAGAAATAAACCTATTGACGAATCTGTTGATTTTGGTGTGCTTGCAAGAATAACAAGCGGTTTCACAGGTGCTGACATTGAAAATATGTTAAACGAGTCTGCAATTTTGGCTGCACGTGCTGGAAGACCAAAAATTATTATGGAAGATATCACAGAAGGTATCAACAAGGTTATCATGGGACCTCAAAAGAAGAGCCATGTTATTACTGAAAAAGAAAGAAAACTCACTGCTTACCATGAAGCTGGGCACACAATCCTTGCTAAGAGTTTGAAACATTGTGATGATGTTCAAGAAGTTTCAATTATTCCTCGTGGCAGTGCTGGTGGTTACACAATGAGCCGTCCTGAAACTGATGACCTTATGATGAGTATTGGCAAGGCTAATGATACCATCGCAATGAGTATGGGCGGAAGAATTGCAGAAGAAATAATCTTCAAGGACATCACAAGCGGGGCTTCTTCGGATATTCAACATGCAACAAAACTTGCACATGCAATGGTTTATGAGTGGGGCATGAGCAAAAAAGTTGGTTTCCTTGCTTTGTCATCAAATAGTCAAGTTTTCATAGGTAGAGACTATCAAACAAAGAATGATTTTTCCGAAAAATTGGCAGCTATTGCTGATGAAGAAATCATGAGCATTTTGAATAACAACTATAAGCGTGCAAAACAAATTTTAACAGATAAGATTGAAATTCTTCATGAAATGGCAAAACTTCTTATGGAAAGAGAAACCATTTATAAAGAAGAAGTTGACATGGTTATGGCTGGTAAGAAAACAGAAGAAATTGTTGCTTTAATGGAAAAGAAAGAAAAGGCTCAAAAAGAGAAGGAAGAAAAAATTAGAGCTGAGAAAGTTAAACTTGATAAGTTAAAAGCTTATGAAGCAAAACTTGTTGAGGGTGAAAAACTTGTTAAAGCTGGGGTTATTTCTGCTGCTGAACTTGAATCTGTTAAAAAAGAATATGAGGCCTATAAAAAGAGCCTTGATGAAAGTTTAACAGTTACAAAAACAGAAGATACAAAGGAAGAAAAAGAACCAAAAGTTGAGAAAAAAACAAACGAAGTAAAGAAAACTGATAAGGTTGAAAAAGAAACTGAATCAAAGAAAGATGAAAAAGAAGAAGTTGTAGAAATAAAAGAAGAAAATAAAGACGATAAGAAAAATTCTGGCAAGAAAGAGGATTAATTATGGAAGATAAAGATTTAAAGACTGAAAATTTGGCTGATAACGATAATGAAACTCAAAATGTTGAAGTGACAGTTGACGAAAACAAAGATGTAAAAGCTGATGTTGAAAAAGAAAATAAAGTTGAAGAAAAACCTTTAACAGATGATGAACTTTACACAAAAATCCAAACAGAAAAACTTTTAAAGAAGAAAAAAGTTAAAAAGATAACTTTTATATCTCTTATGTCAGTTCTTTTTGCACTTGTTGTTGTGATTATTTGTTTAGCTTCAATTCCAGTTGACTTAAAACCTGAATTTTTGAAAGCTTCTCAATATAATGCAAATGTTATTATTGACGGAAAGAGTTTTTCTGGAAATATTTCTCCAAATAATGATGAAAAATACAAAGAATTTAACAATGTTTTAAATGATGCTTTTGCAAGAACATACTTTGCTGGAATATTTGATGGAAGTTTAATGCAATATGATTTTTCTGAAAGAAGAATGACTTTTGAAGACTTTAACACTTCACTTAGCAATGAAGAGAATAATGATTATGTTTATTTTGAATTACTTCAACCTCAAACTTTAAAAAATCGTGATGGAAGTAACTATTCTTCAAGAGTTGACTCAACTGCATATCCTTTTGAATTTACTGAGGTTTATATGATGCTTTCCAGCGAAGAAGGAAATGATGAAGCAGTTTTCTATGTTGTTGTTAAATATGTTAACAATAAAACAGAAGATGTGAATGAACTTACTGAATATGTGATTAAGTTGACAACAAGGGGAAATACTTTTGCAATTTATGACCACTATAACCCACAAGAAGATTAATAAAAACAAAATCTCTTATTTTGAATAAGAGATTTTTTTTATTAATATAAAATTAAAATTTTTTTTTGGGGGGGGACAAAAAGTTGGCGAATTTTTTGAAATTTTAAACCTGTGTTTAAAATAATTTTTATTGCTATTATTTAGTTAATTCAAGGATAACTGGGAGGTGGTCGCTGTATGGAAGGTCTGGCATTTGACAGTTTAATATCTTGTAATCTTTATTATAAATAATTGCATAATCAATGCGGTATTTCCATGAATTATAGTTTGACGCAGCAAGATTTTCTTGCCTTGACCTGTAACTTCTCCAAGAATATTCCGCTTTTTCAGGGTAAAGATAACGGAAGGTGTCAACAAAACCAAGTGAAAGAATCTCCTTAAAAGCCTTTCTTTCAATAGGCAAAAAAACTGACTTATTTTTACACTCCTTTGGATTTGTTAAATCAATTTCATCATTAGCAATGTTAAAATCTCCAACACAAACAACAGAGCCTTCATTTTTTAACTCTGCCAAGTATTTTGTTAATGCTTCAAGATATTTCATTTTAAATTCTAATCTTGAATTGCCGTTAGGTATGTATGCGTTGACAACAATTAAGTCCTCTAAAAATATTGTTGTTGTTCTTCCTTCGTTATCTTGCCAAAAGTTTCTCATTCCATATTCGATTTTAATAGGTTTAAATTTGCTTAAAATTGCAGTTCCTGCATAGCCAGGAATATTACCGCAATTATATATTTTAAAATAACTTTCTAAACCATTAATTGGTTCTTCTTCAAAATCAAAAAGGGAAATTTGCTTATTTTCAGTTTTATTTTCAAGAATTTCTTTTGCCACATTCTCATTTGCTCTTATTTCCTGGAAACAATAGACATCGTATTTTTCATCCTTAATCCAGTTTGTTAATCCCAATTTTTCGGCTGCCCTTATGCCGTTTATATTATATGAAACAATTTTCATTCTTTTCTCCTACATTTAACGCTATCACATTGCAGAATGTTTGTCAACTTAAGTTTATATAAAAAGATTTTATATAGATTTTATTATGCAATAAAAAAAGTGGCAATGCCACTTAAAATAATGGTTCATCATATGTTTTTGGTGGGGTGATGTTCAACAGTTTCAAAACAGTAGGAGCAAGAGCAGTTAAAGATTTGCCTTTTTTAAGTTTAGCCTTTTTGTTCTTTTCACTTACCAAAATGCAAGGCACTGGGTTTGTTGTGTGAGTGGTTATTTTGTTACCATTTTTATCAAACATTTCTTCGGCATTTCCATGGTCGGCTGTGATAATACATTCTCCGCCAACCATAAGTGTTGCAAGGGCAACTGTATAAGCACATTTGTCAACACATTCAATTGCTTCTTTTGTGCTTTCAAAGTTACCAGTGTGTCCAATCATGTCTGGGTTAGAGAAATTTACCAAGATGTAATCATATTTCATTGAGTGTATTGCTTCAATAACGGCTTCGCAAATTTCAACAGCTCGCATCTTTGGAAATTTTGAAAAATCTTTAACATTAATGCTGTCAACAAGTTTCCTATCTTCATTAGGATATGGCTTTTCAATTCCACCATTAATGAAAAAGGTTACATGAGCATATTTTGTGGTTTCCGAAGTGTGAAATTGCTTTAAACCATTTTGAGAAATTATGCTTGCAAGGTTGTCTTCTATGATTGTTGGGGGATAGATAATGTTAAGGTCTTTAAGGTCAGCAGAATATTCCGTCATGGTTGTAAACAAAAGATTGTTAAATTTCTTTGTTTTAAATTCTTTAAAAGCTTCTTTTGTGAATGCGGTTGTGATTTCTATTGCTCTGTCAGTTCTGTAATTAAAGAAGATGATGCTGTCGTTATCTTTAACAATGCCATTTTCATCGATAACACAAGGTTCCATAAATTCGTCAGTTAACCCTTCATCATATTTTGCTGTCACTGCTTCAATAGGGTTTGAATATTTTGTTCCCTTTCCCTCTGTCATAAGGCGATATGCAACTTCAAGGCGGTCAAAACGCTTTTCTCTATCCATCGCATAAACTCTGCCAATTATTGTGGCAATTTTTACATTTGAACCTTTTTCTTTATTATCTTCAAATTCTTGAAGGAATTTTTTTCCATCCTTAATCCCTGTATCTCTGCCATCTAAAATTGCATGAACATAGACATTTTTTATATCATAGTTCTTGCACATTTCAAGGATTGCATACATGTGTGAAAGTTCTGAATGAACTCCACCATTGGAAAAAAGCCCCATTAAATGCAATGAAGAATTGTTTTTTTCTGCATGGGTTAATGCTTTGATTAGGGCGGTGTTTTCATACAATTTACCTGTCTCAATATCATGATTAATTTTTTGTAAGTCTTGAAGAATAACTCTGCCTGCACCAATTGTGAGGTGACCAACTTCGCTGTTTCCCATTTGACCTTCTGGCAAGCCAACTGCTGTGCCACTTGCCTTCAAAAGAGTGTGTGGATATTTCTTTTTTAATTTATCTAAATAAGGCGTTCCTTGGCTTTTAATAGCATTTCCATAAGCTTGTTTTCTTTCGCCAAAACCATCTAAAATAACTAATGTTACCATATAAAAATCTCCTATATATAAGGATATACTTTTATAAAATTTTAGTCAATTAATTTGTTGAGATAAATAAAATTTAGTTAATTAGTTTAATATTATTTTTCAAATTTAAGTTTTCTTAATTATTTAAAAATTATAAAATCAATTTGATTTTTCCTACATTTTTAAATGTTCATCAAATAGGCCGGTATTTTTGTTAGAAACATTACTATCATTATTTTTATCAGTTTTATCTAATTTTTCACTTTTTTCTGTGTTTTTTGAAGAAAAATCATTATTTTTTTGTGAATTTTCATTATTTTCACTTTTTTCATTTTCAAATTTGTCAAAATCTTGTTCTTTACCAGCTTCAACATTTGCGGTTGCCATTTCATTTTTAGAAGTTTTCTTTTTTCTTTTCTCATATACTTTTAAACTGCCTTTGTTTATTATAATGCGAATAATCAAATATAAACAGCCAACTCCAATTATGATATAGCATAATCTTGAAAAAATGCTTGCTTGATAACCAAAAAGTCCTGCAATAAAATCATATTGAAGGAGCCCTATTAAAAGCCAATTAATACATCCAATAATAGTTAATATAAAAGCAATAAATGTTAACATATTTCCCTCTTAAAAGTAAAAAAAATGTTAAAATAATCATTTTTTTCGTTTAAATTTGGTTTTTATTAAAAATATTATTGCATTTTATTGAATTTTTATTCTTTATTAAACTTTTAACTTTTTGTAATATTTTAATTTTAATTTGAATATGATATTTGAAAAGTTGTTATTTTGCTTGACTTTTATTTTTTATTTGATTATAATATCAAAGTTTAAAAATGAAAGTCTAAGTTCTTTGGACTTTTATTTGTAATTATGGAGGCATTAAAATGGATAAACATTATCTTACACCAGAAGGGAAACGTCAATTAGAGGAAAAATTAAATTACTATAAAACTGTTAGAAGACCAAATGTTATTAAACGTATTGGGGTGGCAAGAGAGTTTGGTGATTTATCAGAAAACTCTGAATATGATGCAGCAAAAGATGAACAGGCTCAAATTGAAGCTGAAATCACAGAAATGGAAAGTATCTTGCTTAATGCAGAAGTGATTGATAAGAAAAGCATTGATTCTAATGTTGTTAGTGTTGGAACAAAAGTTAAACTTTATGACGAAGATTTTGACGAAGAAGTTGAATATAAAATCTTAGGTTCTTCCGAAAGTGACCCAAAGAATGGAATTATAAGCAATGTTTCACCAGTTGGCAAAGCTTTGATTGGACACAAAAAAGGTGAATCTGTTTCTGTTCAAACACCAGGTGGGGTAATAACATATAAAATCGTTGATATTCGCATTTAATTATGCAAATATCATTGATTTTTTATTTATGATTTGTTATAATAATTTTAGCGATAGAATTTCGTTGAAACTTTAATTTTGTTAAAGTGTGTGAATTTTATTAATCTTGAATAAAAGGTTTAACAATATGACATTTTTTAATTCTATCAAACTTTTAGGTTCAAATTGGGAAAAGGTTTTGAAACTTTTTCTTTATTATCTTATTGTTTGGGGAATTACTATCTGTTTGTTGTTGCCTGTTTTCTTTGAATTTAGTGATATCATTTCTTCAAACATAAAAAGCACTGACGTGGTCGCATCTTACACAACTGTTTTTTCAGCGAATTTTGGAAGCTATTTAAACAGTTTGCTTTTGCTTGTATATAAAGTTTTTCTTGATTGTGTGGCAGCAAATTTAGGGCTGGTGATTTATGGCTTGATTGTTTTATTTATCATTATGCCTTTCCTTTTAAATATAGGTAAATATGTGACATGCGATATGCTTTATGGCTATATGGCAAGTAAAAGCCATGTTGGATTTTTTAGTTCATTGTTTAAAACTTTAAATAAGTCTTTGTTATTTTCTTTATTTAAAACACTTTACAGTTTATTGTTCCTTGCATTGACAACATACCTTGTTTTTGTTATTGGATTTATAAATGATTCATTTTTCCAAACATACTTTTTAGCTCTTTGTGAAATTATTTTGCTTGTTGTTTTGTTCACATTGAACAAGGTGACAACAACTGGCTGGGCTCCTGCTGTTATTGTTTTTGGATGCTCAGTTTTTGCGGGATATGTTAGAGGGACAAAAGTTGTTGTTCGTCGTTTTTGGAGAACCTTGCTGGTTGGTTTATTAATCTTCTTGATATTCTTCCTTGTTACATTTATTGCTGGGGTATATAGTTTAGTTGTAACAGTGCCTATTGTTGCAGCACTTTTATGCATGTATGATATGACAACATTCTTCACAAGTCAGGGTATGCGTTTCTATGTTAACAACAGCACAATCTTAACACCAAAGAAACTTGAAGAAGTTGATAATATTAATAAAGCTAGATATATTATATAATATTTACTTTTTAATATTTGCTTTTTGTTTTTTATTTAGAGTGAAAATAAGTTTAAAAACTTTATTTGCGTTAATAATCGTTTATAATCTTTACAAAATTTGATTTGACAATTTTATTTGAATTATATATAATAATATAAGGTTGAAAATTACAAAGCGTGATAAAATTTTGTTTTTATAAAAAGTTTATCTAGCTTTGAATTTATATAAAAAATTAAATATTAAATTATAAATTTAGTTTAATTTATAGTTAGTTTTTATGATTGTTTTTTATTTGATATTAAATGCTGTGGCATTTTTTATATATTGATTTAAGGAGATTTTATGAATAATAATAAATTAAAAATTACATTTTTAGGTGGTGTCGGCGAAATTGGTAAAAATATGACCGCTTTTGAATATGGCGACGACATCATCGTTGTTGATGCTGGGTTAACCTTCCCAGATGATGATTTGCCAGGAATTGATGTTGTTGTTCCTGATATATCATATCTTGTTGCTAACAAAGATAAAATTAAAGCAATTATTTTAACACACGGCCACGAAGACCACATTGGTGGACTTCCTTTTGTTTTGGACCAAATAAAGGCTCCAATTTATGGAAGTCGTTTAACCCTTGCACTTGTTGAAAACAAAATGAAAGAATATCCAAAGGTTCAATATAAGGCAATAAGTGTTAAGCCAAAAAATGTTTTAAAAATTGGACCTTTTGCCATTGAATTTATTAAGGTTTCCCACTCTATTGCAGGCTCGCTTGCACTTTGCATTTCAACACCAGCAGGTAATGTTATTCACACAGGTGACTTTAAGATTGATTTTGAACCCATTGACGGGGTTATGACAGACCTTCAAAGATTTGGCGAGCTTGGCAAAAAAGGGGTAAGTTTACTTCTTTGTGAAAGCACAAACGTTTGCAGAAAAGGTTATTCTATGAGTGAAAAATCCGTTGGACGTGCTTTGGAAGAAATTTTTGAAAAACATCCTAAGAACAGAATTTTCGTTGCAACCTTTGCTTCTAACATTCACAGACTTCAACAGATTTTGAATTTGGCTGAAAAATTTGGCAGAAAAGTTGCTTTCACTGGCAGAAGCATGATTAACATTACAGATGTTGGCTTGAAAATTGGAGAAATCACATTTGATAAGAAAAATCTTATTGATATTGATAAGATTGACAAATATGCTGACAGTGAGCTTTTGATTGTGACAACAGGAAGCCAAGGCGAGCCTATGAGTGCGTTGACAAGAATGGCTGCTGACGATTTCAAAGGTATCAAGATTGGTGAAAACGATTTGATTGTTTTCTCATCTTCTCCTATTCCTGGCAATGAAAAATGTGTTTATAATGTTATTAATGCCCTTTATCAAAAAGGTGCTGATGTTATCTATGACGAATTAAGTGATGTGCATGCTTCTGGCCATGCTTGCCAAGAAGAAATTAAAATTATGCACTCACTTTGCAAGCCAAAATTTTTCATTCCTATCCATGGCGAATATAGGCATTTAAGAATGCATAAGCAGTTGGCTATGGCGCTTGGAATGGAAGAAAGAAATATTCTTTTGCCATCTCTTGGTATGCAAGTTGAACTTTCTCCTAATAGCATCAAAAAATCAGGGGTGGTTACCGCTGGGCAAAGACTTGTTGATGGTTCAGGTATTGGCGATATGGACAGCAATGTTTTAAGAGAAAGAAAACAACTTTCAGAAGATGGTTTTTGTGTTGTTATTGTCAATATCAATAATGTTTCTGGTAGTGTTGCTGGCGAACCTTTTGTTATCACAAGAGGGGTTGTTTATCAAGATGAAGCAGAGTCCTTTGTTCAAGATGCTAAGAATATGATTGTTGCTTCCTTGAAAGAACAAGATTTAAGAGGAGCAGAGCCTGCTGTTATTAGAAACACAATAAGACGCAATGTTTCTAATTTCATTTTCAAAAGAACTAAACGTAGACCAATGGTTCTTGCTATTGTGCTTTTAAATTAATTTATTTTAATAATTTGGATGATTAAAATGGAAAAGAAGGAAGATTTTTTAGGTTACAATAAAGACGAATATATACCTATTTTGAAAGATGAAAGCATTTCTTTTATCTATCAACTTTGTCTTGAAAAGCAACCAAAAAATATTTTAGAGATTGGAACATATATTGGTTATTCTGCTTCCGTGCTTCTTTCTGCTTCTCCAAATGCTCATTTAAAAACTGTTGAATTAAATAAAGAAAATGCACTTATAGCTCAAAAAAATTTGGCAAAGTTTAATAATGCAGAGGTTATTTGCGGTGATGCAAAAGATGTTATTAAAGCTTTGCTTGAAAAACATGAAAAATTTGATTTTATATTTTTGGATGGACCTAAGGGGCAATATATAAGATATCTACCAACTTTGAAAGAACTTTTATGTTTAAACGGAATTTTGGTTGCAGACAATGTTTATTTTCATGGTATGGTTAAGGCAGAAGGAATTATTCCGCACAAACATAGGTCATTGGTTAATAATTTAAGAAAATTTATTGAAGCAATCAAAAAAGATGGTGATTTTAAAAGTGAAATTCATGATATTGGTGATGGCATAAGTGTCAGCATAAAAATCAATAATTAACAATTTATGAGTTTATAAAAAAGAACTTTATACAAAATAAAGTTCTTTTTTTTTGTTAATATTTAGCAAAATTTTATTTAAAACTTAATTTAAAATTATATTTCTGGGATAAAGTTTTCAAAAATGATATTGTCGCAATGCTTTACAACTTTCATGTAATCTTCTTTACTTCTAACAGTCCAGGCAAGGAGTGGAATGTGTTTATATTTTTTAACAAATCTGTTTGGTAAACATTCTTTTTCATAGGCAATGAAATTAGGTTCGCTTACACTTTTATTAAAAGTCATGCGTTTCAAAAGAAATTTCTTTATCCAAGCAAGTTTTTCACCCTTGAAAGAACCAGAAAGTTGACCTCTTAAAATGCTTGGGGCATGGTTTTTAACATATTGCAAAGAAAATGGGTTGAAAGATTCAACAGCATATTCACCATTATAATTTTTTAAAATGTCAATTAAGCTTTGTTCCAATTTTCCAACTTTTGCTTCATTTTTAATTTCAATCAAAATTGGGGTTTTGCCATTGACAAGGTCAAGAACCTCTTGCAGGGTAGGGATATGTTCCTTACTGTTTTTAAGTTTAAGAATCTTTAAATCATCCTTATTAAGAAATTTTAAATAGCCATCATTACCTGTCATGCGTGACAAAGATTTGTCGTGAAAAACAACAACTGTTCCATCAGCTATAAGTTGAACATCAAGCTCAATAGCATATCCTTTTTCAACTGCTTTTGAGAATGCACTTAATGAATTTTCTGGGATGTTTTTATCATGTAAGCCTCTGTGTGCAATAGGCGTTTCAACTAACCATGACTTAAATATATCTTCCATATCCACTCCAATTTATTTTTCTATTTTACATATTTTATTCAAATATGTCAAATGTATCACCTAATCTTTTAAATTAAACATTTTTAGACAAATATAGTATCTATAAATATTACTTTTCAGTGCTTTGATTATTGAATGCTTTAAGAGTTGCAAGCCTTGTTTCTGCATCAAGGCGACTTTCTTCAAGCATTTTTATTGCATCTTCTTTTTTAAGTTCTTTTATTGCAGAAAATCTTGTTTCACCTTCAAGGTAGTCTTCATATTTATCAAAATCACTTGTGCTGTCTATATGCACAATGCCCTCATCTGGGTTATAGCGAACAAGTGACCAATAACCACAATCGACAGCTTTTTTCATTTCATTCATGGTTTGACTCATGTCAAAGCCGTGATTTACGCAAGGGGAGTATGCCACAATAATGCTTGGACCATTGAAGGCTTCCGCTTCTTTAAATGCTTTGATGCATTGCATCATATTTGCTCCAAGGCTGACCTGGGCGACATAACAATTTTTTGAGGCGATTGCGATTGAAACCAAATCTTTCTTTTTGGTTTTCTTGCCAGCACTTGCAAATTTAACCATTGCACCTCTTGGTGTAGATTTACTTGCTTGTCCGCCAGTGTTGGAGTAAACTTCGGTATCCAAAACCAAGATGTTTACATTTTCGTTTGAATTTATAACATGGTCAAGTCCGCCATAGCCAATGTCGTAAGCCCAACCATCTCCGCCGATTATCCAAACCGATTGATTTGGGTTGGTATTATATTTTGTTCCCAATTTCATGCCAAGACCAAACTCTGCATTATCCTCAAATAAGCTGTTTGCCCATGCAGGACCTTTTCCGTTTTCGTCCTTAAAATATGGGCAAGATGGGAATGAACCACCATAAATACTTGAACATCCTGTGGCATTTGCGATGAGCATTTTGTCACCAAAAAGCATGGTTGCAAGTTTGATATATGGAGTTTCGCCACATCCGCCACAAGCACCAGAAAAACTGAAATAGCAATCTTTAAATTGTAAACCTTTTGGCAAATCGGTTGAAAATGGGGTGTTCTTTTCCGTTTTTAAAGACTTGCAAAATGCATAATTTTTCTTTTCTTTTTCAATAAGTTTATCTGCCATTTCCATGACAAGTGCTTTATTTGGAGCAGGACATACATTTGCACAAACTCCGCATCCTGTGCAATCTTCTGGGGACACTTGAACGCGATACAAATATCCATTCATTCCAAATGCTTTTGCAAATTCAATTTCTTCCATAGTTTCTGCTTTAACAAGCACTGCCTTGATTGCATTATGTGGGCAAGAAAGGATACATTGTCCGCATTGAATGCAGTTTGCAGGAAGATATTTTGGAAGGTGGGCGGCAAAGCCACGTTTTTCAAAATCTGCTGTGCCTTGTGGAACTTTTCCGCTTTTATCAAAGGCAGAAACAGGAATTGAATCTCCTTCAAGCCTTTCAATTTTCTTCATTATTGTTTGATAAAATTTGTCGTCAAAATTTTTGGCATTTGGCTTTTCGTCTTTAAAGGTAAATTTAGAGATGTTTACTTCTTCAATTTTATCTTTTGCAAGTTCCATTGCACTTAAATTTTTATTAACAATTTTTTGACCTTTTTTGCCATAAGTTAATTGAACATATTTTTGAATTTCCTTATAGGCTGTTTCAAAGTCAATTATGTTTGTCACTTTGAAAAGTGCTGTTTGAATTATGATGTTAATCTTATTTCCAAGACCTGTCTTTTCTGCAATTTTTTGGGCGTTGATAACATAAAGTTTAGCCTTTTTATCTTGTAATATTTTCTTATAAGCATTTGGCAAAACTTTATCAATTTCATCTGCACTGAAAATTGAATTAATTAAAACAATTCCCTTATCCTTTAAACCTTCAAGGCAATTATATCTATGAACAAATGAAAAATTGTTGATTGTGATGATATCGGCATCTTTAACAAGGTATGTGCTTTTGATTGGGGTGTCACTTACACGAATATGTGACTTTGTTAGACTGCCTGATTTTTTGCTGTCATATTCAAAGTAACCTTGAACATACTTATCAAGTTCTTCTCCTAAAATTTTGATTGTGCTTTTGCTTGCAGAAACTGTGCCGTCAGAGCCGAGTCCAAAAAACTTCATTTGAAAGGCTTTTGTTTTCAAATGATAATTTGTGATTGGTAATGAGGAATTTGAAACATCGTCATTAATGCCAACAGTGAAGTTGTTTTTCTTTGTTTCAAAATTTTTGATTACAGACATAACCATGTCAGGGGTAAAATCCTTTCCGCCAAGCCCATATCTTCCACCTATAACAGTTATATTTGTTCCGTTTAATGTACTGACAACATCAAGATATAAAGGGTCATGAGCACCAAATTCTCTGGTTCTGTCAAGGGTGATAACAGTTTTTGTGCCTTCTGGTAAGATTTCCTTTAAGGCTTCATAGTTAAATGGACGGTAAAGGTGAACTTTAACAAGCCCAACATTGTGATTTTGTTTATCTTTGATTGTTTCTTCAATACATTCGCAGGAAGAACCCATGCTGATAATGATATTTTCAGCATTTTTGTTTCCAACATATTCAAAAGGATGATAACTTCTTCCAACTACCTTTTTAAAGTCTTTTAAAATTTCAGTTAAAGTTTTATAAATCGTTGAGTAAGCTGGGGCAGATGCTTCACGATTTTGGAAAAACACATCAGGGTTTTGTGCAGAACCTTTTTGGTATGGGCGGCTGCTGTCTAAGCATGAATTTTTAAACTCCTCAATTTCTTTTTGTGGAATAAGTTTCAAAATTTGTTCGTCTTCGATTGTGTCAATTTTTTGAATTTCGTGAGAGGTCCTGAAACCATCAAAAAAGTGAACAACAGGGAGAGATGTTTTAAGAGCAAGTATGTGGGCAATTAGGGCAAAATCATGTGCTTCTTGCACACTGTTTGAACAAAGAAGAATTGCACCAGTTTGACGAATTGCCATGATGTCACTGTGGTCGCCAAAGATTGAAAGGGCATGGGTTGCAACAGTTCTTGCAGCAACATGAAGAACACCTGGTAAATGTTCGCCAGCCATCTTGTATAAATTTGGTATCATTAATAATAAGCCTTGGCTTGATGTGAATGTGGTGGAGAGTGCACCAGTGGATAAACTTCCATGAAGTGCGCCAGAAGCGCCACCTTCGCTTTGCATTTCAACAAGGGTTGGAAGTTTTCCAAAAATGTTTTTCTTTCCTTGTGAAAGTTCGCCATCACAATATTCAGCCATAGGGGATGAAGGGGTAATTGGATAGATTGGGATGACCTCACTTAATTTGTAGGCAATCATGCCAACTGCGGTATTTCCATCAATAGTTTTTTTCATAAAAACTCCTTTAATTTAATTTTAATAATTTGCATTTTTTTTGTCAAATAATCAAACAAACTAAATATAAAATTATATAGAATTTTAAAATACAAATTTTTAAGATATTTAATATGCAAATTCACTATGAATAACTAAGATAAAAAAGAAAGGTGAAAAGTTTAAAATCACTTTAATATTTTAAATTTTTGTTGTATAATTTTGTTATGAAAAGAAATATAATGATGATTATTGAATATTCTGGAACAAACTTTTTTGGTTGGCAAAAGCAAACAGGTAAAAGGACCGTTCAAGGAGAATTGGAAGAAAAAATTTCCAAGATGCTTAATGCCTCTTGCAAGGTTGAAGGATGTGGAAGAACTGATAGGGGTGTGCATGCTAAAAATTATGTGGCAACAGTTGTAATTGAAAGAAACATTCCATTAACAAATTTTAAAAATGCTTTAAACAAACTTTTAAGTGATGATGTTGTGGTTAAAAAAGTGAAAGAAGTTCCTCTTGATTTTCATCCAAGATTTAGTGCAAAAAGAAAGACTTATGAATACATTGTTGATGTTTCAAAAACTCGAAGTGCAATAAATCACAACTTGGTCACTCATTGGACTGAACAAGTTGATATGGAAAGAATGGTTAAGGCTGGTCAAATTTTGGTTGGAGAGCATAATTTTAAGGCTTTTTGCTCATCACACACAAATGTCACTGATTTTAACCGAACAATTTATGAAATAAGCGTTAAAAAGGTTGGAAAATTTATTAAATTTGAAATTACAGGAAATGGTTTTCTTTATAATATGGTGAGAATTATTGTTGGCACACTTCTTCAAATTGATAAAGTTAAAGAGGAAAATATTGTTAAAGCGCTTAAATCAGGTGACAGAAGTTTGCTTGGAAAAACTATGCCACCTAATGGCTTATACCTGAAAAAAGTGGAATATGTTTAATTGAAATCGTATTCAAAATTTTTAAAATAACTGCATTAAAGAGTGCCAAGTATTGAGAAATCTTGTTGAATGATTAATATGTGGCTAATATTTTTAATGCTATATGTTGCTGAAATAATATAAAAAATATTGCATAATACTCTATATATTGTGGTATTATGCAATATTTATTTTATATGCTTAATGGAGTAAGATTAATAAGAATTGTCACTTTTGTTGTTAATGGTTCTTCGTTTTCATTGGCATCAGGTTCAACCATTTGAGCTTGTGCAATTTCAAAGGTGTAAGAAACTGTTACTGTTCTATCACTATTGAAGGTTGCACTTACATCATTTGCTTGGCTATTACTATTGTATGTTACAGGTATTGTTTTAATTTGAACATTTCCGCTTCCATTATCAATTGAAAATCTCAAATAATAAGGGCTTGTTCTTGAAAGCATCATAACATCTTTAACATTTTCCGCTTTAACTGTTACATTGTCTTTAAATTCTGTTTCTGCATTAAAAACTTCTCTATATGAACTGTTTGTTTCGCCAAAAGATACACTTAATATGCCACTGAAAAGGGTTTCTGCATCTTCTGGGAGAGGTTCTTCTTGTGATGCGCTGGTTGTGAACTTATAAGAGTCAAGGGTGTAATAAATTTGCTTATTGTCTTGAAAAACTGCTGTATATCTATCCGCTGTTGTTTGAGATGAAGTAAATGAAAGGGTGCTTGACATATTGTCTTCACTGGTTGTTATTGTGTAAGTTGAGTCGTTTTCAAGAATTTTTTTGTTTTGATATACCCATGCAATAAATTTATTTCCATTTATGCCATTTGCAGATAAAGTTACTGTTTCGCCTTCAACATAAGTTCCTTGCCCATTTACTGTTCCGTTTGTGCAATTTGCATAAACATTTATGTTATAACTTGCCGGCTGGTCACATCCAAATAAGACCAAACATGGCATAATTAAGATAAGTGCAAACATAAATATTTTCTTGGCTTTCATAAATCCACTCCTTTTGTTCAACTAAACAACAGTTTTTGCAGGCAAAATTCTTTTTCTATGTATTTATATTATCTTAATTTTCAATTTAAAGTCAAATATTTAAAAAGAAATGTTAAAATTCGCATTAATTTTTAGAGTATTTTTAATTCCCTTGCATAAAATATTTTGGTAAGGAGTTTTTATGTGGGAATTTTGCATCTCAACAAATAAGCTTAATGTTGCCAGATTTATTTATCAAAATTTGAAGCAAGAGTCTGCTGAATTTAAAATTGTGCTTACTTGCTATGAGCAATTTGATACATTTTATATTATGCTTGCGTGTCCTATTGAAGAAAAAACACGCTTTGCCTTTGTGCTTGAAAGATGCATAATTAAAGTTGTTTGCAATTTCTATAAAGAGGAATTTTTAAATCAAAATTTGCATCTGCCTATGCATGAAAAAATGAGTTTGACCGCTTTTAAAAAGGCTTTAATAAATTTTGATAAAGAAACTGATTTCTATATTATAAGCAAGAATTTGGAACTTAAAAACACCTTACATTTAGATTCGTTTTATAATTTTAAACTTTCTGCATTAAGGAATAAATGGAATGAACTTATCCTTCTTGCAAATGATAATAGTGACTTTCTTGTGGGGGATGAAGCCTTTTATGACTTATTAAAGTTTCTTATTGATAATTTGGAAATTTGCGAAAATGAAATCTCTGTTTTTGAAAAGGAAAATGGCTATTCCATTAAACTTGATGAAAATAAGGATATTAAGTGCGAAAGTTTAACCAATGAAGGGCTTATTTCAACTTTAATTGAACTTTCTCCAAAGAAGATAAATTTATATTGCGACAAAAATGATGCAACAGTCAGCTTTCTTTCAAAAATTTTTGAGAAAAGAATTAATATAAGTTATAACAAAAGCATGGAAAAGATTGAAAATTTTTCAAAATAGTTGTGTGATGCATAAATTCCTTAAACTAATTTTTAACATTTTTTGATTTTGACTTGACATTTCTTTAAAAAAGGGATTATAATGTTACTAACATTTAGTAAAAGACAAGTAGTTTCATCTTTTTGTGCACAGAGAAAAGTTGGGTGGTGAAAAACTTTAACAAATCTTGAAACGAAACCACTTTTATGTTTGAAGATGTTTCATAAAAGAGTGGCATCAAATTTGATGCAATTAAGGTGGAACCACGGTTTTAATTAATCGTCCTTAAAATAACTGAGTTTATTTTAAGGATTTTTTTATATTCTTAAAGTAAACAAATATTTTAAAAAGGAGAATATTATGGATAAAAAGGAGAAAGAATTAGAAATTCAAAAGGCAAGACACTCTCTTGCACACATTTTGGCGAAAGCCCTTGTAAGTTTGTATCCTGAAACAAAACTTACCATTGGACCAGCAATTGACGACGGCTTTTATTATGATGTTGATTTAGGTGAAAACTTAACACCTGATCACTTTCCAGCTATCGAAAAGAAAATGAAAGAAATCATAAATAAAGGGGAAGATTTCAAAAGAAAGGTTGTTTCAAAAGAGGAGGCTTTAAAACTTTTTAAAGATAACCAATATAAAACCGAAATAATCAATGAACTTCCTGAAAATGAAGAAGTGTCAATTTATTACACTGGTGACGATTTCTTTGACCTTTGCCGTGGACCACATGTTGAAAGTTCAAGAAATCTTCAAAACTATGCCTTCAAAATTCATGCTGTTAATGGTGCATATTGGAGAGGCAATGAGAAAAACAAGATGCTTCAAAGAGTTTACGCTTATGCTTACCCAGATAAAAAACAACTTAATGAACATATTCAAATGATTGAAGAAGCCAAAAAGCGTGACCATAATAAATTGGGAAGAGAATTAGGATTTTTTACAACCGTAGATTACATTGGTCAAGGCTTGCCTATTTTGCTTCCAAAAGGGGCAAGAGTTATTCAAATACTTCAAAGGTTTGTTGAAGATGAAGAACAAAAAAGAGGTTGGCTTTTAACTAAAACACCATTTATGGCCAAAAGCGATTTATATAAAATTTCAGGGCACTGGGATCATTATAAAGAAGGAATGTTTGTTTTAGGCGATGAAAGCAAAGATAAGGAAGTTTATGCTCTTAGACCAATGACTTGCCCATTCCAATATCAAGCTTATTTAAATAAGGCACGTTCTTATAAAGATTTACCTTTAAGATATAATGAAACTTCTACTTTATTTAGAAATGAAGCAAGTGGTGAAATGCATGGACTTATTCGTGTTAGACAATTCACAATCAGTGAAGGACATTTGATGTGTACACCAGAACAATTAGAGAATGAGTTTAAAAATTGCTTGGAACTTGCTGTGTTCATGCTTAAAACTTTGGGACTTTATGAAGATGCTTCTTATAGATTTTCACAATGGGACCCGAATGATAAAGCCAAATATATTGGAACACCAGAGCAATGGGATGAAGCACAAAGTGCAATGGAAAAAATATTGAAAGACTTAAAAGTTCCTTATGAAATTGGAATTGGAGAAGCAGCCTTTTATGGTCCAAAACTTGATATACAAATAAAAAATGTGTTTGGAAAAGAAGATACTTTAATCACAATTCAAATTGACCAAATGCTTGCTGAAAAATTTGGAATGGAATATACTGACAAAGATGGCTTAAAGAAAAATCCATATATTATTCACAGAACAAGTATTGGCTGTTATGAGAGAACATTGGCATATTTAATTGAAAAATATGCAGGTGCATTCCCTCTTTGGCTTTCACCAGAACAAGTGAGAGTTTTGTCACTCACTGAAAGAAATTGCGATTATGTTAACGAAATCGTTGCAAGACTTAGAAATGAAGGAATGAGAGCAGAAGCTGACAACAGAAACGAAAAGATTGGTTATAAAATCCGTGAAGCATTGAATGAAAAAATACCTTATCTTATCATTGTTGGTGATGAAGAGGAAAAGAATAAGACTATTTCCATTCGTGGTCGCGGGTATGAAAACAAGAGTGGGCTTAACTTGGATGACTTCATTAAAAGACTTCATGAAGAAATTGACTCAAAGAAAATTTAATCAAGCCTACTTATGAAGGGCTTTGTTGCTGTCGTTTTTATTTTCGCATATTGACTTAATTATGCTTAAATGTTATAATTCGCTGTGGAGAAATTGAATATGCCTAACTTTAAAAATGTTGAGTATTTTGATCAAAATCAAATTTTATTTGTTAACTGTCGTTATGGTGAATGGCTTAGCAAAAGAAATTTGACCGTCAGCAAAATTCTTAAATATGGTATTATTGACTTTTTGATTGATTATAAAGTGGATAAAAAAGAGATTGTCTCTATATTGAAGGACGCGGGTGTTGTTTTTAATGTGACATCGGCAGACTTAAAAGAGCTAAAAGCGGATGAAAAGGTTGCAATTACAGATGTCTTTTTTGATGAAATGTCCAAAAGTGTAAGAGATATACAAACCTTTAAACAATTCAAAAATTTAGATTGCAGTTTGTATGCGAATGACAGAATGTTTGCTGTTATTGCTGATGCATATTATAAATTTTTGGTTAGGCAAGATTTTGACAAGTGTGTTAAAACTGAATATTTTCATATTCTTGAAGATATCCGCAAAGACAAAATTGCTCAGTTTTCAAAACAATATAGAAAATGTGAAACAAAAATAGCAAAGAAAAATGAAGGAAAACAAAATAGAATAAAAGAGTGAAAATTTTGTTGAAATTTGTCGATTGTTATAAAAATTGTTGAACTTTTCAAAATTTTAACTAATTTTTATTTGGTTTATTTAGTAAAATATGTTAGTATTGAAAGGAGAAAATCACATGGGAATTAATGAACTTGCAATGCCGTTCTGCGTTATATTTTTAATTCTTCTTATGGGGTTTTACTTTAAAAGGTAAAAGGAGAATTTTATAAATGGAAAGTTTATTGCTTGCTGCCACTGAAAATGTTATTAATTATATTTTGATTGGTATTGTTGTTTTAATGCTTATTGCTTTACCTATTATGATGAACCAAAAGAATAAGAGAGAAACACAAAAAATTCAAGAACAAACAAACTCTCTTAAAGTGGGTGATAAAGTTTTAACAACAAGCGGTGTTTATGGAACTATTACTGAACTTAAATTTGATGAAACACAAAAACTTGTTGTTATTGAAACAGGTGGTAAAACAAAAAGCTACATGACAGTTGATGCCTACGCAATTTACACTGTCTTCAAAAGCGAAGAAGAATTAAAGAGAGAGCAAGAAGCAAGAGAACTTGCTGAAAAAGCAAAAGAAGAAGAGAAAAAAGCTAAGCACAACAAGGAATCTGCAAAGGAAGAAACAACTGTTGCCGAAGAAGTTAAGGTTGAAGAAACCAAAGAAGAACCAAAAGAAGCAGAAGTTGAAGTTGTTGAACCTGAAAAGAAAAGCAAAAAGAAGGCAAAATAAGGAATATCTCTCTTGGAACTAGCGAAAAAATCGACAAAGCAAATGGTAATATACAACAAACACAGGGTTGTTTACCAAGGTAAATTATTTTAAATTTGGAGAAGAGTATGAATGATATATTAGATGATGATGACTGTAATTCGTCTGATGAAAAAATTACTATACTCGTATGGGAATTGCTTTTTGAGGATAAAAAAGAAAAGGAGAGATTTATGATATTAGATAGTTTATTAAATAAAAAAATAAAAGTGTGGAGTGTTTTGTCAGATACGGTTAATGGTGTTCGTGGCAAATTGAAAGGACAGATTGGGGTTTTAACGGCTTTTGATGATGAATTTATTATTATTGATAATACAATAATATTGAGTAGAAAATTTGTATATAGAATTGAATATGTTTAACATATAAAATAATTGTTTTTAAATCTTAGCATTTAAACGTGTGTTTGTCTTGATACAAGTCGGTGTCGCTTCGCTCCACCGAAAGACAAGCACACGCACGCTAATGAACTTGATTAAACAAGATGAAAATAAAATTTCTATACAAAATTTAATAAAAACAACGAGACTTGAATTTAAAAAAATTGTAACTTAATAAAACATTTCCGCAAACAAAACGGCATCTAAAATGAGAGGCTGGCAAAGGGTGAACCTATATTGCCCCACGCCTTCTCATTTTTTTACGATGCCGTTTTTTTGTATTTGCTTGTTTTTTGGCAATGCAAAATTTTTGCTTTTTAGTTTATCAATTTAAATCTAAATTAATTCAAAAATTTTTGAAGATTGTTTTTGGGCATATTTTATGGCTTTTTGATGTTGTTTATCAACTATGTTTGTGCCATGCGTTTTGGAATTTTTAAAGTGCAAGCATAAATGCCCTTCCATGTTGTTATCAAGCTTGGAATCTCCATGCGGAAAGTTTACCAAACTTGCTGAAATAAACAAATTGTCGTTGATTTCAACAAAGCAAGGTCTTCTTTCCCATGGGGAATTTTTTATTATTTCTTGTAGTAATTGTGTGTTTTCGCTGTCTATTGGTTCAATATCAGCATGGTTTGTTCCGCCCAATCTTTTGAAAATTAAGGTTGTTCCTGTTTTAAGGTCAATTAAACGATATTCTTTTCCAATTTCCAATAATGGGCTAACAGTGTTCCAGTCTAATGAAAGCACTGAGATTTTGTTTTCAGTTTGAGTATTAAGTTCAGTTTCTTTGAAGTTTGTGATTTCAGTCATGTTGCTTTCTGTGACATTTGTGTAAGCTGAAAAAATTGGATAAGGGAAAAGTCCTGCAAATATACTTACAGATATCAATAAAATTAATAGGTAAATTACAAGTTTTTTTTGCATAAAATTATTTTAATTAATTTTGACATTTTAATTCTTAAACTTCTAAAATTTTATGCTTAAAGCATATATTTTTCTATGAAAAAAGTTTGGACAATAGTTTTTTTGATATTTGGCACTATTGTGGGGTCGGGGTTTTCCAGTGGTAAGGAAATATTTGTCTTTTTCAGCCGTTTTGGCAGACTTTCCTACCTTTATATTTTTCTTGCATGCGTTCTTTTTTTTCTTTTGTTTTACCTATTTCTTCTTAAAGGTAAAAAAATAATAAACAAGCTTGAAAACTCAAAAATAATCAATGTCATTATGATTTTTATTTCCATTGTTTTCACTGCTTCCATGTTTGCAGGGCTAAAAAGTTTGTTTGCCTTTTCAAACTCGTTTGTTTATATTTTACTTTGTGCGTTGCTTTTAAGTTTTACACTTTATATCACAATGAAAGGCATGAAGGCACTTGAAAAGGTGACTGCTTTTCTTATGCCAGCATGTGCCTTTGTTTTTTTATCAGTCCTTATTTTTATTTGTTTTCAAAAGCAAGAATTTTTTGTTGAAACAAAGCCACCATTCGGTTTGCTTTACAGCCCACTTTATGTGGCACTTAATTTTTCAACAAGTGTGTTTATTGTTGGTAAAGCAGGGGATGGCTTAACAAAAAAACAGACTTTTCTTGTAAGTCTGTTTTCAACTTTGCTTCTTTTTGCCTTTTTGACTTTTGGTAATTTTGCTCTTAGGGGGCATGCAGACAGTTTTTATGCTGACATGCCGTTTTTATACCTGTGTCAAGGAAATAAATTTTTCTTTGTGCTTTGTTATATTGTCATTTTTATTGGCTGTTTTACTACACTTATTTCTTTGTGTTACACCTTAAAACAGAGTTTAAATGGCTTTTTTAAGAGTGATTTGACAACAATTTGCCTTTCAGTTTTTTTTCCGTTTTTGATAAGTGAACTTGGGTTTTCTCAAATTGTTTCAAATTTGTATCCACTTGCATCTGTGCTTGCTATTTTTCTTTTGCTATTTTTTATACTTTCTTTCCAAAAGGCTGACAAGGAAATACATCAAAAATGCCAAAATGCAAAGGACAAAGGTGGCGGCCATAACTAAGTCAATTTTGAATATTTGCCCACCATAGACAATAAGGTAGCCAAGGCCTGCTTTGCTTGTTAGGTATTCACCCATAATGCTTCCTACCCATGCCATGCCGACATTGATTTTTAAAACTGAAATAAAGTCTGGCATTGATGAAGGCAAAACAAGTTTCCAAAGTATTTGAAATTTGTTTGCATGCATGCTTTTTAAAAGCAAAATTTTTCCTTCATCGCATGCAATAAAAGATGAAAGCATTGTCATTGTTGTGATGACTATGCAGATTAGCACACACATTAAAATTATTGCGTTTGTTCCGGCTCCTACCCATAAAATAATGACAGGGCCAAGTGCGATTTTTGGCAAAGAGTTTAAAACAACGATGTATGGTTCAAAAATCTTTCTTACTTTTTCATTCCACCATAAAAGGACGGCAATTAAATATCCAAGCACGGTTGCAATAACAAAGCCAATTAAAGTTTCGTAAAGCGTGACCCATGTGTGATGGAAAAGTGTTCCGGCTTTAATTAATTCGCCAAGTTGTGCAACTATTCTTGAAGGACTGCTGAAAAAGAAAGGGTCAAGCGCGCCAGTGTAAGTAAGAAGTTCCCAAAGTCCTAAAAAGGCAACGAGAATAAAAATACGAAAGAAAATCACAAGAAATTTATCTTGCCTAAGTTTTTTTACATATTTTTTATGTGATAACGAAAAATTAACTATGTTTTGCTTCGTTTTCTTCATTTGTAAGTTCTCTCCATATTAAATCAAAATATCCGCTAAAAGCTTTGTCTTCCCGCTTTTTTAGAGGAGTTGCACCGCTTAATGAAAGATTAAGTTCGTCTTTTATTTTTGCGGGGCGAGAGGTTAAAACCTCTATTTTGTCGGACAGTGAAATTGCCTCCGAAATGTCGTGAGTGACAAGAAGTGCTGTCTTTTTTTCACTTTTGATTATTTCATAAACATCATCGCAAAGTGCCAGCCTTGTTTGAAAGTCTAGTGCCGAAAATGGTTCATCAAGAAGGAGCAATTTTGGCTCCATAACAAGGGTTCTTATTAATGCCACTCTTTGACGCATACCACCGCTTAGTGAACGTGGTTTTTTATTTTTAAAACCATCAAGGTTATATTTTTTTAACAATTCTTCTGCAAAAGTAAGTTTTTCATCCAAATTTTTTGGCTTTTGAAGTTCCAAACCTAAGGTTATATTTTTCCAAACAGTTCGCCAGTCAAACAGCATATCTCTTTGGAACATATAGCCTATTTTTTTTGTGTCAATTTTGTCACTGCCGTCCAATATCACTTGTCCGCTACTTGGTTTTAAAAGCCCTGCCGTCAATGAAAGTATGGTTGTTTTTCCGCAACCACTTGGGCCGACCAAAGACACAAATTCTTGCTCCTTAACACTGAAATTGATGTTGTCAAGAGCATATATTTCATCATTTTTTGTTTGATAAAAGTATTTTACATTTTTAAATTCTAAGATATTGTTCATTGTTGCCTCTTACAAATACATCATATTTTGAAGCGAGAATTTTGTGAATAAAATTTGGCATAAAACATTGAGAATAGGAATGATTTGAAAATAAAATATTGCCTGAAAGTTGCAACAAAAGGAGGGAGTTGTGGAAGAAGGCGATTTAAAAAAAGCACTTTTAAAAAGGGCACTTGGCTTCACCACTGATGAAGTTATTGAAGAGTATTCGCTTGACGAAGATGGCAATGCAAAACTGTGTAAACGCAAGGTGACAAAAAAATTCAATCCGCCTGATATTAGTGCAGTGAAAATGCTTATGGAAAATGCTGATGCTTTTTCTTATGATAAACTTTCACACATGACAATAAATGAACTTAAACAAGAGAGAAAGCGACTTTTGAAACTTTTAAAAGAGGAGGAAGAAAGTGAAGATTGAAAAGTGTCAACACAAAGTAAAATGTGATTTTGATGGTTGCAAAAATTTGGCAGATTATTATGTGAGCACTCGTGGATTTTTTAGAAATGAGTTTGCTTTTTGCAAGTCTTGTATGAACGAACTTTTTGAAGATTTATCAAAAATTTTTGTGCCAAAAGCAATAGAGTCACATTTTAAACCAAACAGAAAAAGAAGGAGTACAGATGAAAAATAAGATTAATGAAACGGTTAAGGAAGTTTTAGAGGACTTTCAAAAAAGAGTTGAGGAAAGAAAAAAGTTTGACATGGAATGGCAACTTAATATGAATTTCTATATGGGTAATCAATTTTGCTCAATAGGATTTGGCGGACTTGTGGAAGATATGGATAGGCAATATTTTTGGCAGGAGAGAGAAGTTTTCAACCATATTGCACCAAAGATTGATATTCGCCTTGCAAAACTTTCAAAAATTAAACCAAAGATGAGTGTTGTTCCATGCACAAATGATGAAAGCGACATATACACCGCGAAAGTGTCTAAAAAGATTTTGAATGCAGTTGCAAACAAATATAACTTATCTCAAAAGATTAACCAGGCAACCAAGTGGAGTGAAATTTGCGGAACAAGTTTCTATAAGATTTTTTGGAACAGCAACATTGGACAAATTGTTGCTATTGAAGAGGACGGAAGAAAAATTAAGGCAGGCGATGTTGATATTGCTGTTTGTTCACCTTTTGAAATTTATCCAGATTCTTCAACAAATGAAAACTTGGAAGATTGTCAAAGCCTTATTCATGCAAAGGTCTATTCAAAAGAGGAAATTAAAGAGATGTATGGTGTGGACATTCAGGGGCAAAACATCAACGTTTTTTCTCTTGATAACACATTAAATCTTGGCGGGCTTGGCTACAATGCTTTTGGCACAAAGGTCATTGAAACCACCAAACAAAATGCGGGAATTGTTATTGAAAAATATGTGAAGCCAACTGAAAGTTATCCTAATGGCAGGCTTATCGTTGTGGCCGGCGAGGAACTTGTTTTTGATGGTGACTTGCCATTTATCAATGGAACTGATGGGAAAAGAGATTTTCCTTTTGTTAAACAAGTTTGCTGTGATGAAGTTGGCTCGTTTTGGGGTGTGAGTTTGATTGACAGGATGATTCCACTTCAAAGAGCTTATAATGCAGTTAAAAACAGAAAACATGAATATTTGAATCGTTTAACCCTTGGGGTTTTAACAGTTGAGGATGGCAGTGTTGATGTTGAAAATTTGGAAGATGAAGGGCTTGCACCAGGCAAAATTTTGGTTTACCGCCAAGGGGCAAATCCTCCTAAATTTTTGGATACGGAAACCTTACCAACAGATTTTGAGAAGGAAGAAGAAAGACTACTTGAAGAATTTACAACAATAAGTGGAACAACAGAAATGGGAAGCATGGAATCAGTTTCTGCATCTATGAGTGGAACGGCACTTGAACTTCTTTTGGATGAAAACGAAACAAGGCTTTCTTTTACCACCGACAGCATAAAGAATGCCATTAAAACCATTGGCAAGCAAATTCTTAGGTTGTATAAGCAATATGCCACAATTCCAAGAATTGCAAAGATTGTTGGCGAAAATGGAGAAGTTGACATTTTTTACTTTAAATCAAGCGACATTTCAAGCGATGATGTTCAACTTGACACAGAAGTTGAAAGCAATGACACAATAAGCCAAAAAAGAGAAATGGTGTATAAACTTCTTGAAAAAGGTGTTTTGAATGATAAGGATGGAAATTTGTCCGAAACCATGAAAAGTAAAATTTTGGAGATGATTGGTTTTGGCGCTTGGGAGAATGCTAAGGACTTAAACGACCTTCAAATCAAAAGAGCAGACAAAGAAAACCTTGAAATGATTGAAGGAAATTTCATGCCTGTTAGAGAAATTGATGACCACGAGTTACATATCAACGAACATATTGCTTATATGCTTTCAGGTGACTACGACAAAGTTGTTACAAAAGAAATTGAAAATATATTTTTGAAACATATAGAAACACACAAAAGTAAATTAAAGGAAGGTTAATATGGACGAAGAAGAAAAATATTGGGAACAACCAGAAGATTTGACACTTTCAAATAACAAGGATGTGCCAAAAGAAGAAGGCTCCCAAAATTGTGAGAACCAAACTGTTAATGATGGCACAGTGGGCGAAGCGGAAAAAGGCGAAACTATTGGTAAATTTAAAAGTGTAGAGGCCTTACTTGATGCGTATAACAATTTGGAAAAAGAATTCACAAAGAAAAGTCAAAGATTATCTCAATTAGAAAAAGATAAGACGGTGGAAGAAGAAAATTTAAACGAAGAACTTGATAAAAAATTCCACACGTTCCTTTCTTCTAATTTGGAAGCGGAAAGTTTCGGTGATGAACTTAAAGAAAAAGTTCAAAGCGATGATAATCTTAAAAAAATGGACGACCCATTTGGTTATGTTTGGGCTGAAATGATTTTTGAAAAGTTAAAGAACCCAAACCAAGATGAGAAGGTCCTTAATAACTATATTTTGAAAAACGAGAGTCTTAAAAATATGGTTATTGAAAATTATGTAAATCAACTAACGGAAAATAAGTCGCCAATTAAGATATCTTCATCGGGAAAAAGAGTGGGAACAACAGTTTCCACTCAAAAGCCCGAAACTTTGAAAGATGCAAAAAAGTTTTTACTTGACTTACTTTCCTAAACGAAAAAAGGAGAAAAACGAATGATTACATTACAAAGTGCAGAAAACGCACTCAAAAATGTTTATTTGGGCTTAGTTGCAAACCAAATTAATATTGCATCCGACCCACTTCTTGCTCAAATTAAACACTCAACAAATCACATTTATGGAAAAGAAATAAGAAAAGCTGCTCCTATTGGCATCAATGGCGGTATTGGAGCAGGTGATGAAGATGGTGCACTTCCAACTCCATCAGGAACAGATTATGCTCAATTTACAGCAGAACTTAAAAACCTTTATGGGACAATTCAAATAACAGATAAGGCTTTGAGAGCAACTTCTAATAATGTTAATAGTTTTGTTAACTTACTTAATGATGAAATGGAAAATTTGATTAAATCAAGCAATTTCAATCTTGGAAGAATGCTTTATGGTGATGGTTCAGGAAAACTTGGCGAGTTAGACTCTATGCTTGAAGCAAAATACACTTTAAATATGGCAAGTGGCATCAATAACTTCATTGAAGGAATGGTTATTGAATATGAAACTTGCCCTGGTTATTATTACAAAGTTCTTTATGTTGATGTTGCAAATAAGCAAATTGTTGTTGACAAAAACAACTTTACAGCAGCAAAAATGAATGCTGGTGATTACTTCTTCTTGAAAGGTTCTTTAAACAAAGAAATCACAGGTATTGAAGGAATTTTCTCTAACACTTCTCTTTACGGACTTACAAAGGCAGACAATAAATGGTTAAACCCTTATGTGAACAGTGAAACTGTTTACCTTTCAGATGCAGAAATACAAAAGGTTATTGACCATTTGGAAGACCATACAAATTCAAACATCAATTATATTGCAACTTCTAAGCCAACAAGACGTCTTTATCAAGAATATCTTGGTGCTTACAGAAGAAATATTGATGTTACAGAACTTAAAGGTGGCTTTAAAACTATTACTTACAATGGAATTCCTGTTGTTGGCGATAGATTTATTCCAGAAGGAGTTATGTATTTCTTGAACACTGACGACTTCACTCTTTATGAAATGTGTGATTGGAAATGGTTAGAAGATGAACAAGGCAGAATACTTAAACAAGTTCCAAACTATGCTGCATACTCTGCAACACTTGTTAAATATGCTGAACTTGTTTGTGATAGACCTGGTGGACAAGGTAAACTTGCAAAAATTGCAACAACATTAACAGACCCAAGTGGGTCTTAATAAAAAGGAAAAATTATGAAAAGGTCATTTGAAATATATAGTGATTGTCAAGATATCATTAAAAGGTTTAAAGAAATAGATAAAGACTATTTTGTTTTATACAATTTAGACAGGAAATGCTTTGAACTTCATAACCACGCACAAAAGGAAGATACTTTCTGTTTAAGTTTACCGTTTCCTTATCTTGACGAAAGAGCAATTGATTTAACCCTTAAAACATTAAGCTTTAAGAGAGATGAACTTATTAAAGAACTTGATGAAGAAAATGAAAGATTGGTTAAAAGGCGAACTAGAAGTATTTTGAATGACGTGGAGGCGAGGCTATATGAAAGTTAAAGAAATAATTGCATTCGCATGTTCATTTATTGGAGAACAAGAAATTGTGAAAAAATTAACTTCTACGGAAGCGGTAAGTTTAACGGATAAGGAACAAGAAAAGGTGGATACACTTGTCAGGTGCTTTAATCTTGTTAATCAGGAGATAGCATCTGACTATCTTCCTTTTTTATATACAGAGGAAATTGACATTGATAATTCAATTTTAAATTATGCTGATTTAGATAAAACCATTATCAATGTTTATGCTGTTAAAGGGACTTTTAATCGTAATGTTAAATATAAGGCATACACCAATTACATTCAAATTTTTGGGAAAGCAAAAAGCATCACTTATTCCTATTTGCCAGATAAATCGGAGTTAGATGATGATGTTGAGTTTTTTAATGGTTTGTCTGCACGCATTTATGCTTATGGGGTGGCAAGCGAATATCTTCTTTGTGATGGACTAAGCGAGGATGCGGAAATTTGGGAAGAACGCTTTAAAGAAAGCCTTTTTGTGCTTTCAAGAAAACGCAGTGAATTAAAACTTCCAGCAAGGAGATGGTTTTGATTTTTTATAAAAACCTTAAAAAGCATAAGAAGACAACCGAAAAAAACATAACTTTTTCAGTGTTTGGCGATGGGGTTATTTCAAATGAAGATGACCTTATTTCAAAACCTAATGAATGTAAATATTTTCACAATTTTCAAGTAAATGATGGGGCTTTAAAAACTGGCTTGGGGTTTAAGGATATTGAAGTTCCAGCAAGTGAAGATGACCTTGAAACTTTGCACACCTATAATTTAAGTTTGGCAAATTTAACAGAGATAAAAAGCCTTGATTCGTTCAGGTTTAAGGACATTGAGGATGACAGGTTTTATTATCATCTTAATGCTGTTGGGCAGGATGACAAAATTTATATCTGTCCGCTTATTGACGAACTTGGCTTCCCAATTGCAAAAAGTGATGTTCAGCTGACAGGACTTGTTTCATCTTGTCCATACAGGCTTCAAGACTTTGACTGCATATTGTATTTTGTTGATGCGGGGATGGTTTATTCGTCAGCTTATAACACTGTTGTGTGCAGTAATGTTCCAACACTTCTTTCTTGTGTTGTGCATTATGACAAGTTTTTTGGTATCACCAACACCAATAGAAACGAACTTATTTATCAATCTAACTTAAATTTGATTGAGTATGAGGAGGATGACAATTCAGTTATTGAGTTTCTTGACCAAAGAGGCTCATTTAACAAACTTGTGGCATTTAACGATTATGTTTATTTATTTCGAGAATATGGCATAACAAGAATTTCCGAGTATTCAACCAAAGATGACTTTTCTTTCACTCATTATTACACTTCTTCTTCAAAAATATATGAAAATTCAATTTGTGTTTGTGGTGATAAAGTTTACTTTATGTCCCGTGACGGACTTCACACTTTCAATGGAACATCTGTGAACAAAATTTGCGAGGAATATGACAGTTATTTCAAAAATTTGGATAACACAAACTGCACATCTTGTTGTTGTGACGGAAAATATTACCTTGCAACACGTTGTAAGTTTGATGATGATTTAACTTTGGGGTGTGAAACTGAGCAGAACTTCAAAAATAATGTCCTCTTTGAAATTGACATTGAAACTGGAAAGGTGGAAATGCTTAGAGGAGTGGATATTAAAAAAATCATTGCTGTTGACATTCCATTTTTCAGCAAAGTGGTGGCATGTTTTAACGGAAGCAACTGCGGACATATTGGTGAACTTACACATAATGGAAAAATATTTAACACTGTCACAAACAAAGTTTGGAAATCATTTAACACAGATTTTGGTTATAAAGGCAAGGAAAAAAGAATTAAAGAAATCATTTTAACAACAACAAACCCTTGTGAAGTGGAAATAATTTCAAATGATGAAAGTAAGACCTATTCTTTTGAAGGTAAAGACTATGAGCAAAGGATATGCGCCAATGTTGTTGGAAAAAATTTTCAAATTGTTTTTAAAACAGATGAAGCTGAAAGCCACATTTCAAAACCTATGATTGTTTTTGATGTTATTTCATGAAGTTGATTTGCAGAAATTATATAAATTTTTACACAAAAAAACTTTTTTACTTAAAAGGGGAGAATATCATGGTCGATAAAATTTTAAGTTTAAAAGAGGATGTTAAATTGGAGAAAAATCATGGAAATTTGGAATGAAATTCTAAGCACGATTGTAAGCAATGGAATTTTTGCCGTTTTGTTTGTTTGGCTTTTCCTGTTCCAAATTAAAGATTCCTCTAAACGAGAAGAAAAATATCAGCAAACAATTGAAAATTTAACAGCAAGCCTTCTTGCTCTTGATGACATCAAGCAGGAAATTATTGATATTAAAGAATATTTGAAGGACGGGGACGAATATGAAGAATCTATTTGAAAGAATGAAACATTACAGTTTCTGGCTGTCCTTTTCTGGTGCTTTAATTGTTTTTTTGAACTGCCTTGGAAAAATTTTTGGCTTTGAAATTGAAAATGAAATTGTTGAAAGTTGTGTGATGTCGGTTGCTGGGCTTTTAGTGGTGTTTGGGCTTGTCACAAAAGATGATGGCTCAAAAGAGGAAAATGGCAACAACAATGACGTAACAGATCAAACAGAAGAATCAAGCGAAAATGTGGGGGATGATGAAAATAAGGTAAGTGAAAATGTTGACAATGTTTGTTTAGAAAACAATGAAAACAAGGTAAGTGAAAACACAAACATAAATGCAAATGAAGAAAATTTAAGTGAAGAAAGTGATAAAATAAAAGATGATATTGGTGAAAAGTAAAAAGATAACCGCGTTTTGCGGTTATTTTTTATTTATAAAATCATGTAAAAACTTTTATTTTCTTGTAATGAAAAGGTTTTCATAATTTATGTTTAAAAGCCTTGATATTTTCACCAAATACCAAAGCGGAAGATGTTTGTTGTTATTTAAAATTTTTTGAAAATCATCAAGGGGAATACAAGCAAATTTTGCAAAACTTTCAACAGTATAATTTTTTGCTTTTAAAGTTTTCAAAATCAGGTCAGCATTTATTGAGTAACTATCTTCAATATTATTTGGCTTTTTAGATTTTTTCATAATTTTACTCCTTTCAAATATCAATTTTGATACATTATATTGTATCTAAATAGATACAGTCAAGCATTTTATAGCTATTTGATGTAAAATAATTTAAGGAGATAAAAATGAGTGTTTTTGGAGAAAGATTAAAAGAATTGCGTTTAGAAGAGAATTTAACTCTAAGACAATTATCTTTAAAAACAAACATAAATAAGGATAGTTTAAGTCGATGTGAAAGGGGCGAAAGGCTACCTAATTTGGATGAAATTGTTATTTTGGCAAAATTTTTTAAGGTTTCAGCAGATTATCTTTGTGGTTTAGAAGATTAAATTGTTTTTATAAATAATGAAAACCTTATTATAAATTTTTTCATTGCAACAGGATATATTTTATTTAAAATTAATAATAATAAAATGTGCAAAATGCTTTAATTCCTTGTTTTTAAAATATATTTATGATAAAATCTTTTTATTGGAGGAAATATGAAAAAAATTCTTTACACTGTTCTTTCTGTTCTCTCAATTATCTACATTGGCTTTTTGATTGTTAATGTTGTTATGGAGGCTGTGCCAGAATGGAACCCAGATATGGGCGGTTTTGAGCCTTGGTTTAGAGCCATTGTTAACTTTGGCGGAGTGGCAATTATTTTCTGTTTTGCACTTGTCAATTTTGCAGGAAGTCCACTTAAAGTTGTTTTCTTTATACTTCTTATTGTTGCCATTGTGATTTACATTATTGTTATGGCATGCCCAGAGTTTATTTATAGTTGGTTTGCTCAAATCACTCCACTTTTGATGTAGAAAACTAATAAACCACGATACAAAAGGATATTTAATGAAAAAATTTTTAATTGTTGACGGTAACAGTCTTGCAAATAGGGCATTTTATGCAATGCCTTATTTATCTAACATAAAAGCCCAACCATCTGGCGCTATTTTTGGGTTTGCAAACATTTTAATTAAACTTATTTTGGAACAAAAACCAGACTATATTGCTGTTGCTTTTGACCATTCAAGGCACACTTTTAGAACTGATATATATAAGGGCTATAAGGGGACAAGAAAGGAAACTCCTCTTGATTTATCCAAACAATTTCCTTTTATCAAAGAAATGCTTTTGAAAATGGGTATTAAAGTTTTTGAACAAGATGGAATTGAAGCTGACGATATTATTGGAACACTCAGCAAACATTCCAAAAACGAAAACATTTTGCTTTCTGGGGACAGAGATTTGCTGCAACTTGTGGATGACAACACCACTGTTTGGCTAACAAAAAAGGGTATCACAGAACTTGATATTATGGATGAGAAGGCCATTAAGGAAAAATATGGTTTTGCTCCAAGCGGAATAATTGAACTTAAAGCACTTATGGGCGATTCGTCCGACAATATCCCAGGGGTGGCAGGAGTTGGTGAAAAGACGGCGCTTTCCTTGCTTCAAAAGTATGGCGCACTTGATGGCGTGTATGAGCATATTGGTGAGATAAGTGGAAAGCTGAAAGAAAAACTTGAAAACGACAAAGATAAGGCATATCTTTCAAAGACACTTGCAACAATCAAAACCGATTGTGAGTTTGAATATGACATTGAGTCCTGCACTTATGATTTTCCATTCAATAATGAAGTTAGAGAATTTTTTGAATATTGGAACTTTAATTCTTTTTCTAAGAAAGAAGAACTTTTTAAAGAACCAAAGAAAGAAGAAAATCGTGCTGAAAGAATCCTTATTGATAATCTTGACATTGTTGACAGAATGAAAAGTGAAATAAGAAATGAGTTTGCGTTCAACATAAAAGAACTTGAATTTGCTGTTTCAAATAAAAAAGTTTATTTCTTAAAGAAAGACCCTGACTTATTTTCTTCCTTTATTGACTTTAACGAAGTTTTAGGAAAATTAAAGGATGTTTTTGAAAATGAAAATATCTTAAAAATCACAAAATCTTCAAAAGAAGATATGAAAATTTTGCACAGGCTTTCAATTAATCTTAGAAACTTTTTTGACCTTGAAATTGCAAGATATGTTTGTTTCACTTCTGTCAGCAATGAACTTTCCAAGAATATTGCAGACTATTTTGACGACAAAAAGAATTATGAAAGCATGATGGTTGAAAAAGGTGTTGATTTTGTTTATAACAAAATTGAAATTCCGCTTGTTGAAGTTTTGGCTGACATGGAAGAAAAAGGCTTTAAGATTGACGAAACAGGGCTTGATGAAATTGATGAAAAGATTTCCGCTGAAATAAGCGAACTTGAACAACAAATCTATTCACTTGCAGGGGAGGAGTTTAACATTAATTCGCCAAAGCAGGTTGCTTCAATTTTGTTTGACAAACTGAAAATTGTGCCTTATAACAATGCAAAAAGGTCAACCAACTTTGCCATTTTGGACGAACTTAGATTTGACCATGAGATTGTTAATTTGATTATTCATTACAGAAAAGTTTATAAACTTAAAAGCACATATATCAATGTTTATAAGCAGATTTGCAAAACCAAGGGCAATGTTATTCACACAATTTTCAACCAAACCTTGACCAACACTGGTAGGCTTTCAAGTAGCGAACCAAACATGCAAAACATTCCAACTCGTGACGAAGAAGGAAAAAATTTAAGAAAGATTTTCATTTCTAAGTTTGAAGATGGGTTGATTGTTTCAGCGGACTATAACCAAATTGAGTTAAGGCTTCTTGCAAACTTGGCAGAAGAAGATTCTATGATTGAGTCCTATCAGCATGGAATTGACATTCACACAAAAACAGCAAGTGAAATTTTCAATGTTCCTATTGATAAGGTTTCAGCAAGTATGCGTAGGGATGCAAAAGCGGTTAATTTTGGCATTGTTTATGGCATAAGTGATTATGGGCTTTCGCAAAACATTAAAACGTCAAGAATGAAAGCAAAAGCATATATAGACAGTTATTTCACTCGTTATCCAAAAATTAAAGAGTATATGGATAAAAACATTGAGTTTGCCAAGGAAAATGGTTATGCAAAAACCGTTTTTGGAAGAATTAGAATGATTCCAGAACTTTCGTCTTCAAACTATAATGTAAGAAAATTTGGCGAACGTGTGGCAATGAATATGCCACTTCAAGGCACAGCGTCGGACATTATTAAACTTGCCATGATTTCCACTTTTCGGGAGTTAAAAGGGCTTGAGAGTCATATCATTTTGCAGGTGCATGACGAACTTGTTATTGATGTTAAAAAGGAAGAACTTGAAAAGGTGGAGAAAATTGTTAAAAGTTGCATGGAAAATGTTAAAGCTTTTAAGGTTCCTCTCACTGTTAATGTTGGCGAAGGCAAAACTTTGTTTGACTGCAAATAAAATCTTTAAAAATATGCTAAATTGTTTGACAATTTGTTAGAATTAAATTAAAATGATAATGGTGATATATGCAATATAAAAGATATATGGGGCTTGATTATGGTAAGGCAAGAATTGGAATCGCATTTTCCGATTTAACTTGCACAATCGCAAATGCTGACAGGGTTTATAAATGTAAAGGGCAGGAAGAAGATATAAAATTCTTAACAAACCTTGCAAAAGAAAAAGATGTTGGCTTCATTGTGATTGGCTTACCACTCAATGCAGATGGCACTGAAAGTGAAATGTCAAAATATGTTCAAAACTTTGGACAAGCACTTTTTGAGTATTCACAAATTAAAGTTTTTTATCAAGATGAAAGATACACATCTTTTGAGGCAGAGGAGTATTTAAAAGAAGCTAAACTTAGTTGGGAAAAACGCAAAGAACTTTTGGATAAGGTTTCTGCTCAAATAATCTTGCAAAACTATCTTGATGAAAGAAAATAAAAGGGGAAAATTATGGATAAGAAAAAAATTCAAAAAATCGAAGAACTTTCAAACGAAGTTGACAAGGAAATTAGCCAATTTGATATCTTAGATGTTATTCTTGATGAAAATAACACTGAACCAATCATTTTGGAAGATGATAAAGGAAACAGATTATCTTTTGAACAAGTTGCTGTTATTCCTTATAACGAAAAGGTTTATGTTATTTTAAAACCTATTGACAAAATTGAAAATATTGCTGATGATGAGGCAATTGTTTTCTTTGTTGATGAAACTGTTAAACCAAGCATGCTTAGAGTTGAACCAGATGAAGCAATTGCTGTTAAAATTTTTGACGAGTATTATGACCTTGTTGAAGAGGCAAATAAGCCTAAGAAAGACACCAAAAAGGGTAAGAAAGAAGGTAAATAATATTAAAGCCTTAGGAGAACTAAGGCTTTTTTGTTTGGTTTTTGCCTTAAAAAGGACAGCGAATAGTAACATGTTTTAAGCAAATTATGTATATCAAAACTAAATTATTTGAAAATTAAATCATTTTTTATTTCAGTTTACTTTATCCCAATAAATTAACTTTTGTTGTCATGTATTTTATGCATTAAATAAATTTATTTTATATGTATAAATTTGTTATTTTTAACAACAATATATTTAACAAGGAGAACATCCTTGAAAAATGGGAGGTAAACTATGTTCGGTAAAAAGAAAGAGAAGGCTTGTAAGGGTTGCTCAAACTGCTCTAACATGGAAGCAGGAAAAGAAGCAAAATCTGTTAAGTCATCTAGTTCTAGTGCAAGAAATGCTGAATCTGCTAAGGAAGCAAAAGGTTCAAAATCTTGCAAAGGGGCTTCTAAAAGAAGTAAATAGTTCCCAAACAAAAAGACTTTCAAAAGAAAGTCTTTTTTGTTTTTATAGTTGAATTATAGAGTATTAATATTTTGTTTTTTATTTTTTTGGTTGGTGCAATTTAAGAATTTTTTAAAACCTTTTCAAATTCAGGTGGAAGATTGATTTCAAAAGAATAGTCTTGATTTGTTATGTCAAAGTGAAAATTTATCTTTTTTAGACAAAGATATGTGTGATAGAAATCGTCCGGTATTCCATATAATTTATCGCCAATAAGAGGGTGAGAAATATGGGAGGCATGCAGGCGAATTTGATGAGTTCTGCCTTTAAATATTTTGACCTTTAAAAGGGTTTTGTTATTAAAGTTTTTAATTGGTATAAAGGTGGTTTCGGCACTCTGTCCAAGCGGGGAACAAACCCTTTTCATTTCGTTTATGCCATTGTTAACAATTGTTAAAATTGGTTCTTTCACAGTGATTTTTTTCTTAATTGTTCCATGGCAAATTGCATAATATTCTTTTTCAATATCTTTCACTTTTTGATGAACAACAGCATTTTTGGATATTAATATCAGTCCGCATGCTTCGCGGTCCAGGCGGTTGAACACTCTTAAAGTGTAATTTTCGTCTTTATCTTTCATGTAATTGCAGACCATACCAGCAAGGTTGTCTTTATAATGAGAACGTGAAGGCATTGTCGCCAGCATTGGTGGTTTATTGACAAGCAAAAAATAGTCGTCTTCATAAACAATATCAAGAGGTTTATTAATAAGTTCAATTTCAGTTGCCTTAAATGGGTTTGAGGCAATTTGAATGATGTCATCATTATTTATTACAACATTAATATTTTCGGTTCTATAATTTATTTTTATGGCATCCTTTGTGTTTCTTAATTGTTTAAGATAATGCTCGGAAAACCCATTTTGTTTTAAAAAGGTATATAATTTTTCTTCTTTTTTTAAGCCCGCGACTTTAATTTCAAAATATTTCATGTTGCTATTTTACCATAAATAATGCATGATGTAAAATAAAAATTAAATGTGTTTAAATGCTTGACAAAGGGTAAATAAAATATTATAATTTGAACTATAAAAACGATGATGAAAGACCAGTAATCATATTTAATTTCTTACAGAGAGCCTCGGTTGCTGAAAAGGGGTAGAAATGGTGTGATGAATTCACTTTCTAGTTGCAGACTTGAAGAAATTTGGTTAAACAAATTTTGCGTAGGGTTTGTCGCAAAGTAGGCGTAATTACTTTAATTAAGGTGCTTGTTTAAAGCATGAAGTTAGGTGGTACCACGGTTTATTTTAATCGTCCTAATATTTTAGGGCGATTTTATTTTTTTAAGGAGAGAGGTATGAAAGAAAAACTTGATTTAATCTTAAAAAATGGTTTAGAACAAATTGAAAAATGTGTCGACCTTAAAGCACTTGATGATGTTAGGGTTAGGTTTTTGGGTAAGCAAGGTGAACTTACTGCAATTTTAAGAAACATGAAAGAAATTCCAGCAGAAGAAAGGAAAAATGTTGGAATGCTTGCAAATGTTGTTCGTGAAAAGCTTGAAAAAGCTTTAAGTGATAAGCTTGCAGCTCTTGAAGAAAGACAACTTGAAATTGAAATGGAAAAAGAAAAAGTTGACATCACCATGCCAGGTGTTGGTGTTAAAAAGGGTGCGTTGCATCCTCTCACAAAATTTAATAATAAGTTTATGGATATCTGCGTGGCAATGGGTTTCACTGTTATTCAAGGACCTGAAATTGACACAGATTACTATAACTTTGAGGCTTTGAATGTCCCTAAAAACCATCCAGCAAGAGATATGCAAGACTCTTTATATATCACTGACAACATAGTTTTAAGAACACAAACTTCAAACATGCAAGTTCACGCAATGGAAAAAATGAAACCACCATTCAAGATTGTTTGTCCTGGCAGGGTTTATAGAAATGATGATGACAGTTCTCACTCTCCAATTTTCAACCAATTTGAAGCACTTGTTGTGGACGAAAATATTGGGCTTAAAGATTTGATGAAAATGATTGATGTCATTCTTAAAAAATTGTTTGGCGAAGATGTGAAAATGAGAGTTAGACCATCATATTTCCCATTCACAGAACCATCTATTGAAATTGATGCAACTTGCCAAATGTGTGGTGGTAAAGGTTGCTCGCTTTGCAAGGGTTCAGGGTTCAGTGAAGTGTTTGGTGCTGGGGTTGTTAATCCAAAAGTTTTGGAAATGTCTGGAATTGACAGCAAAAAATATTCCGGCTTTGCGTTTGGCCCAGGCATAGATAGAAGTGTTATGGTTACAAACAAAATACCAAACATTAAATATCTTTATAGAAACGATTTAAGATTTTTGAAACAAATGCGTTAATATGTGGTGATATGCAATGCATAATACACTATATATTGTGTAGTATGATATAAGAATTATAATTGATGGTAATCAAAAAATTATAGAAATAGTAAAAGATTGTTGAAAAAATATGATTTAAAAGGTTAGGAAAAAATTATGAAAATTTCTTATAATTGGCTTAAAGATTTTGTTGATATTGATATTCCTGCAAACGACCTTGCAGCCAAACTTTCAGTTTCTGGATTTGAGGTTGAGGAAGTTATTTATCAAAATGAACATTTGCATGATGTTTTTGTTGGAAAGATAACCAAAATTGAAAAGCATCCAGAAGCAGACAAATTGCAAATTTGCCAAGTTGATGTTGGAGATAAAAAAGTTCAAATTATTACTTCTGCAACCAACGTTTTTGAGGGTGCTGTTGTGCCTGTTTCCCTTGACGGAGCAGACCTTGTGAATGGTGTGAAAATTAAACCTACCAATTTCCGTGGGGTTAGAAGTGAAGGAATGTTCTGTTCTGGTGAAGAAATTGGCATTGATGAAAATTACATTGAAGGTGGCGGTGTTAATGGCATTTTAATTTTGCCAAATGACATGAAAATTGGTGCAAAAATTGAAGATGCTTTAATGCTTAATGATGTTGTTTTTGATGTCAGTGTCACTCCAAACAGACCAGATTGTAACAGTGTTATTGGAATTGCAAGGGAGGTTTGTGCAATTTATAATAAACCTTTTAAAGATGTTGATTACGATTTTAAAACCATAGGTGGCGATGTTAAAAATTACATCAATGTTGAAGTTAAAACTGATAGATGCCCAAGATATATGGCAGCTTATGTTGAAGATTTGAAACTTACTCGTTCTCCACTTTGGATGAGAGCAAGATTAAATGCCGTTGGTATTAAACCAATTAACACAATTGTTGATATAACAAACTATGTTCTCATTGAACAAGGGCAGCCAATGCATGCTTTTGACTATGACAATTTGGAGGGTAAGAAAATTGTTGTTCGTCAGGCAAAGAAAGGTGAAGAAATTGCCGTGTTAAATGGTAACACATATAAACTTGACGAAAACGATATGGTGATTGCAGACAGTGTTAAACCTGTTGTTATTGCCGGGGTAATTGGTGGCACAAATTCATGTGTTCAAAAAGAAACCAAAAGAACAGTTTTTGAATGTGCAGTGTTCGACCTTAAAAGCATTCGTTTGACAAGCAGAAAAATTGGGGTTATGACAGATTCTTCACTTCGTTATTCAAAAGGTGTTTATCTTCCAACTCCTGTAAATGCCATTAAAAGAGCATTAAATCTTGTCACAAAACTTAATTGCGGAAAAATTGTGAGTGGAATTATTGACACTTGCAAAGTTAAAGATGTTAAAGAAAGAATAATTCATGCATCAATGTCAAAGATAGACAAAATTTTGGGTGTTGTTATTGATAGAGAAAGAGTGCTTCAAATTTTGAATAGCCTTGGAGTTAAATCAACTTTATCAGGGGACAATTTGACCTGCGTTTTACCACTTTACAGGGAAGACCTTGAATGTGAAAACGATTTGGCAGAAGAACTTATAAGAATTTATGGCTATGACGTTTATAACAATGTTGATGGTGTTGCTTTTGAAAATTCATCAGTAACTGTTGGGGCTTATGAGCCAAGACTTGTTTTGGAAAATAATTTAAAGAGTCAACTTGTTGAAAATGGTTTCTATGAAACTTTGAATTATTCTTTGTATTCCGCCTCTGCTTGTGAAAAACTTTTAATTGATGATGAAAGAAAAAATGTTATAAGAATTGCTAATCCTATTAGCGAAGAATTGTCAACAGTAAGAACAGTTATGGCGCATGCATTAATGCTTGACATCAAATTTAACCTTTCAGTTGGAAATAAAGATTTGAGATTTTTTGAAAGTGGTAGAGTTTATCTTCCAAAAGAACTTCCACTTAAAGAATTGCCAGTTGAGAATAACAGATTATCTGTTGCAGTATGTGAAGATGGGTATGATTTCTTCCAACTTAAAAATTTGCTTGAAAATCTTCTATTAACAACTTCTGTGGAGTATAGTCTTGTTAGGTCAACTGAGCCATATCTTCATAGCGGTGTGAGTGCAGACATAATCACAAAAGATGGCAAAAAGATTGGTTATTTTGGAAAAATTCATAAGAAAGTTTTGAAGAACTATGATATATCACATGATGTTTACTATGCTGAACTTGACACAGACTATCTTGCAAGTCTTCCAGAGAAGAAATTTGCTGTTAAAGAGATTTCAAAATTCCCAGCAGTTGAAAGAGATATTGCAGTTGTTGTGGACGAAAGTGTGACAAATGGTGACCTTACCCATGCAATCAAATCTGCTTGTGGGAAGGTGTTTGAAAGTGTTGAACTTTTTGACGTTTATCGCAGTGCTCAACTTGGAGAAAACAAAAAGAGTTTGGCATATAAAATTAGACTTATGAGTGAAGATAAAACTTTAACAACAGAAGAAATCAATGCTGTTATCAATAAGATTTTAAAGAGTCTTGAATTTAGATATCATGCAAAACTTCGTGTTTAATTTTGATTTTTGCACAAGATAAAGGAAGGAATATGATTTTTCTTGATAATGCTGGAACAACAAAAATGTTTAGAGAATGTGTGGAAACATATTCTCATTTTGCATGCGAAGAATTTTATAATCCATCTGCTGTTTCAAGGCAAAGTGCTTTTGTTCATGCAAAGCTTGAAGACACAAGAAAGTTTTTGCTTAAAAAACTGGGTGCAGTTGAGGGGACAATAATTTTCACAGGCGGCGCAACAGAAAGCAACAATTTGGCAATTAAAGGTGCTGCTAGAAATGGTAATTTTGAATATATCTTTTCAAATGGAGAACATCCATCCGTTTTTAATGTGGCAAAAAATTTAGGGCTTGAAGGCAAGAATGTTAAGTTTTGCAAATTGGGTAAAAATGGTAAAATTGACCTTGCTGACCTTGAAAGTAAATTAAATAAAAATGTTAAACTTATAAGTTGTATGTTGGTTAGCAATGAAACTGGTGCTATCAATGAAATTAAGGCGATTTCTTCTTTAAGAGATAGGCTTGCCTCAAATGCCCTTCTTCATGTTGATGCTGTGCAAGGCTTTATGAAAATTCCTTTTTCAGTTGAAGCGCTTAAAATTGATATGTTAACTTTTAGTGCTCATAAATTCCATGGCCCAAAAGGTGTTGGCGGGCTTTATGTTAGAAAGTTAAATTATATTAAAAACATTGTTGACGGTGGTGGTCAAGAATATGGGCTTCGTTCTGGCACGGAAAATGTTCCAGGCATTATGGCAATGAGAACTGCTGTTGAGAAAATTGATGTGAAGAAAAATTTTGAACATGTTTTGGAGTTGAAGCAACAACTTAATAAAATCCTTTCTGGTGTTCAGGGGATAAAAGTTTTGGACTTTAATGGTTCGCCATATATTGAAGTTTTAGTTTTTGATGGTGTTAAAGGGGAAACTATGCTTCATGCTCTTGAAGAAAAGGGTGTGATTGTTGGGCTTGGAAGTGCTTGTTCTGCAAAAAAGGCAGGGAACAGAATTTTGCAAGAAATTGGAATTGACAAGGACGAAATTATTTCAAGTTGCAGAATAAGCTTTAATGCATATATGACAAGTGAAGAGATTGAAAAGGCGGGAAAAACGATTATTGAAGTTTACAATGATATTAAGAAAAGGGTGAGCTAATGAAAAAGGTTTTATTGTTAAAATTTGGAGAGCTTTTTTTAAAAGGAAAAAACAAAAAAGATTTTGAAAATTTGCTTGTTGGAAATATAAGAAAAAAACTTGCTGATTTTAGTTTTAAGCTCGCTTTTCCTATGGGAAGAATTGTGATAAGTGATTATGATGAGTTTGAAGAAGACATGATTGTAAAAAGGCTTACCACCGTTTTTGGACTTATTGGTGTTTCCAAGGCAACAGAACTTAAAGCTGATAAAGACGAAATATTTAATTTTGTTTCAACAATAAAAATTTCAGGGACATTTAGGGTTAATGCTAAGCGTGCTGATAAAAAATTTCCTCTTTCTTCCATGGAACTTGAAAGAGAACTTGGGGCGGTTATTCTTGAAAACAACAAAGAAGCAGAAGTTGATTTACATAATCCAAAATATCATGTGAATGTTGAGGTTAGATTTAATGACCTTGCCTATGTTTACTATGAAACCATAAAATGTGCTGGCGGGCTTCCTCTTGGTTCAGCGGGGAAAGCATTATTGTTACTTTCAGGCGGAATTGACAGTCCTGTTGCAGGATATCTTATGGCAAAGCGTGGTTTAAAGATTGAGGCTGTTCATTTCCATTCATATCCTTACACAAGTGAACAGGCAAAAGAAAAGGTTATCACTCTTGCCAAAGAACTTTGTGAGTATTGTGACGAAATTAAACTGCATATTGTTTCTTTCACCAAAATTCAGGAGCAAATTCACATGAATTGTGACTCAGAGTATATGATAACAATCATGAGAAGAATAATGATGCGCATTGCAGAAAAAATTTGTAATCAAAATGACCTTGGGGCGATTATAACAGGGGAGAGCCTTGGGCAGGTTGCAAGCCAAACTATGCAAAGCATCAATGTCACAAATTCAGTTGTTTCACTTCCTGTGTTTAGGCCAGTTATTGCTTTTGATAAGGAAGATATTGTTGAAGTTGCTGAAAAGATTGGAACTTTTGAAACATCAATTTTGCCTTATGAAGATTGTTGCACAGTGTTTTTGCCAAAATATCCTGTTATTAAGCCAACCATCAAAAAGGCTGAATATCAAGAGAAGTTTTTGAATATCGAAAACCTTGTGGATGTTGCATTAAGTAACCAGGAGGAAATTGTTTTAACAAGAGAATAACATTAAAAGACAAATAAAAAATCTACGAGATGTCATCGTAAATTTTGGTTATAAGTGTTTTTATATTAAAAGCAAGCATTATAAATCTTTTCTGTTAAAATGCATTTTTGCATCTTTTGAGTAAGGAGGGGGCAGTTTACACCTTTCAAGTTTTTTAAATTATATATTCTAATTTAATTTTTTTATTATAAGTTCTCTTTTGATTATCAAATTTATGAGATTATCACACTCTGTTTTAAGCGTAGTTTTAGTATTTACCACGTGCTACTTTTGTATATTTGGTTATTTTTATTCTTTTCATAATTTATAATCTTTCAATCATTAAAATATTTATAAAAAATTAATGAATAAATATGCATAAATTCACTTGCATATTTATTAATTTTATTGTATAATAATGAAAAATCAATGAATTTTTATAAATTCATAATTATGCATAAAGGCCCACAAGTGCGTATTTTAGGGGCGTTTAGGCTTTAAGGAGTGTTGTTATGGCAAGAAGTGCAAGACAATCAAAAATACTTGAACTTATCTCAATTAAAGAGATTGAAACGCAGGATGAGCTTGCAAAAGAGCTTAAAAATGCCAATTTTGATATCACGCAAGCAACAATTTCTCGTGATATTAAAGAGCTTGGGCTTACAAAAATTTTGTCCTCAACTGGCAAATATAAGTATGCCATTTTGGGCACTGAGCAACAGGCTGTTTCAAGTAAATACATAACCATTTTTAAAGAATCGGTTATTTCTGTGAAAAATGCTTTAAACCTTGCTGTTATCAAAACCATTAAAGGCATGGGCGGAAGTGTTGCATCTTTTATTGATAAGTTAAACCTCATTGACCTTATGGGTACAACTTATGGTGATGACACTGTGCTTTTGGTGTTTCCTTCAACTGCTCTTTCAAGTGAGGCTGTTGTTACTTTAAATAATATTTTAAATTAAGGAGGGAGTTATGCTTTCTTCTCTTTTTATTTCAAACTTAGCTTTAATAAAAAAATGTGAAGTTAATTTTAAAAAAGGCTTTAATGTCATTTTAGGGCAATCTGGCGCTGGTAAAAGCATTTTGATTGATGCACTAAGTTTTGTGCTTGGCGCAAAGGCTGATAAAACACTTTTAAGAACTAATGAGAACCTTATGCGTGTTGATGCTGTTTTTGATGATGTAAGCCAAAATGTTGTCAATGTTTTAAACGACCTTGGAATTGATTTTGATGGTGAACTTGTTTTGTCAAGAACGCTGAACAGTGACGGAAAAAGCGTTATAAGAGTTAATGGCTGTGTGGTTGTGCTTAAAACCTTTAAAGAAATCACCGAAAAGTTGATGGATTTTTGTGGCCAGCATGACAATGTGGGGCTTATTAATGTGAATAATCATTTGTCTATTTTGGATAAGTTTATTGGAAATGACGCGTATTCATATTTAAATCAAATTGAAGGCAAATGCGACGAACTTGCTGAAATCAACAAGGAAATTAAAAACCTTGGTGGAGATGATGCTGAAAGAAACCGCTTAAAAGAGATTTTACAATTTCAAATTGATGAAATTGATAATGCAAATTTGGTTTCTGGCGAAGAGGAAGAGTTAAATGAAAGGTTCAAGTTTATTTCATCAGCTGAAAATATTGTTGAAAAAGTTGAGTTTGCTTTGCAAAAACTTGACCAAAACACTGAATCAGTTACGAACAACATTTATGATGCCAAAAAAGAACTTAATTCCCTTTTAGAATTTCAAGAGCTTGCAAATTGCCAAGAGAGGCTGACAAGTGCCTATTATGAAATTAAAGATATTGTTGATGTGTTGGAAAATGTTTTAAGAAGCACAGATTTTGACCCAACTGAACTTGAAAGAATTGACGCAAGATTGGATTTAATTAAAAATTTAAAGCGTAAATATGGTAAAAGCATTGATGCAATCCTTGAATTTTGTGCAAATGCAAAAAAGAGATTAGACGATTTAGAAAACAGTGAATTTGCTTTGGAAAAGTTAAATAAGAAAAAAGAAAACTGCTTGAAAGAGCTGGAAGGACTTTGTGAAAAACTTTCTGCTTTAAGAAAGAAAAATGCCATCATTTTGGAAGATAAAGTTAAGGAAGAACTCAACGACCTTCAAATGAAAGGAACAAATTTCAAGGTTGACTTTGATAGGTGCGAAATTGGGAAAAAAGGTTTTGATGCTGTTAAATTTGTTTTCTCTGCAAACGAAGGTCAAGAAATGAAAGATTTGTCTAAAACTGCGTCAGGCGGTGAACTTTCAAGATTACTTTTGGCATTTAAAAGCATTATGCTTGATAAAGAAAACACATCGACTGTGGTTTTTGACGAGATAGATTCAGGTATAAGTGGGCAAACAGCTGGAAAAGTTGCCTTAAAGCTTAATAAGATTGCTGACTATATTCAAGTTATTTGCATAACTCACACACCAGTTGTTGCAAGCAAGGGAGATGCTTTCATCTTAGTTACAAAAGAAAGCAAAAATGGTGAAACAATTTCAAATGCAGCAAGTATTGATGGGGATGAAGTCATAAATCAAATTGCCGGCCTTATTGACGGCAATGAAAAAGTTTCCCAAACTGCAATAACTCATGCAAAAAAGTTATTGGAAGAAAAATAAAAACTGATTTCTTGTTGATTTTTTGACTTAAATAATGATACTTCTTAAATTAGATTTAATAAATATAATAAATAATTTATAAAATGAGAAACTTTTATTCTCATTTTATTTTTATTAAATAATAACTAAATAACTGTAATAATTGATGAAAAAATAATTTTTATAAAATTATTATAATTAATAAATTATTAAATACTTTATTTAATCAATTTTTTTAATTAAATAATTAAAAATATTGTAAAAAATTTGACATTTTTTTCTAAAATTAGTTAAAATATATTATGAAAATGAAAAATAAGAAGTTTAATCAAAAATTCTTAATGTCATTTGCATGTGTTTTATTCACAGCAATACTTTGTTTGTGTTCAATTAATATATATAATTATGCTGCTCTTTTACCTCAAACCTCTGTTGAAGATACCATTGACAGTGACAATGAAAGTTTAGACGACAGCGAAAATGTTGATAATGGTGAAAATGGTTCAACTTCTTCACCAAGTGATGATGAAAAAAATGAGGATAATACTCAAAGTCCAAGCTCGCCAGATGGTGACGTAGGTAATGGTGAAACTGATGACGATAACGATGAAGTTTCAAGTCAAGCATCAGGCTATTGGACAGATAGTGGAAATTATGATGCAAATGTTGGATATTATATTTATAATGCCCAAGACTTAGCAGGCATTGCTTATAATTCAATTGAAAAGGGTAATACATATGAGGGTAGGACAATCTATATTCAAGAAAATATTGACCTTTCTGCTCATTATTGGATGCCTATAAGAAATTTTAAAGGAATAATTGATGGTAGAGGTCATATTATTTCTGGGTTGACAATTGATGTAAATAGAGATAATGAAGGACGTTATCATTATGGAACAGGATTTTTAGGACTTCAATCTGGAAGATTTATTGGTTTAATTGGGCATTCTGATGGTTGCACTATAAAAAATTTGATGTTAGACGGCAATATTTCATCATCTTATGAAGGTGTTTATGGAGCATTTGTTTCCAGGGTGACTGGGGGCACTGTTAAAATTGAAAATTGTGTTAATAAAATTAACATCAAATGTGATTCTTCTAATTTTGGCTGGGAAACATGGATGGGTGGTTTTGTTGGCTTTACAGATGGTGGAAATGTTGATATAGATAACTGCATGAATTTGGGCAATATAACTCGTTCAGGAGAAAATGTTTCCGAAAAAGTTGGTGGATTTGTTGGTTTTGCCAAACGAGATAGTCAAATATCGAATTGTATTAATTATGGAAAAATAAGCAGCTCAGTTAAATTTACTGGTGGTATTGTAGGCTCTCTTGAAGAGGGGGCGGATGTTGACCATTGCATTAACTATGGTGATGTTGGGGGAAGGTCTACTGGTGACACTGTTACTGGTGGTATTGTTGGACAGTCTGGTTATGGTGGATCCGATAATGGTGACCAAAATGTTACTTATTGTATTAATGTTGGCAAAATTAAAGGTGGTGGCACTGAAAGAGTTGGTTCAATAGTTGGCTGGAATAGAGGAAATATCAATAATTGTTATTACACTGGAAACAACCTTTATGGAACAACTAAGGCTGGAACAGTAAATAATAATAGCAAAATATCGTCATTAAGTAATATAGATATTGATACTAGATATTTAAGTAACTTTGATTATAGCTCAACTGATAAAAGTAGGACATGGTCCTATGTTGATTTTGGGACAGATGAAGATGTTATTGAAGGGAAATTAGTTCTTTCCTATTGGCTTGAGGATATTAATGTTGGCATTCAAACCAAGAATATAGATAAAGATGGCGGAAATGCTTATGTTTATGACCAAACTGCCGATTCAGGGACAACAAGTTCAATGAGTGGAGAAGCTGGGTCAGTATATTTTAGAAATGGAGCAAAAGCAAGTTCTGTTACCACCAACAGTTCTGTAACCTTATATTTCTTTAAAACAACAAATACTAATATGAGTTTGTGTTCAAGGACGGTTAATAGTTCATATTCATTTAAAGGATGGTATAGATATAATAGTAGAGGTAATTATAGTGGCGATCCTCTAAGTGATAATATTTATTTATATACTGAGGATGGTGGAACCTATAATTCTAGTATTCAAAACATTGTTGCGGTTTTTGATAGAAATGCAATAAGTTACACTGTTAATGTTAAATATGCAAACCAATTTTATGTTGAACCTTCTTCTTTTGAAACTGAGATTGGCACAGAAGGTGGTTATATCAGTGCAGTTTCTGCGGAAGCTTCTAATGTCAACGAATTTATAGACAATGAAAACAACAATAAAGAAAGTATCACAATTAGTGGGCTTGCTGGAAAATACAATATTTCTGTTTCGTTAAAACCAAATGAAAATTATGAAGTTTTTGGTTTATTTATTGGTGATAAATTTTTCAGTTCTGCAGATGCATCCATTGTATCTATTGATAACCTCAATTATGAAGTAAGCACATCGTCAATTAAAGCAGAGGATCTTAAAAATAATGGTGGAGTAATTACATACACATTTAATACAAATAAGATAACATCTGGCACAACACTTACCGCAGTTTTTGTTCGCTATCAGTATAGTGGTATTAAAATTAACTATAAGTTAGAAAGCGACGAAAATAATAATTTTACAGAAGGAACTGAGGGCAATCCAGGATTGGGGACTATTACTGTAAATTATGGTTATAGTGGACGGGCTTATCAAAGTCATGGCGAAGATATTGTTTTTAGGAATATAGAATACGGAACAAGTGGTAACACGGCGAATACTACTTCATTCAGTGCAAATGGAAATCAAAGTGCTCAGCTCAAAATTGGAGCACAATTAAAAAATAGTGGGAGTAATTTCTTTGATGGATATTATTCTCATTATGTTGGCAATGTAACTCTTGATAGAAAGGGGTCAAATGAAACGAATGATTATAACAAATCTTTCGCTTGGGGTGGAACAGCTGGTTTTACATTTGATAACTTTAAAATATCTTCAAGTGATGATTTTATTCCAACTCAAAATGGTTTTATCACTTTTGAGAGTGATAAGCAACCAAACCCAAGTGAAGGTATGATTTACTTGACCTTGGACTTATACCAATTTGAAGAATTAGGAACAAAAAATGGAAATTTAAATGTAAATGATGGTTTAGCTATTAATATCCATTTTGAAGAATTTAGTGTAAATCCTACATTAAATAGAGGGGCAGAATATAGGTCTTATTATTACTATTTTGCAGATGTTTATGAAGATGCAGAAGGTGTTTATCATATTGGAAGCAGTGGCGGAAATTTAGATATTTGGAATGAAACAGATAAAAATGGCGAGCATAATTTTAATTCTATTTCAAATAGTGTTGGCGATATTACCACTTACACAATAATTCCAATAAATTCTAATGATTCAACAAAGAGAGACGACCTTTATCTTGCAATTGAAGATGATGGAACTATTAAGGCAGGGCAAATTACTGACCAAGATAAATCCAAAGATAATAAATATATTAAACTTGACACAAGTTCTGTTGAAGGTTTTGAATTTAAACTTACATTCTTCTATGAATTTAATTTTGACAAAACCAATCCATTTGCAGGAAGTGGGTATAATCCAGCAAATGCAGAACCAAAAGACGGGCAGGGAAAAGATTTATATTTTAGTACTTGGAAAGAAACTCTTGATTCAGGCGAAGAAATAATAAAAAAAGGAGTTTTAAGTGGTGTAACAAAAACTCCAAATCTTGGTTATTTCGCAAATGAAACTGAAAAGTCCGCAGACGATGAAAATTCTTTTGTAGATTTTGCAAATACATTCTCAACAAGCGGTTATGCAGGAAGTTACTTTGATAAATATCAACTTTATTCTTACTATACTGATGCCCTTGTAAACGGCAATGACGAAGTAATGCAAAGTAATGCAACCAATTACAATTCAATGCTTTTCTATTCATATTATAGTTTACAAAGTTATGATATTAACTTTAACCTTTACTTTGCTGATTCTTATGATAGTGCTAAAAATAAATTTACCTTGATGGGAATTGCAGATATTGACACTGTTAAAGGTTCAGAAAATTCTTATAATGTTTCTATTCTTGGCAATGAACCTACATATAATTCAAAAAATGCAGTTTCAAAAGATCTTTATAAAATGTATACGTTTGAAAATGTTAAAGCATATTCAAAAATCAATCTAGATATACAAAAATTTTATAATTATTTAGATCAAATTGTGTATGATGGTATTAACCATGATGGTATTAACAGATTTATGACATATTATGGCATTTATTGTAATGGTGAACAGCTATCTAAATCTGGAACTTTTGACTTTCAAGTAATCACCAATAATGCCGAGTCAAATGTAATTAATATTGATGTTTACTATATGCTTTCTATGGAAATAGAGTCATTAAGTGATGAAAATCTTGATATCATTAATCCTGAAAAACAAGGAAACACCTATATAATAGATTCTTATAGCGATTTGTATTGGATGCTTTATCAAACAACAATCATGGGTAACACTTTTGAAGGAGAGAGATTTAAACAAACCTGTGATATTGTTTTCCCAGATGACCCATTAGTTAACGAAAAAACAACACTTCAAAACAATATGCTTCCTATTGGAACGGAGCAAAGTCCTTTTAAGGGATATTATGATGGTCAATATTATTCAATTTATAATTTGAATATCAGCGAATCAAATTTAAACAACATTGGACTTTTTGGTTACACAGAAAATGCAACCATAAAAAATTTAACAATCATGAGTGGTAATGTTGAAGGTTTTGCTAATGTTGGGGCAGTTGTTGGATATTCAAATAATTCTAATTTCACAAGAGTTGGAAATTATAATTGCAGTGTTGTTGTTAACACTAATAATAAAAGTAATAATCAAATTTTTGTGATAGAAGCGGATAGTTTAAGAACTTATGTAAAAGATGATAATGTTAACGAAGCTTTGCTATTAAGAAATGGGGGAGAAATTTCTAATCTTTATACAGAAACACCGATGAATTTTGGTGGATTTGCTGGTGTTATTGAAAATACTGATTCTTCATATAATATTACAATTTGTTATTCAAAAGGTAATATTAGTATAATTAATAATGCTAGTGATAGTTCTACAAGTGATGATGACCTAAGTGTTGGCGGTTTTGCTGGAAATATAAATTCAAATGACACATCATTTATAACAAAATGTTATACAAATGCTGACAAATTTCTAGGTAACAATGACATAAGTTTGGGTGAACATTGCCATGCTGGTGAATTAAAATGTTCAAGTTGTCAAGATGAATTTATCTGGTAAATTATAAAATAAAAGGGGAAATAAAATTCCCTTTTTATTTTTGTTCATCCTTAATGTGAAGTAATTCCTGCATTAAGTGATTTTATGCTTAGGTGAGTTATAATTCAAATATATATATGTATGGATGGATATAATAAAGTTGTTGTGAAAGATGGTTTATACCGCTTATTTTATTTGACAAATTTCTTAAAATAAACTAAACTTATAGCATGAGAATTTTAGGAATTGACCCGGGTTATGCCATTGTGGGATATGGTATTATTGACACAGAAAGAGATAATGAAGTTGTTGATTATGGAGTTATTGAAACTCCCAAAGAGGACCCATTACCAATTAGACTGCAACATATTGACGAAAGTTTAAGAGTTATTTTTGAAACCTATAAGCCAGATGAGGTTGCCATTGAAGAACTTTTCTATTTTAAGAATCAAAAAACTGTTATTCAAGTGGCTCAGGCAAGAGGTGTGATTGTGCTTGCAAGTCAAAAATATTGCGGTAGGACTTTTGAATATACACCAATTCAAATCAAACAGGCTTTAACAGGCAATGGACATGCTGAAAAAAGGCAGATGCAGTTTATGGTTAAGAATGTTCTTGGACTTAAAAGCATTCCAAAACCAGATGATGCAGCTGATGCTTTGGCTGTTGCAATTTGCCATAGTCAAATTAATCCTAGATTGAACTTTAATATGATGTGAGGTAATTATGATTGCATTTTTAGTTGGAACTATTGAAGAAAAATACGAAAACTATCTTGTTATGGATGTTAATGGGGTGGGATATGAACTTTTGATTTCTAATAACACTTTGGTTGCTTTGCCAAATGTGAATGAAACCACAAAAGTTTTAACATATTTGCATGTTAAGGAAGATGGAGTTGCTCTTTATGGCTTTGCAACAGCAGAAGAAAAACAAATTTTCATGAAGCTTATAACTGTTTCCGGAGTTGGGCCTAAAATGGCAATAAGTGTGCTTTCAGGAATGAAACTTTCCGATTTGGTGATTGCAATCACAAGAGAAGATGTAACCCTTTTATCCAAGGTTAAAGGACTTGGAAGAAAAACTGCTGAAAGAATTTGCTTGGAGCTTAAAGACAAAATCTCAGCAACTGGTATGGATAATAATTTGTTTAACTATAAAGATAATTTGGATAGTTTTGTTAATGAAAATGCTTTGAATGATGCAGTTGACACATTAATTAACTTGGGTGTTAACAAAAATGATGCTTATCGTCTTGCTCGTTCAAATGCCGGAGATGGAGCAACAGCAGAGGAAATTATTCTTAAAGTTTTGAGACAACTTGGAAGATAAATTATTGTGTTATGACGCAATATATATTGTAGTATGCATGAATACTACACAACATATAGTGAGAGGTATGTATGGAAGATAGATTTATAACAAGCACAAAAAATTGGACAGATGCTGAAATTGAAACTTCGCTTCGTCCAACAAGTCTTGACCAATATGTTGGGCAGGATAAGGTTAAGGAAAGTTTAAGAGTTTATATTCAAGCTGCAAAATCAAGAAAAGATGCTCTTGACCATGTGCTTTTGTATGGACCACCTGGACTTGGGAAAACCACTTTATCACATATCATTGCAAAGGAGCTTGGCTCACAAATTAAAATCACATCTGGGCCTGCAATCGAACATGCAGCAGACCTTGCGGCAATTCTTACAAACTTAAACAAAAATGACGTGCTTTTTATTGATGAAATTCACAGGCTTAACAAAACTGTTGAAGAAATTTTGTATCCTGCCATGGAAGATTTTGCACTTGATTTCATTGTTGGAAAAGGTCCATCCGCAAAAAATATGCGCTTAAAAATTCAACCTTTCACACTTATTGGTGCAACCACAAAGGCAGGTATGCTTACAAGCCCACTTCGTGACAGATTTGGAGTTATCTGCCGTTTGGAACTTTATAGTGATAAAGATTTGCAGGTTATTATTGAACGTTCTGCCAATATTTTGAATATTAACATTGACAGTAGTGCAAGCTTGGACATTGCAAGGCGTTCAAGGGGGACCCCAAGAATTGCAAATAGACTTCTTAAACGTGTGCGTGACTATGCCGAAGTTTTGGGAAGTGGTGAAATAACCAAGGAAATTGCTGACCAAGCACTTGCCAAAATGGAAATTGACGAACTTGGACTTGATTTTATTGATCGAAAGATTTTGGAAAGCATTATATATAAATTTGGTGGTGGGCCTGTTGGACTTGACACATTATCTGCCACCATTGGTGAAGATTCCGGCACAATTGAAGATGTTTATGAGCCATATTTACTGCAACTTGGCTTCATTGCAAGAACTCCAAGAGGGCGTGTTGTTCTTGAAAATGCATATAAACATTTAGGTCTTGAAGTGCCATCGCAAAACAAGAAAAATTAACGGAGAATATTATGCAAGAAGAAAATGTTGATAGGGCACTGTTAAGGTCAACTTATTATTATGATTTGCCAGAAGAACAAATTGCTCAAACACCAGTTGAGCCAAGAGATTCTTCAAGGCTTTTATGTTACAACAGAAAAACTGAAAAGGTTTGTGATTGCCATTTTAGAGATATAGTTAATTTTCTAAAAAAAGGCGATATACTTGTTATCAATAACACAAAAGTGTTGCCAGCAAGATTGTTTGGTTTTAAAGAAACAGGGGCAAAGATTGAAATACTTTTACAAAAGCGAATTGATTTAACAACATGGGAAGTTATTGCCAGACCTTTTAAAAGATTGGATGAGGGAACAAAGATTGTTTTTAACGAAAATATTTCTTGCACTGTTCTTAAAAAGGAAACTTATGGCTCGTGTGTTGTTAAGTTTGAATATTCTTTAAGTAAAACCTTTGAGGAACATTTGATGGAAATTGGCTCAGTTCCACTTCCACCATATATAAAGGAAAAATTAAAGAACCCTGATAGATATCAAACGGTTTATGCAAAATATGAAGGGTCAAGTGCCGCACCAACTGCTGGGCTACATTTCACAAAAGAATTACTTGAAAAATTGAAAAATATGGGAGTAGAAATTTGTGAAGTCCTTTTACATGTTGGGCTTGGAACATTTAGACCTGTAAAAGAAGATAATATCAAAAATCACCAAATGCACAGTGAACATATTGAGGTGACAAAGGAAGTTGCTGAAAAGATAAATAAGGCAAAAATCGAAGGAAGAAGAGTTGTTGCTGTTGGAACAACATCCGTTAGAGTTTTGGAAAGTGCTGTTGATGAAATTGGCAACTTATGCCCAGTTAAAAAAGAGACAAGCATTTTCATTTATCCGCCATATAAATTTAAGATTGTTGATGCTTTAATCACTAATTTTCATTTACCAGAAAGCACATTGATAATGCTTGTGTCAGCTTTTGTGGGGGATATTGATAAGACACTTAAACTTTATAAACATGCAGTTGACAGTAAGTATAGATTTTTCAGTTTTGGTGACGCAATGTTTATTGAATAGGAAAATTTTTATTTAAAAATTTAATGCAAATTAATTAATGATAAAAAGAAGATACAAATTATAAAGTTAAAGGAAACATTATGCAAGATAAGTATTTTAGTTTTGAAATTGAGAAAGTTTGCCCTGTGACAGGTGCAAGGGCGGGCATTTTTCACACTCCACATGGGGATATTAAAACACCTGTCTTTATGCCCGTTGGAACACAAGCAACAGTTAAAGGGCTTAGGCCAACAGATTTGGATGAAATGGGTGCACAGATAATTTTATCTAACACCTATCACCTTTTTTTGCGTCCTGGGCATGAAATTGTGAAAGAGGCTGGCGGACTTCATAAGTTTATGGACTATAACAAGCCGATACTTACTGATAGCGGTGGTTTTCAAGTTTTTTCACTTTCAGATTTAAGAAAAGTTTCACCTGATGGTGTTGAATTTCGTTCACATTTAAGTGGTGAAAAATTTATGATGACACCTGAGCTTTGCATGGAAGTTCAAGAGGCTCTTGACAGTGATATCAACATGGCCCTTGACCAATGCACAGAAGCAGGTGTAACAAGGGAAGAAGCAGAAAAGGCAAGAGAGTTAACCAAAATATGGTTAAAAAAGTGTTATGAAGCACACCACAATAAGGAGCATGTGCTTTTTCCAATCATCCAAGGTAACATGTTTAAAGATTTGCGTGCAAAATGCATTGAAGATTGCATTCCTTATGCTCGTTGCGGAATTGCAATCGGCGGGCTTTCTGTGGGCGAAGAAAAAGAGGTTATGTATGACATTTTAGATTTCATGCAACCAAAATTGCCAGAAAATATGCCTCGTTATCTCATGGGTGTTGGAAGTCCTGATTGCTTAATTGAGGGCTTTGCACGTGGCATTGATATGATGGATTGTGTTCTTCCAACAAGAATTGCAAGAAATGGCACTGCATTTTCAAAATATGGCAAAATGGTGATTAAAAATTCCTCATATAAAGAAGATTTTACACCAATTGAAGATGATTGTGATTGTTATGCTTGCAAACACTTTACACGTGCTTATATTAGGCACCTTATCAACGCAGGTGAAATGCTTGGGGCTGAACTGCTTTCAATCCATAATTTAAGATTTTTGATTCGCCTTGCGGAAAAGTCAAGAGAAGCAATATTAGGGGGATATTTCCCTGAATTTAAGAATGATTTTCTTTCTAATTATAAAATTTAATAAATTACATTTTAAAATAATTTTTGATAAATTTTTTAACCATTTTGATATTTCCAAATTATTTAAAAAATAACATGGCAAAATGCCTGTTATTTATTTTTTATTTAGGTAATAATTTATTTGACAATTTAATAAAAAAAGTTTAAACTTATTATTGTGGAATTAAATTTAAAGTTTTACTTTAATTAATATACACTTAAAGGGGAAAAGCGAATATGGAAGATATTTTATTGAATGTCTCTCCTGCTGTCGCATCTATTGTTGCAATCGCATGTTTTATTATTGGTGGAGCAGTAACTGTAATCGTTTTAAAGCTTATAACCAATAAAAAAATACAAAAAAATAAATCAAATGCAATAAAAATAATTGAAGATGCTTATGCAGAAGCTAAGACTATTAAAAAAGAAGCACAACTAGAAAGTAAGGAAAATGTGCAAAAAATTAAAGATGAGGTTGAGGCCGAAATCAAAGAAAGACGTCAAGAAGTTGCAAAACTTGAAGAGAGATTAAATCAAAGAGAGGAATTTATTGAGAAAAAAGAACTTTCTATTGATAAAAGAAATGAACAAATTGACGAAGAAAAGAAGGAACTTGCATCTTTAAAAGCTAATCTCGAAAAGGGCAAACAGGAAATTGATGAGCTTAAAGCAAAAACTCTTGAAGAGATTGAAAAAGTTGCTAAAATGAGTAAACAAGAAGCAGTTGATTTGCTTATATTAAACATGAAAAATCAAGCACAAAAAGAAGCTGCTGTTATTGTTAAACAAATTGAAGATGAAGCCAAAGAAAATGGTGAAAAGAAAGCAAGAGAAATTATTGGACAAGCTTTGCAAAAATGTGCAACTGAAACCACAAGTGAAATGACAATATCAGTCGTTTCGCTTCCTAATGATGAAATGAAAGGAAGAATTATTGGGAGAGAAGGAAGAAACATTCGTGCTATTGAAGCTGCAACTGGTGTAGAACTTATTGTTGACGACACACCAGAAAGCATCACAATTTCCGGTTTTGACCCAATAAGAAGAGAAGTTGCAAGGCTTTCACTTGAAAAACTTATTGCAGATGGAAGAATTCATCCAACAAGAATTGAAGAAATAGTTGAAAAAATGCAACGTGATGTTGACAAAACAATTAAACAAGCAGGCGAAGATGCTTGCAATGAGACTGGCATTTATAACTTAAATCCTGAACTTGTTAAAGTTTTGGGAAGATTGAAATATAGAACAAGTTACGGTCAAAATGTTTTGAAACATTCCATTGAAACCTCAATTATTGCAGGGCTTCTTGCAAGTGAAATGGGGGCAAATGTTAAGATTGCTAAACGTGGTGGCCTTTTACACGATGTTGGAAAAGCTCTTGACCACGAACTTGAAGGAACACACGTTCAAATTGGTGTTGAACTTGCAAGAAAATATGGTGAAAACGAAGAAGTTGTTCACTGCATCGAAGCACATCACTTTAATGTTGAATTTAAAACAATCGAAGCTGTTATTGTTCAAGTGGCAGATGCCATTTCAAGTTCAAGACCTGGTGCAAGGCGTGACTCTTTTGAAAACTACATCAAACGTTTGCAACAACTTGAAGAAATTGCCAACAGTTTTGATGGTGTTGAAAAATCTTTTGCTGTTCAAGCAGGCAGAGAAGTTCGTATTATTGTTAAGCCAGAAGAAATTACAGATGACCAAGCAATGTTTATGGCAAAAGATATAGCAAACAAAATTGAGAATGAAATGCAATATCCTGGGCAAATTAAAGTTAATGTTATAAGGGAAAGCAGGTTTGTTGAGACAGCTAAATAATAAATAAACTTTAAGCATATAAATTATTGAGGTGGATTATGTTTAAGTTGAAAAAGAAAACAGGTCAAAATAATGAAGAAATTGTTATCTCACAAAAAACAAACAGTGAAGATAACATTGATGACACAAGCATCATTAAAACAGAAGATAGTGTTAATGAAAATGTAGAATCTGTTGAGACAGACAATAAAAAAGAAAAAAAATCTTTGTTTAAGAAAAAGACCAAAGAAAATAAAGCTCAGTCAAATGGAGAAAATGGTCAAAAAGTTGTTAAATGGGGACCAAACAGAATCTTACAATGCTTTGCATATTTTGCAATAATCTTAATTGCTATTGCCATGATTTTGAGATTAATCTTCAAAACTGCAAACCCAAGCATCATGGTCTATATGCAAGGTATAGGGGAAGTTTTAGCATACATTGTCTGCATTTGGCTCAGCTTCTATTTCACAATGAAACGTGGAAGTGTTTGGTGGCTTGTTGGTTGGGTTGTTGCAACAGTTATCCTTGTAATCTTTTACATCTTTTCAGTTGTCAATTTATAATGTAATTTATATGTTTACTTTAATTTTTATAAGATTATTTATGAAGACACAAAAGGAAATTTCATGAAAAAAAACAATATTATCTATGTAATTAGTGCATGCATAATTGTTCTTTGTATTATATTTGCCTTGCTCATTGAAGTTTGGGGTGGGTTTTCTTATTTCGTTTTAAGTTTGCTTACCCTTTTAGCTTTGTCCTGGGCAGGGCATTTAATTTATTTTTATGTAACAGATTTTAAAGAGCAATTGAAAGAGGATTTTAAATATTTTAAAGCAGAAATGGTCAACACAAAAAACATAACATCACAAGAATTTGATGACAACTTGGTTGTTTATAATAAACAATTTAAAAAAAGAGTTCTTAAAGATAAAATCATTAATATATGTAAGATAGTGTTCTGCTTTGGATTGGCTTTACTTTTTATAATTGCAATGTTTGTGTAAATGAAATTTATAAGAAATTTTTGCAAAGTTAAATGAAAAATTTGATGAGTAGATAAAACTATTTTCTCAACAATCGAAAATCTTCTATTTGAGGTGAAAGCATGAAGAAAAAGTATGATGTATGTGTGGTTGGTGGTTGCAGCATTGATATGACTTGTTATGACACCAACATGAACAAAACAGAGATAGATTTTGGTGGAAAAGGAGCAAACCAGGCGGTTGATGCTGCACGTGCTGGGGCAAAAACTTGCATCGTTACCATCCTTGGTGATGACAAATATTGTGAGTTAGTCAAAGATAATTTCAGTAAAAACAATGTTGAAGTTTTTGCTAAAATTGCTCAAAATGAAGTTAATGACTTGGCGAAAATTACAATAACGAAAGGCGATAATTCTATTGAAAGAGTTGGAAAAATTATCACACTATTTGATAAAAACTTAATAGACGAGTTTAAAAATGTAATTTTATCATCAAAATATGTTGTTATGCAAAATAAAACCTCTTATGATTTTACTAAAAATTTAATAGAGTTCTGTTATGAAAATAAAATAAAGACCATTTTAACCCCAACAAAACCAGATTTAATTTCTATTAAGGACAATAAGAATATTGCACTTATAGATAAGGTATCATATATTTGTGCAAATGAAAAAGAAACAAAAATCGTGTTTAACAGTGATAATATTGAAGAAATAGTTAAAAAATATCCTAATAAACTTATCACAACTCTGGGACAAAAAGGTTTAATTTTTAATGATGGTGTTAAAAATATATGTGTTGATGCTGTTAAAATTAAAAATGTTGTTGACACAACAGGCGCAGGGGACACCTTTTGTGGTAATTTTGTGGCAAACTTAGCAAATGGCGATGCTTTTGAGGATGCTGTAAAAAATGCACAATATGCTTCTGCTTATAAGATTCAAATTAAGTCAGCACAAAAAGGAATGCCAACAAAAAATGAATTACAAAAATTTATTCAAAAATTAAACAAATCAAGGAAAAAGAAATGATTGTAGATAAAAATTATAAATATAAAAAAGAATTAGATTTATTACAGAAAACTTTAAAAGAAGCTTATAAGAAATGTATTTTAAATCAACATAAAGATGTTAAAATTAAAGCAGACAAATCTTTGGTGACGAATATTGATGTTAACACTGAAAAATACATAATTTCTTGCATCAAAGAGCAGTTTCCATGGGATAACTTTCTTACAGAAGAAACAAGTTCTAAGACAGATTTAACAAATAGAACTTGGATAATTGACCCAATAGATGGAACTTCATTTTTTATAAGAAATGCACTCTTTTATAGCATCCAAGTTGCTTTTTACGACGAGGGGAAAACGCAATTAAGTGTTATATATCAACCAAAACTCAACAATTCTATGTATGTGGCTGTGTTAGGGCATGGTGCATATCTTAATGGTAAGTGCTTGAAAAGAAAATGTGACATTAAACTTACTTCTTCCTTCTATTGCATAAACAGTTGTCCTTCAAGATGGACAGAAAAAATAAGAAATATAAATGAAAAATTATATGAATATGAAAAACAATGTTATGTTTCTCCTAAGCAATTTAAAATAGATTCGTCCGGAGTTGTTTACACATTACTTGCAAATGGAACAATAGATTTTCTTATTGAACCAGCACGAACCAAATGGGACTATATGCCAGGCGACCTTTTAGTTAAAGAAGCAGGAGCAAAATATTATAACTTTGACAATGAAGATTTTGAAAGATTTTATTCATTTAGTCCAGAGTTAGATGAGTATCTTGGATTGACAAAAAAAGATAAGTAAAGACTTATCTTTCTTTTATTTAAATTCTAGGATAAATACCTCCTTTTTAAAAAATGGGGTGCAGGGTGGGCTAGATGTCATGTCATTTTACAATCAAATTTAGTGGGCGATCAAATATAAATTTATAATTATTTATATTTTGTAAATTTTATGCAATAAATTTTAAATAAAAATTGCTGCTTTTATACGAAATTTTTATAGGGTAAATTAAGAAAAAATTCTTCAAAAGTCATGTGATTTTTGGTTAAATTTGCTCTAAAACTAAATAAAAAATGTGGGCTTATTTATGTAAAAAATTGGGTGATTATGATTAAAAGTGGTTTACAATCTATTCGCAAAAGACAGGTTTTGCGAATAGATATTCAAAATATGGTGTATTATCACATAATTTTAAACAAAATATTGTGGTATTATGCGCATAATACCTTAGCTCATAATAATTAAATATTATTGATGTTTTCTTCTAACTTTTTTATTAATGTGATTGACATAATTTTTATAAACATTTTATTTATTCTTTCTGTAAGTTTAAAACAAGATTTAACTAAATTTAAAAAATATTTGAGTCTAAATTTATGTATATTTATGCATACTACTATGAAATTTTCATCTTTGTATAATAATGTTAAATTCAAGGAAAATTTTAAAAGTTTAATTATTCCGTGTATGTGAACGCATTTTAGAACAAAATTTATTATATAAAATTAAACCATACCACCAGCCAGTATAAATTACATAATTAATAATTTTATGTATGAAAATTTTTAAGTAAACTACCACCCCAAAAAATTTGAAATATAAAAAAGCACATAGTATTGGTTTATGTGCTTTTTTAATTATTTAATATTTTATCAAATTATTTTTATGGCAAAAAATAACTTTTTTTATTATTCTTCTTCAACATTATATTTTGATGCTTTAAGCGCTTTTTTAGCTTCTTTTTCTCTGCGTTTATAAAAGTCTTCAATTGCAGCACGAATTGATTCTTCTGCCATAATAGAACATTTGATTTTATTTTCTGGAATTTCTCCCATAATCTTCAAAATATCTAAATTTGTGATTTTCAAAATATCATCAATAGATTTTCCTTTAACTAAGTCACATGTCACATCAGCAGATACAATTGATGTAATACAGCCAAAGGTTTTAAATCTTGCATTTTCAATCATATTATTGTCATCAATTTTAAGATATAATCTTGTTATATCTGTGCAACCATCGTTTTTAACTTCACCAATTGCATTTGCTCCATGCATTCCCCCAGCATTTTTTGGATTTTGAAATCTTTCCATAATAAATCTATTATACATAATTAAATCCTCCCTGCTTGAATTGGTGAAATTGCTCTAAGTTTATTTACAGCTTTTGCAAGTTCTTCAACAACATAATCAACATCTGCCTTACTTATGTTGGTCCCAAAAGAAAATCTAATTGAACCTTGTGCTATGTCATCAGGTATTTTCATTGCTTTAAGAACATGTGAAGGTTCTAAAACTTTTGAAGTGCATGCAGAACCAGTTGAAACACAAATGCCGGCTAAATCAAGAAGCATCAAAAGTGATTCACCTTCAATTCCATAGAATGAAATGTTGAGAATTGCATTTGATTTTTGATGCATATGGCCATTAATTTGGTAATATTCAACATTTTCAGCCAATTTATCAAGAAAATAATCTCTTATGTTTTTAAGTTTCTTGTTTGTTATCAAATAATTTTTTGTTGCAATTTCAACTGCTTTTCCAAGCCCGGCTATTCCAGGAACGTTTTCAGTGCCAGAACGTTTGCCTCTTTCTTGATTTCCTCCAAATGTGATTGGGTCAAATCTTATTCCAGATTTAACATATAAAGCCCCCACCCCTTTTGGGCCATGGATTTTATGTGCTGAAATTGACATCAAATCAATTTCCATGTCTTGAACATCGATTTTAATTTGACCAATCGCTTGCACTGCATCTGTGTGGAAAATTATGTCATAATCATGAGCAATTTTAGCTATTGTTTTGATGTTTTGAATTGTTCCAACTTCGTTGTTAACAGCCATAATTGAAATAAGAATGGTATCTTTTCTTATTGCGTCAAGTAAGTCTGGTAAACTTACAAGACCATGTTGGTCAACAGGAAGATAAGTAACTTCAAAGCCTTCTTTTTCAAGTTCCTTGCAAGCATTTAAAACTGCATGATGTTCAATTTGGCTTGTGATGATGTGCTTACCTTTGTTTGAATAAGCATGTGCAACACCCAAAATTGCCATATTATCAGCTTCTGTTCCACCGCTTGTGAAATAAATTTCAGTTGCTTTTGCTGCATTTATCCCCTCTTTAACTCTGTCACGTGCTTTGTCAATTATTGCCATTGCAGACCTTCCAAAGCTATGTAATGAGCCAGCATTGCCATAAAGAGCATTAAAGCATGGCATCATTTCATTTAAAACCTCTGATGAAACATAAGTTGTTGAGGCATTATCTAAATAAATTTTTCTATCCATTTTATCCTCTTTTAATAGATTATTTTAATCTTTCAATTAAATTTTAACACTAGAAAGCTTAAATGTCAATACCTAAATCATGAAAAGCAATTTGAAATTATTAAAATTATAAAAATAATCTTTATTAATTTTGCTTTCAACTATTGAAATTTATAAGAACTTTTTTATTCTGTCCACCATAACATCTTTCATCATAAGACCAACAGTTTTATCTACCACTTCGCCATTTTTAAAGATGAAAATGGAAGGAATACTCATGATTCCATATTTTCTTGCTAAGTTTTCACTTTCGTCCACATCAACTTTATAGACATTAACTTTCTCGCCAAGTTCCTTTGCAACATCTTCAAGAATTGGAGCCATCATTCTGCATGGTCCACACCAATTTGCAAAAAAGTCAACAACAACCACCCCTTTACTTATTTTTTCATTAAAGTTTTTTTCGTTAATAATTTCCATATTTTCCTCCTAGATATGTTAATTAGTTTTATCATTAATTAGATTATTGACAACAAAGGCACTTATTACACAAGCAGAAGCACAAGGATAATAAGAAATGCTTCCAATCTCTTTTGTGTTTGTTTTAACTGCAACACTTTTTGATGTTACAACATCTAAATTTTTCACACCTTTTTCTTTTAAGGCTTTTCTCATAACTTTTGCAAGTCCATCATTACTTGTTTTAAATACGTCAGTTACATAGAAATTTGGAATATCGAACCTGTTTCCTGCACCCATAGCTGAGACGATTTTAATTTTATTAAAATAGCAATATGAGCAAAGTGCAACTTTATCTTTGACACTGTCAATGCAATCTACAACATAATTATCTTCGCTTTGTATCATGTCTTTTATATTTGTTTCTGTCAATCTTTCGCTAAATATGGTTATGTTGCAACCAGGATTAATTGATTTTATCATCACTTTAAGAACTTCTGTTTTTAATTTTCCAATGGTGCTTTGACTTGCCACAATTTGACGATTTATGTTTGTTTCATCAACTCTGTCAAAATCTATTAATGTTAAATTGCCAATCCCTGCCCTTGCCAAAAGAACTGCAACATAGCCGCCTACACCACCTACGCCAACCACAGTTACATGTGCTTTTGTCAATTTTTCACAATTATCTTTACCAATAAGCAATTCAGTTCTTGCTGACCACATCAAATCCTCACATTTAATTTGCTAAAATTTATACACTTTGTTGTTTGGCAAAAATTAAGAAGCCCTAAAGCCCATTTTAATTTTTTCGGTAGCACGCTTACTTTTATCTTTATAAGCTTTTTGAACATAAGTTCTGTCAATCTCAACTGTTGTCATTGGATGTTCCCCAGTTGCATTGAAAGAAATATCTTCCAAAAGCAATTCCATAATTGTGTGAAGACGTCTTGCTCCCAAATCTTCAATTTCGTTTTCATTTGCAGCAATTGTGGCAATTTCGTCAAGTGCATCATCAGTGAATTTTAGGTCAATATTATCAACCTTCAAAAGGTTGGCATATTGCAAGGTTACCGCATTTTTTGGTGCTGTTAATATTTGCTTGAAGTCTTTTTGAGTTAAACTTTCAAGGCTGACTCTAATTGGAAAACGACCTTGAAGTTCTGGAATCATATCTTCCATTTTAGCCAAATGGAAAGCCCCTGCTGCGATGAAAAGAATGAAATCTGTTTTAACATTGCCATATTTGGTTGGCACAGTGCTTCCTTCAACAATTGGAAGAATATCTCTTTGAACCCCCTCTCTTGAAACGTCAGCACTGCTTGTTGCTTGGCTTTTTCCAATAATTTTATCGATTTCATCAATGAAAATAATACCTTGTTCTTCTGCAAGTGAAATGGCTTCTTCATTGACATTATCCATATCAATGATTTTTTCTGTTTCTTCTTGAAGTAAGAGGTCTCTGGCATGACGCACACTCATCTTCTTCTTTTTGTGCTTTGGTGGTTGAAGGCTGTCGAACATAGAGCCCAAATTGATTTCACCACTTCCAAATGCCATAATTGGTTTTGGGCTGTCAAGCACGGAAACTTCAATAATTTCATCTTCAAATTTATTGCTGTGAAGTTCATTTTCCAAATCTTCTCTTTTAACTTCCAAAGTTGTGACACGTCTATTTTGGAAAAGTGCATCAATAAGTTTTTGTTCAACAATTGGCATAACCTTATCTTCAACATCTTTTTTCTTTTTATCCTTAACCATTCTAACAGCAACTTCAACCAAATCTCTTACCATGCTTTCAACATCACGGCCAACATATCCAACTTCGGTGTATTTGGTCGCTTCAACTTTAACAAAAGGTGCGCCCACAAGTTTAGCAAGACGTCTTGCAATCTCTGTTTTACCAACACCTGTTGGCCCACTCATGATGATGTTTTTTGGTGTTATTTCATCTCTTATTTCTTCTGGCAAATGAGAACGGCGATAACGATTTCTTAATGCAACAGCAACCGCCCTTTTTGCCTTTGCTTGTCCCACAATATATTTATCAAGTTCGCTGACAATTTGTTTTGGTGTATAGTTCATTCTTATCCTCACTTTTATAAATTGAAATTATTTTTATTTTTGAAAAAGTTTTGTTTAAAGCACTTTATCCTTAAAAATACTTTCCATAAAATTTTTCTTTAAATTTAAGAACGGCAGAAGTATCTATATTTTTGCCATTCTCATCATTTATTATATCATAGTCAAAACTTAAAAGCCTATGATTTAACACATTTTTTTGTAATAATTTATCTATTAGAAGTTTTGTGCATGAAAAATTGGTAATTTCTTGCAAAGGCTTTCCCTCTGCCATGTTCATAAGGTTATAAGCCACGTAATTTGCGGTGAGCAGGCTTTCCATAACACCTTCCACCCCTAAAAGTCCGCCACAGACAAAAAAGTTTTCTTCATTTTTAAATTGTAAAAAGTTGTTTACGCACATTGCACTTGAAAGATAAGTCCTTTTATATATTTTTCCAAAGTTTACAAATTCTGCACCGTCAAGAGCAGATATACCACTGAAAATTTCCTTTTGTTCCTCATTTGAAAGGGCTGTGAAAAATTCAGTTAAATAATAAATATCTTCATGTTTTCGCAATTTAAGCGAGGCATAAGCTTTGCAATTTTCATTATATATCGGTCTAAATATTGCTGTTCTTAATGCTTCATTTCTTGCAAGACTTTCCCCGCTTATTTGTTGACCCAAAAGATTGTTAACTTCATAATCATTTAAAAATTTACACATCTTGTTTTTTAATATGGCATATTCGCTTTCTGTTAAATTTAAATGATAGTTATTATCTTTATCATGAAACAAATTTTCTTCTTTAATGTTTTTAAAGGCAATTTCGCCAGGGCTATAATACTGAATTTTTCTTTCGCCAATATATTTTGTTAAATCATCTAAAAGTTTGTTTGTGGTGTTATTTCCTGTTGCAAGCAAAGTTATTTCTCTTGGATTTAATTCGTCAATTTCGCTTTCAATATATGAAACATTTGGAAATTCTTTAAGTTTTTCACGCATAAGGCCAATAAAATTTTTATCAAGTTTCAATATATTTTCGCCCATCCTTTGGCTTGTTAAATATGTAGGGCTTGAAAAATTAAAAAGTTCCTCTTGCAAAATATTTGCAAAAGGTTCTTCTTTGTCAAAATATGTGAGTTCATTTTGAGGCTTGTTAAAGATGTGAACCCTGTATCCGTTTTTTGCACAAATATATGCAGTTTCAATCCCAGTAAGTCCACCGCCAACAATTTTAATAAGTCTTTTGTTTAATTTTAAATCTAAGTTTACAGACTTCAAATATTCACCTCAAAACCAAAATTTTATTTTAAATAAACCAAAATTAATATTGAATTTTATTATTAATTTTAAATGTTAATTTAGTTTTCCTTGTTGTTATCAACCTTATAATCACAACTTGAACACTTTATGATTTTCCCTTTCTTTATAAGGTATTTTCCGCACTTTGGGCACATCTCACCTGTTGGAATATCCCAACTCATGAAATTGCAACCATTTCTGTCTTCACAGGCATAGAAAGTTTTTCCTCTTTTTGTTTTAAGAGCATAAACATTTTTTCCGCACATAGGACATTTTGAAACAGGTTTCTTTTCTTCTTCTGTCTTGTATGGCATAATGTTTTTGCATTTAGGAAAATTTGAACAGCCTAAGAACTTGCCAAATCTTCCCTCTCTCAAAAGCATTTTATGCCCACATTTATCACAGACAACATCAGTTTCAATAGGTTCACTTTTCATGGAAACAGATGAGGAATCTGCTTTTTCCAAAAGTCCCTTAAACCCATTCCAGAAACTGTTAATAACATCATGCCAATCATCTTTATCTTCTGCAATATCGTCAAGGCGGTTTTCCATGTGTGCAGTGAATTTAACGTTGATAACCCCGCTGAAAAACTTTTCAAGGTATTCGGTGATTTTTCTTCCAAGTTCAGTTGGAACAAGATATTTCCCTTCTTTTTCAGCATAATTTCTTGCGGTTAAAATGGTTACAGTTGCAGCATAAGTTGCAGGACGCCCAATTCCCTTTTCTTCCATTGCTTTAACAAGGCTTGCTTCTGTGTAACGAACAGGAGGTTTTGTGAATTTCTGTTCTTCTTTGATGTCTTTAACTTCCAATTTTTCGTTTTCTTCAATTTGAGGTAATTTTGATGCATCTTGTTTTTTGTCTTTATCTTCATCCACAAATTCTTTATAAACAGCAGTGTATCCTGGAAATTCAAGTATTTTACCATTTGCTTTGAAGCCATAGTCACTTGCATCAATGCTGATAACAGTGTTGCTATATTCTGCTTCATTCATTTGGCTTGACAAAAATCTTTCATAGATAAGTTTATAAAGTTTATAGTTATCTTTTGACAAACTGTCTTGCACCATTTCTGGTGTTATTTGCATGGAAATAGGTCTTATTGCTTCATGCGCGTCTTGTGCATTTTTCTTTGTTGCATAAATGTTTGGTTTTGCTGGAAGATAGTTTTTGCCATACTTTTCTTCAATAAATTGCCTACAAGCCTTTTGTGCATCTTCGCTAACTCTTGTGGAGTCTGTTCTTATATATGTGATAAGCGCAATTTTACCTTCACCCTTAACTTCAACCCCCTCATAAAGTTCTTGTGCTGATTGAGTTGTTCTTTTAAGGCTCATGCCAAGTTTATTTAATGCATCTTGTTGCATTGTGCTTGTTGTGAATGGCGCAGGTGCATGAGATTTTGTTTTACTTTTCTTAACAGAACTAACGATAAAATCACTTTGTTTAATAACTGATAAAGCTTTTTCAACTTCTTCCTTGTTTGCAATTTTAATCTTCTTATTTTTATAAGTTTGGAGAGTTGATTTAAAAGCAATCTTATCTTTTTCATGAAAAGCGGTAACAGTCCAATATTCTTCTGGCTTAAAGTTTTCAATCTCTTTTTCTCTGTCAACCACAAGTTTCAAAGCAACTGACTGCACCCTCCCTGCTGAAAGTTTTGGCGCAACTTTTTTTGATATAATTGGTGAAAGTTTGTATCCCACAATTCTATCCATAACACGGCGTGCCTGTTGGGCATTGACCAAATTTAAGTCAATGGCTCTTGGGTTATCAAGTGCTTTTAAAACAGCATTTTTTGAAATTTCGTTGAACTGTATACGGCATTTTTTGTTTGGGTCAAGTCCCAAAACATGGGCAATGTGCCAAGAAATAGCCTCCCCTTCTCTATCCGGGTCGGTTGCGATTAAAACTTGGTCCGCTTTATCTGCCTTATGTTTAAGTTCGTTAATAAGGTCTTTTTTATCTGGTTTATTTTCATAATGAGGTTCAAAATTATTATTTATATCAATAGCAAATGATTTAACAGGTAAATCTCTTATGTGACCTTTTGTTGCAAAAACTTCGTAACCAGGTCCTAAATATTTTTTCAGTGTTTCCCTTTTTGCTGGGGCTTCGATAACAACAAGTTTCAAATTAATCTCCTTTTTAATTTAACATGTAAGTCTTCGCTGGCATTCTTTTAATTAAACCACGAATTTCCAAAGTTGTCAAATAACTATTCAAATTATTTACAGAAATATTGGAATTTTTTGCTAAATAATCAAAATCTTGCTCGCCGTTTTGAAGTAAGTTTATGATTGTTTGCTCCTCAAAATTGAGGGAAATCATTTTCTTTTTCTCATTTTGTGTCGATATTCCATAATATTCCAAAATATCATTACCACTTAAAACGCACTCTGCTTGTGCAGATTTAATAAGCATATTTGTAAGTTCGCTTTTTGGAGAATTGATATTTCCTGGAACCGCGAACACATCTTTGCCATACGTAAGTGCGTATTCTTTTGTGTGAATTGTGCCACTTTTCTTGCTTGCCTCTGTTATAAGTGTTCCAAGTGAAAGCCCTGCAATAATTCGGTTTCTTCTTGGGAAGGAAAATTTTGTAGGCTTAATAAATGGTGCATATTCGCTTAGAATTAACCCTTTTTCTGCAATTTCATTTGCAAGATTTGTGTGTGCTTCTGGGTAAATGTGATTGAAACCGCCACCTAAAACTGCAATGGTTTTTCCGCCAACTTCCAATGCTTTTTTGTGAGAAATTGCATCCACTCCATAAGCAAGCCCACTGACAATAACAACCCCTGCCTTTGCCAGTGTTTCAGCAAATTTTTCTGTCACAAATCTTCCATAATTGGTTGGCATTCTTGTGCCAACAATGGAAATAGCTTTTTCTTTCAATAAATCTAAATTTCCTTTTGCAAACAAAATCATTGGAACATCAGGAAGGTCAATTAAACTTTCTGGATATTCTTCATCATTTTTTGTCAGCACTTTAACATTAGATTTTTCAAGATTAGTTATCATTGAAGCCAGCAATCTTTCATCACAATTTTTTAAGATTTCATGATATTCTGTTGAAGACAAACTGTCCATTATGTCGCCGTCATTTGAAAGTTCTTCAATGTTTTTTATGTTTTTATCTTCAACAATCTGCATAATAGTTTCCAATTTCTTATTGGAAAGTTCGAATTTTGAAAGAAAAATTAAAATTTTTTTGTAATTATCCATATCTCCTCTATATAATTAAAATTATGGTTTAAACATTTTTAAATAACTATAATTCAAATAAATTTTAAACTAAACTATTAACTTTACCATTTATATTTTATGTATTCCAATATTTCCTGTCAAGCCCACGATATGAAACGGCCTCTGCAATATGATTTGGTTGTATATCTTCTTTGCCTTCAAGGTCGGCAATAGTTCTTGCAATCTTCAAAATTTTATCATGTGCTCTTGCACTTAATTTAAGGCTTTGAAAGGCCTGTTCCATAAGACTTTGGCAGTCTTGTGAAAGTTTACAAAACTTTTTTGTTTGTGGAACTGTCATTTTTGCATTGCAATAAGTTTTAGTCCCTTTAAATCTTTCAAGTTGAATTGCTCTTGCCTTATCCACCCTTTCCTTAATTTTTGCAGAAGATTCTTCCTTGTTCTCTCCATTAAGTTCCTTATAAGTGATGTTGTCAACTTCAACATGAATATCAATTCTGTCCATAATAGGTCCAGAAAGTTTTGAAAGATATTTATGAATTTGAGTTGGTGTGCAAGTGCATTCCCTATCTTTTGAACCATAATTGCCACAAGGACAAGGGTTCATGCTGGCAATAAGCGTGAAAGATGCCGGATATGTGATTGTCTGCTGAGCCCTTGCAACAGTTATATATCCATCTTCAAGAGGTTGCCTTAATGTTTCAATTAAATGCCTTGAATATTCTGGAAATTCATCCAAAAACAAAACTCCATTATGTGCCAAACTGATTTCACCCGGCTTGCTGTGTGGTCCGCCACCTGTTAAACTTATGGCAGTTGCTGTGTGGTGAGGTGTTCTAAACGGCCTTTCAGTGATGATACCTTGTTTAAGGTCAAGTTCACCAGCAATGGAATGTATTTTTGTAACTTCCAGGGCTTCATCAAAGGTCAGGTTTGGAAGGATGCCAGAAAAACATTTTGCAAGCATACTTTTGCCACTTCCAGGTGGGCCAATCATTATAACATTATGCCCGCCAGCCGCAGCAATTTCAAGGGCTCTCTTTGCCATTTTTTGCCCTTTAACATTTTCAAAATCAAGTTTATTTGTGTTTATTAATCTTATATCTTCAAATTTTTTTGTTGGCACTTTAAATTTATTAATATCATCTTCGCCATTTAAAACTAAAATAACTTCTGTTAAATTTGAAAAAGCAAAAATGTTCATATTCGCAATATAACTTGCTTCTTCTGTGTTGTCCTTTGGGATAATAACATTTTTATAACCAAGTTTTAAAGCGCTGATAAGCATTGGCAAAACACCCTTAACCTTCTTTATGGTGCCATCAAGTGAAAGTTCTCCAAGGAAAACATAGTCTTTATATGTTTTTTTAACGATTTGCTCACTTGCACTTAAAATTCCAACTGCAATTCCAAGGTCATATAAAGGACCCTCTTTTTTGATGTCAGCAGGTGCCAAATTGATTGTTATATGTTTAACAGGATACTCAAAACCGCTGTTTCTTATTGCAGATTTAACCCTGTCTTTTGCCTCCTTAACAGCAGTGTCACCAAGTCCAACAATTTCAAAATGTGGAACTCCTCCAACAATATCTGTTTCAATTTCAACCACAAACCCTTCAATTCCGGTAAGTCCCAAACTTTTTAATTTTGATAACATAACTTCTCCAATGATTACTTATAATTTAGATTATAGCATTTTTCGACTGCTAAACAAAATGATTTAATATAAATAAAGAAAATAAGAAAATTGTTTTCTTTAATAATGTTTTTGTATCTCATATATATATCTTAACTACTTGTAATGAGAAATCATTTAATAAATAAAAACTTTAAAAAAATAAAAAAGGTCACCAAAGTGACCTAATTAAATTTAAAAATTATTCGTTTGCTTCTTTCATATCAGGCAAATTTTCAAGTTTTTCAATATTTGAGATGTTTTCTCTCTTAATAAGCTTTGGCTCTCCACCATTTTCCATAAAATCACGAGTTATAATAACTTTACTGTAAATTTTAGGGTCTGGCAAATCATACATAAGTTCAGTCATTCTTGTTTCCATAATTGTTCTTATGCCTCTTGCCCCTGTCTTTAACTCAATTGCCTTATGTGCAACATAAGAAATTGCCTCATCTTCAAATTCAAGTTCAAAGCCATCCATTTTGAAAAGTTCGGTATATTGCTTGATTAATGAGTTTTTAGGTTCAACCAAAATTCTTTGAAGTGCAACTTCATCCAAATTATCAAGCCCAGTTATGATTGGAAGTCTGCCAACAAACTCTGGAATAAGCCCAAATTTGATTAAATCATCTGGTTGAACATCTTTTGAATAATTAATCTTTGCTCGTTCACTTGAATTTTTGATTGTTGCATTGAAGCCAAGAGAAGAAGATGACATTCTTTTATAGATAATATCGTCAAGCCCAACAAATGCACCACCACAAATAAACAAAATGTTCGTTGTGTCAATTTGAATCATCTCTTGATGAGGATGTTTCCTTCCGCCTTGTGGTGGAACAGAAGCAACTGTGCTTTCAATGATTTTCAAAAGGGCTTGTTGAACACCTTCGCCACCAACATCACGGGTAATTGAACGGTTTTCACTTTTGCGAGAAACTTTGTCAATTTCATCAATATAAATAATTCCTCTTTCTGCTTTTGCAACATCATAATCTGCATTTTGAATAAGTTTTAAAAGAACATTTTCAACATCTTCGCCAACATAGCCAGCCTCTGTCAAAGTTGTGGCATCAGCACAAGCAAAAGGAACGTCGAGAATTTTTGCCAAGGTTTTAACAAGAAGTGTTTTACCAGAACCAGTTGGACCAATCATAAGCACATTGCTTTTTTCAAGTTCAAATGTGTTGTTATTGGTTTTCTTAGTTCCATCAATTTTATTATGGTAATTATAATTAATTCTTTTATAATGATTAAAAACTGCAACTGAAAGCACCTTTTTTGCCTGTTCCTGCCCAATAACATAATTATCTAACGCCTTTTTAATGTCTTTTGGAGAAGGAATTTCAAGGTCCTTAAAAACCTTAACTTTAAGCGCTTCTTCTTTAATTATATCAGCACAAATTCTCACACAATCGTCACAGATAAAAGCATCACCATTAGGACTTGCAATAAGTTTTTTTGCTTGTTTTTGTGGTTTGCCACAAAATGAGCAAACGCACATATCAATATCTTTCATAAAACTCCTTATTTGGTTTTTCTTGTTACAAATATATTATCTATAAGTCCATATTCTTTGGCTTCTTCTGCTGACATATAATTATCTCTATCAGTATCTCTTTCAATGGTGCTAAGAGGTTTTCCAGTATTTTCACTTAAAATGTGGTTCAATTTTGCCTTAATTTTTTGAATGTGTCTTGCTTGAATTTCAATATCACTTGCCTGACCTTGTGCACCGCCAAGTGGTTGGTGAATCATAATTTCACTGTTTGGCAAAGCAAAACGTTTTCCTTTTGTTCCGCTTGAAAGAAGGAATGCGCCCATTGATGCTGCAAGCCCAATGCAAATTGTTGAAACATCACATTTAATATAGTTAATTGTGTCATAGATTGCCATTCCAGCACTCACAGAACCACCAGGACTGTTGATATAAAGGTAAATATCTTTATCAGGATTTTTACCTTCAAGATAAATAAGTTGAGCAATAACGATGTTTGCAGAAGCATCATCAATTTCGCCAGTTAAGAAAACAATTCTGTCTTCAAGTAATCTTGAATAAATATCATAAGATCTTTCATTTGATCCAGTTTGGTCAACAACCATAGGTACAAGCATAATATATCCTCCTTAAATAAATTTGTTTCATAAAGAAGTTTCATTTACATAAATAAATTAAATTTATTTCGTGTAAAAAAACTTGATTATTACTTAGAAATAATTTTGTTGTTAGCTTTTAAGAATGCATAAATTTTATCAATCAAAATGCCATTTTCAACATAAATTCTGTCTTCGTCAGTAATTTCATTTTTCTTAGGCATTGTTGCAAGTTTTTCTTCAATTTCTTTTGGTTCAGCAACAATGTTGTTTTCATCAATGATTTCTCTTAAAATGTAACGAGCTTTGATGTTTTTAACAGCTCTTTCTTCGCAACTTTTCTTATAGTCGTCAAGAGTTGTGTTCATTGATTTCAAATAGTCTTGAATGTCCATTTGATACATTTTGCAAGCATCTTCCAAACGTTTAACATTTTGTTCAACTTCAACATCAATCAAAGTCTTTGGAACAGTGATTTCAGTGTTATTTACAATGTAATCCAAAATTTCATTTTCAAGTTTAGATTCTTCGTTTTTCTCCTTCATAGATTGAATATGTTCAGCCACATGTTTTTTATACTCATCAACTGTTTCAAATTCTGTCGCATCAGCAATAAATTTGTCGTCAAGAGTTGGAAGGATTTTTTCTCTAACATCTTTAACAGTAACTTTAAATAAAGCTTTTTTGCCAGCATATTCACTTGCAGGATAGTCGTCTGGGAACTTAACATTAACATCAACTTTGTCGCCTTTCTTTTTGCCAACAAGTTGGTCTTCAAAAGTGTCAATAAATGAACGAGAACCAAGTGTTAATGGGAAATCTTCTGCTCTGCCACCTTCAAATTCCACACCATCAATAGAACCAACAAAATCAATAACAACGCTGTCATCCATTTTGCTTTCTCTGTCAACACTTTCAAATTTAGCATTGTCTTCTAAGAGATGGTGAATTTCATGGTCGATTTCTTTTTCAGTTGCTTTTGTTGAGCCCTTTGTAAATTCAAGACCTGTGTATTTGCAAAGCTTAAATTCAGGCATAATTTCAAATTCAATAGTGAACTTAATTCCGTCATTAATTGTGTAGCTTTCAAGAGCTGTTCTTGGATAAGAAACAGGTTCAAGTTTTGGATTTTTATTTAAAAATTCGTTAAGAGTTTGTCTAACAAAAAACTCTAATGTATCGTCAAAGAAAACATTGTCCCCATATTGTTGTTCAATGACTTTTTTTGGAGCATGACCTTTTCTAAAACCAATAACATTAAATTTAGATTTTGAAGTCTCATAAACTTTTTCAACGCCTTCTTCCCATTCTTTGCTGCTAATTGAAGCGCTGATTTTAACATTTGTTTTCTCAATTTTATAATCAAACATAATTTTTCCTCTTTTCTTTAAGTAAATTTTACCTTTAAATAACCAGGGATATCATAAAAATAAAATGAAAATTTAACAAAATTACAATTTTACAAATAAGATAATGTAGTTAGTCAAAAGTACTATATGTTATATTAGCACATTTTTTTATAAAATGCAAACATAATGACAAAAAACTTTTTAAGTTTAATGTCGAATTTTGTCTTTTGCTGTCTAAATGCAGATTTTTTATATTGAAAATCATAATTTAAGGAAATTTATTTGCAATTTTGCTCATAATGTTTACTTACTGTATTCATTAAATACTCAAAATGCTAAATTTTAAAATAATCAAAAATTAGCACCATGTAGCCCATTAATATTATAACAAATTGAAAAATTTAAAGTTATAGCAAAACACAAATTGTGGTGTGGTATGCATAACATAATACACTATATTTGGGTATTTTAACAAGTATGCAACTCCAAACTTTACTTATCAATCAAAATTGCTGTTGCCAATTTTCACCTTTTTGGCAACACCTTTACGCATATCTTCACTTATTGCCGCATAGTGTTTTTTGGTTGTGTTAACATCCTTATGCCCCAAAACATCAGCAACAATATAGATGTCATTTGTTTCCCTATACAAATTTGTGCCAAAGGTTGAACGAAGTTTGTGAGGTGAAATATTTTTCAGTGGCGTGCTTTCCCTTGCAAACTTTTTCACAAGATTTTCAACCGCCCTTGTGCAAATGCGCCTGTTTTGCAAAGAAAGGAATAATGCGTGCTCATCTTCATTTATTGGAAGTGTTTTGCGAATTGTAAGCCATTCTTCAACTGCGTACTTAACTTCATTTGGATAGTAAAGTATTGTTTGATTTCCACCTTTTCTTGTCACTTTAAAGGCATTTTGTGAAAAATCAAAATCTTCCACATTAAGTCCAACAAGCTCGCTAACTCTTATGCCCGTTCCAAGAAAAAGTGTGACAATAGCATTATCACGTATTCTTGTGTTTTTGTTGTAATTTTTCTGTCTTTGTGTGAATGTTGTTGGGTCATTCACTGCATCAAGCATTTTCTCAATTTCATTCCCCTCCAACCTAATAATACCCTTGTTGTGAAGTTTTGGAGTTGGAACTTTGCTGACAACATTTTTGCTTATTAAATCATGGTTGAAAAGATATTTAAAAAAACTTCTCACACTTGCAAGTTTTCTTGCCTTCCCATTTTCTGTATTTTTAAAAGCTTTATCATCAACTTTATAAAAGGTGAGATATGACAAATAACTTTCAATATCTCTCGCTTCAAGAGTGTCCAAATCTTTTAATGTGATTTCTTTTTTGTCCTTTTTTAAAATGAACTTTGAAATATAGTCAAAAAAGATGGATAAATCCATTGCATAATTCAAACGTGTCAAACTTGAAGTGGTAATTTCAATACCTGTGAAAAAGTCATAACAATACTCTGGAAGTTCGCTGAGATAACTTCCAATTTTTTCCATATTGACTAAGTCCCTTTTTTCAAAGTATGATAAAGTTTTCATGTTCTTATTATATCAAATTTTTTTGTTTTCGCAAAGAAATTTAATAAATATTAAAAGCGATCACATTGGACATTTATAAGACAAGTTTCCCTTTATATTTCTTTAAGGCTTGAAGAAAAATTGCTAATTAATAAAATAATTTTCCTTTAAAACATTAATCAAGCATAAAGTCACAATAAACCCCATATCCCTTTGTTGGGTCCGAAAGGAAAACATGTGTTACTGCTCCAACAATTTTGCCATTTTGCATAATTGGAGAACCACTCATCCCTTGAACAATTCCACCTGTTAAGTTCAAAAGTCTTTTATCCGTCACCCTAAACACAATGCTTTTATCATTTGCTTTTTTTTGATAGTTCGCTTTGATGATTTCAATTTCATATTCTTCTTTAATTCCACTTATATTTGAAACAATTGTAGCCTTTCCAGGTTTCACAGAAAGCCTACCGCCAATTTTGGCAGTTAAGTTTTTATCAACAAGCCCATCCAAATTGGTCAGTGTTCCGTTGATGCCAAATTTGCTGTTGCTTGCAATACTCCCTTTTGTTTTGCCATTTTGAACAAAAACACAACGAAGTTGCCCAGGGTTGTTTTTTTGTCCTTTGTTTATCCCAATGAGATTGCATGAGTAAACATTTCCATTTGAAACAGGCACAATGTTCCCACCCACATCATCCACAATGGCATGACCAAGTGCTCCATATTCATTTGTGTTTTTATTCACAAAAGTCAAAGTGCCAACGCCTGTGATATTATCTTTCACAGTGAGCCCTAATTTATATTTGTTTTGTTTATCCTTTAAAACTTTAACAAGTGTCCTAAGCTCCTTATTTTTCCTAAGATATGTGACTTCTGCTTCATATTGTTTTTTTAAAACTTCTTGCATATCATCAATATCATTCATTGCAACACCATTAATTTTTGTGATAATATCCCCTTCTTTAATACTTTCATTGCCGTTGTCACTAATAACAATTGCCCCATCTGCCGTGATTGAAAGCCCAATAGGAACTCCACCAATATAATAATCATCCTCTGCTGCCATAACAACAGATATTTTGCGGATTGGAATAAAACCAAATAATTTAAAGACCATTTCACCATTCTTAACCTTCTCTGTTCCAACCGATTGCTTTTGACTAAGTTCCCCTGTGATATATGAGCCAAACAAATGGTTATCATTTGCTTCTGCAACATCCTCATAATTAACAAGAAAATTGTCTTCAATTTGAAAAATGTCTATAATTGGCACAGCAATAAGAAGAACGCATGTCAAACATAAAAAAATATATGAAATCCAAAACTGTTTTCGCTTCATTTTTTTATTATTTGTAATTTTCTTTATTTTATGTAAAACACCTTAAATGGTTAAAACAAACTAAATGCAAATTAAGATAAATTAAAATTATCATAGTGATAAACATTAACATTAAGAAATTTTTAATATAATTATAATTCTAAATCAAAAATTTACCATAAACTTGCGGCTCAATTAAGTAATAAAAAAACAGGCATTGCCTGTTAAAAATCAGTTTTAAGAATGAAAGAATAATTCTTCATTTCTTTTCTCATATCTTTGTAATTAGGACAAAATTTTTCAACCTCTTTCCAAAATTGAGGCTTATGATTCATGTGTTTGCTGTGACAAAGTTCATGAATGATAACATAATCAATTAACTCGTGTGGCAAAATGATAAGTTTGTAATTTAATTTCATTTCACCTTTATTGCTAAATGAACCCCACTTATATATTGAAGCCATATAAGACACTTGTTCAACTTTAAAGCCATATTTTTCTGCAAACTCATACGCCCTAAATTTAAGTGTGTTGAACATTTCAAGATATTGCTTTTTTATTGCTTTAAGTTTCTTAGCATCATTTAAGCTTTCATAATCTAAGCTTATGTTTTTTGTTTCCATAACAGGCTTAGCAAATTCGTAAATAAATTTATCAAAATCAAATGAATTTGCAAACTCATCAAGAGATTCCATTTTTTGAAATTTACTATTAAGCCACTTTTGCTTTGATGCAATAAACTCATTGATTTTTGCATCACTAAGTCTTAAAGGTGCTTTAATCAAAATTTTGCCATTTTCAACAATTTTAAGTAATAATGTTTTTCTTTTTTCTCGTATTATTTCAATATTCATACTTAGCTATTTTACCACAATGCAAAATAAAAAGCAAACAAAAACTTAAATTATCAATCAATAAACTAAATAGATAATTTTTCTAATATGACTAGATATGTTAAAATTTATGGCATATTACACTATATATTGTGGTGTTATGCAATTAAAATTTTTTGCATAATACTATGAAATTTTGTTTGACAAATATATTTATAAGATTTATAATTTAATTATAAGAAAGGGTTTAGGAGGAAATATGGCATTTAATTCCAATGGTCAAGTCCAATATCTTATCCTTGATTCGCTTGCAGACGGTTCAAAATATGGTTTGGAAATTATTGAATTTATTGCTAAAAAAACAAATGGCGGCTATATCCTTAAAAAGCCGACTCTTTATTCGTGCTTAACAAGACTAGAAAAAAAAGGCCTTGTTTCTTCTTCCTTTTGGGGAGAAAGTGAATTTGGTGGAAAACGCCATTATTATGCCCTCACAGATGAAGGAAAGGAAAGTTTAAATTTGCTTGCTAAGGAATTTAAAAATATTTCTTTCTCTGCTGATGAAAACAAAGAAGTGGAATTTGAAACTAACATTGAAACAAGTGAGAGTGATTTTGAACATAAACCAATCTTTCTGGAACAAAAAAATTTGTTTGATTATGCAAAACAACCTAAACAAGAAGAAAAACCAGTTCCAAAAGAAGATACACCAGAAGTTGCAGATAACCAAATTGATTTCTTTTCTTATGAACAACCTGAAAAACAAGAAAGTGCCAATAAGGATGTTTTCAGTTTTGAAAAGGAAGAACCTAAAAAGGATGATGCAAAATTTTTAAACGAAAATGAAACCCTCACCCCTTATCAAATTGAGCAAAACAAAAAATTGTATGACACTTCAAGCGAATTAAAAAAATATAGGAATAGAAAAAGCTTTTCAGACAATCAAATTGAAATGTCAGTTGTTTATGAACAAAAGCCAAATGATGAAGATTTTAAATCTAAAATTCAAAGCTTAAAAGAGTCCATACTCCAAACAAAGCAAAACAATTTTGATAGAAGTGTTTATGCAAATTTGTTTAATAAAAAAGAAGAAACTGAAAATTCAGTAAATAAAGATGATGGAATTTATCTTAAACCTCAACAAAATGAAGCGCAGTTCATACAAACCAATAGGGTTTCAACACCAATTTTTGAAGATAAAAAACAAATTGTAGAAGAAAAAGATGACGCAGTTTTAATTACCGAGCCAAAAATTGCTGATGAACATATTCCATATCAAAGAAAAATCACTCCTCCAAATATTGAAATCAATGTTTCGGATGATAACTTGCCTGCACCGATAAGAGATTCAAATTTGGAACCAACTTATACAGACATGATGTCAAAAATCAACGAAAAGAAGAAGGAAAAGGAAATTGCAAGTAAGCAAATTCAAAGTTCTCCTAATGTTGAACAGAAAGCAACCTACTATGCTCAAAAAGCTCAGCCTGTTGTCTCCTTTGCAGATTTTGAATCATTGAAGGGTTATTATCATGAACGCGGAATTGAATTTAAAGAATATAAAAGGACTTATGTTCAAAGAGTTCATAACACAAATCTTTTAAATCTTATTATCTCAGTAATTTTGTTCGGATTAGTTGGTGTAGGCTGTGCTATTTTTTACGGAATAATTAGCGGAACAAATCATTTAATGGCTTCGTCGAATTTCTTATTTTACACCATTCCAGCATTGTTTTTAATTTATGTTATTATCTCATTAATACAATATAAATGCACAGTAAGTCGAAAGGCAACACAAAGATATAATGCAATAACTAATTGGGCCGTCTTCATTTTGGCAAGTGTTATCGTTTTTGTTATTAACATTTGTTGTGGCATGCAAGCAGAAACAATGGTTCAATATTTAACCTCAATTTTAGTTCCAATTTATGCATTACTTGTGATTTTACCAATCAATTATTATTTAACAAAATTTGTTTATAAAAAATATGCAAAATAATTGCATATTTTTTTTAAACCGGCACACTATATAAATAGGTTATTTAAGTGACCGTTTAAGATAAATTATTATGATTGTTTTTTATCAATCTGTTTTAATTTTAATTTCTTTCTTAAACATACTTTGCTTAATGACCTATATGAGAAAAGAGGTTTTTAGTTTTTTAACTATCTATATCTCTTTTCTTTTTTTATTTTACTTCCATAATTGTTGATGTTCTGTCTTTCTTTTTTATATGCTTTTTAATAAACATAAAAACAAGGTCAAAGATAATAAACACAGCAATAAGAATAAGAGAAGCAATCAATATATATAAAGTTGAATTTTCAAATATTGTGCAAAGAAGCAGCATAACAAGGCAAGATATTAATTCTCCAACCATTATAGCAATAAAACATTGCCACATTTTTAAATTGGTAAGTCCTGCAATCAAACTTCCGCTATACACCCCAGTCAAAGGCAAAGGCACAGCAACAAACATTGCAAGCATTGTGAGTTTGTAAAAAGTTTTGCTTTTAGCCCCTATTTTTTCCAATCTATTTTTATATTTGTTTTGAATTTTGGAAATAAATTTGTCTTGAACAAAGCCACTGGTCTTATCTTTAAGTTTTCTAACAATATAAATAACAAGGAAACATGGAATCATACTTCCAACAAAAGCACAAATAAATGTCACAAATGGTGAAAGTGTCGCATCTCCCCAAATTGCACTGGACAAACCAAGCGGTATCGCAATCTTGCTTTCAATTGTTGGAATTAGCGCAACAATGATAACGGCCAAAAACACGCAACTTGAAAAATTATCAACAATAAAATCTAACATAATATGCCCCTTATCATAATATGCTTAAATTTTATAATTAAGAACCTTATAAATAAGAATATTAAAACCTAATTAAAAATATCAATAATAAAACACGGAAATACCGTGTTTTACTTAAAATATATGTTAATTCTCGCATCCAAATTCTGTAATATTAATAGTATATTGAACACCTAAAATATTTTGCATGCAATTTTGCAATACATTTCCCATATTTGTTAAGCACTGTGCTGTGTTTACATTACTTCCAAAATCTCTTACCCAATATTTTAAGATATTCCCAATAATAGCAGTAACTAAATCACTGAATTGCATATTATAGTTTTCTCCAAAAATATTTACAATTTCTTCAAATGAAGATGGATAAATATCTAGTAATTTATAATCTTGTAAAATTGTTCCATCTGGTGTAAAATAATTAACTTTTTTAATACTGACATTCAAATAATCAGTTTCCCCAGAAGACCATTCATATAAATGACTGTCAAAATAAAAAGTTTCATTGTTAAATGCTGAATCAACATAACCATTTTCCGTATTTATTTCATCAGTTGAATAAGCACTTGCATGAACAACAACAGCAGTTATTGCCATAACACTTCCATTTTCAATTCCGTAACCATTTGAATAGTTCCCTTCAAGACGCCATTTAACAGGTTCAACTAAATACCAATTTCCATTATATTGGCAATACTCCTTACCATCAGTACCATTATAACCAATTAATGTTTCATTTCCAATTCGATAAGTTCTTCCTGATTTTGCTGACGATGTTGAAACTGGAGCATTAGTTACAAGTGATTGTGGAAACATTCCCATTTCAACATACCAATAGCCACCATCCTCATCATACTTAGCTTTATTTCTTGCTTCCCAAACGGCATATAAATTAACAGTGGCACCATTTGTTGCAGTTAAATTTGAAACAGTTTGCCCATTTGCAAATTCAACCTTACCTGAACTTGATGTTGACCAACCCATAAAATCAAATCCAGTTTTAACAAACGAATTTTGTTTTAATGCTTGTGTAATTCCATAAGTAAAACTTTGATTTGTCATACTTCCACTTGTTGCACCATTTCCATTAAACTTAACACTATATGAGTTATATACCCAATATGCATATAAAGTTATATTTGCATTTGTGAAAGTGTTACTTCCAACAATTTTTCCGCTTGCATCAATAATTTGTAAACCTGCTCCTCCTGTTTTTGTGTAATAACCAGCAAAATGTTGCCCTGTTATCTCTGTTGGCAAATTTATGCTTGTGATTGCAGTTGTTGCAGATGAATTTGAATAAAAACCTTTTCCATAATAAACATATATAGTTGAATTTGCAGTTCCGTTGCCATGGTTTAAAGTTACATTAAAAACAACTTGCTTCCACTGAGCAGTGGAAGATCTGGATCTTGCAAACCGGGTGTATCTGTTGGGTATTCTTGTCCTATTGTATATTCAGTTCCACTGCCATCAGGCTCAGTGTTATAACTTTCAAGTTCATATCTTGTGTTTACAACGCCAATATCAACAATTGTCTTTGGAGAATAGTCAATGACAAAATTACAATCATCAACACCTGTAATATATATTATCCCATAAAAACATTCTGGATGTTCTAAATACCGTAAAGATGGTAAACTATCATTTATATCTCTTGAAGTTTGCCAAAGTCGACTATCCCAGCCAAGTGTTTCAGTTAAAAAGCTTTTATCTCTTACTGCACTTTCTAAGTCTTCAAAATAGCAATCTGCCATTTCATCAAGGTTGGTTCCTTGCATTGGGCTATCTCCACCATAATATGAATTTTCAATTGAACTGTCAGCATCATCTCTGCCAATAAATGCTCCATAATCATTTATGCCAATAACACTGCCTACATTAAAACTATTTTCAATCAAAATCTCATGCATAGCACTTCCAACAAGACCGCCAAGCATATTACCTCTAAACATACCTCTATAAGCTGTTCCCCTAATATCTCCACCATTATAAACATTTGTTAAAATGGTGTTTTCATCTGTATCCCCAACAATTCCTCCAACACCATCTAATCCTTGAATTAAGCCCATATTATACGAATTTTCAATTGTTACATCACCACTTGCTCCTACAATTCCACCAGTTGAATGACCATCGGAAAGAACACTACCATAATTTGCACAACCATATATATTTTTATTTGGGCCATTTGCTCTTGCAGCAATGCCTGCTGAAACACCCGTGCTATAAATTAACCCATAATTTTCACAATATGCCACATCGCTATCAGCAGCCCTTGAAACAATTCCACCTACCCCATTATCATGTGTCAAAAATTGCCCTTGAAATGTGCATTTATTTATAAAGCTATTATCAATAGTTCTAACAACACCCCCACCATCGCCAGTGTAAACAGCGCCCATAACATTTACATTTTGAATAATAGGCAATTCAATTTCACCACTTCTCGGTTGCGTTACTCGACCAAACACTCCACCGCTAGTTGCATAAACACCCGTTATAAAATAGCCATTGCCATCATAAACACCTGAAAAATCCATAGGCTCCCAATAATATCCTGACAAGTCAATATCTGCCATTTGTTTGAAATAAGAACTTGCAATTTCATCATTTCCATCTCTTATTTCAGCTGCAATTAATGCTAACTGCCTAGCAGTTTCAATAAGTATAGGGTCATCTTGTGTGCCTGTTCCTGTTGGATGCTCAGACATTGATAAACTATTATCACGAATGTAATTTATCCAAGTTCCTTCTCGTTCGTCTGTTGTTCTAAGTGGCATTAATCCAGATGCTTCTTCAATATATGGCAAGCCCATATTTGCACTGTCAACCACAAAAGTATCAAGTCCCAAATCTTCAAAAAATGCTCTATCACCATACCTAATTTCACCATCAAATCGTATAATTTCACTTATAGAAATATTTGCATTTGCTGACTGTGCAGTGCTTTTTCCACCAAAATAACAATTTGTAAAAGTATTATTTGCACCTAGCTCTCCAACAAAACCACTTTGTGAAATTTCATTCTTACAAAAAACTTCGGCAAAATTAACACAATTTTCAAAAACATTATCTCGTTTGGCAACACCAACAAATCCACCAACTGCTTCTATGGCAGCAATAACACTTAATGTTCCATAATTATAAACATTTCTAAATTCACATTCATATGCAAGTCCAATAATACCACCAATTGCTCCATCTGCTCGAGTGTACCAAGGTGCATTTATAGTTCCAATATTGTAACAATTTTCAACGATAGTATTATTTGCATTGCCAACAAGTCCACCAATGTTTACTCGTCCACCTTGTATAATTCCCATGTTATAACTATTTGAAATTAATGCTTCATACGCAGCAGTAGTGCTTCCAGTAACATCACCAACAAGTCCTCCTATGTAATCACCTTCTCCATAAACATTTGCCTTATTTGCACAATTAATTATTTCACTATTATTTCTTGCGGGGTCATTAACTTGTCCAACAAGCCCTCCAACATATTCTTCTCCATATATATAGCCACTAAATGAACAATTTATCAATTGTGTGCCACTGATTATTCCAGCGATACCACCAATAATTCCACTTCCTCTAATAACACCAGTTACATGTAAATTGGTTATAACAGAATCTTCAAGCTCTCTAAAAAAGCCAATATTATTATTAGCACTCCCTATAAAAACTCCTGTTATGGAATAACCATTTCCATCAAAATTAATATCCCTAAAAGTATCTGGTCTATATTCATACATACCAAAATTTAAGTCTGCACCAAGTTTATAATAATTTCCTCTTGCTAGATCAAGTATTTGCCCTGGTGTTGTAATTATATATGGATTTTTTTCAGTTCCATCTCCTTCTTCAATTGACTCACCTCGCAAACTTGTCAATCTTCTATTTTCAAATAAATCATTTGCTACATTTGGAAGGCTTAAAGTTGATACTTCATAATTTTCTTCAACATTATCTTCACTATTTAAACCACCAAAAATAACAGCTGAAAAAACACATATTAAAGTGCATAAACAAATTATCAACTTTTTCATAGTCCCACCTCTTAAATATTATAAATCCAAGGCAAAAAATATATTAATTTCTAAAAATATTTTAGCAAATACCCCCACCGAGTCAACTTTTTTGTGGATTTTTTTTATATATTTAATATTTTATATCGAAATTATAAAAAAAGTATATATTCATAGTCGTAATTTTTGTAATTTTATTTTGTTTTTTAAGAAAAAAACTTACTTTCAAGAAATTAAAAAAATTGATTTACATATTTGTAAACCAATTTATTTTGCTAAAAATATTATTCGTCATCTGGAAGATTTACATTGTGGTAAACTTCTTGAACATCGTCCAAATCTTCAAGTGCATCAACCATTCTGTTGAACTTACCAACTTGTTCTTCTGTTAAATCAACATAAGTGTCTGGAACAAGTTCAGTGTCAGCAGAAACAACATTATACCCCTTGTTTGTTAACTCATCTTGCATTTTTGTGTGTTCATTTGGCTCAGTAATAACTTGAACAGTGTCTTCATCTTCAAAAACATCAACGGCACCCAAATCAAGTGCATCCATCATTAAAGTGTCAACATCCTTAACATCTGCCACAATCACAACACCCTTTCTTTTGAAAAGGTATGACACGCAATTTGTTGAACCCAAACTGCCACCGTGCTTATCAAAAGCATGACGAACATCCCCTGCTGTTCTGTTTTTGTTGTCGGTTAAACATTCAACAATAACAGCTGAACCACCAACACCATATCCTTCATATGTGATTGCTTCGTAATTAACTCCACTAAGTTCGCCAGAAGCTTTTTTGATTGAACGTTCAATATTGTCATTTGGCATATTGTTTTGCTTTGCCTTTGAAATAATATCACGAAGTTTGCTGTTTGAATTAGGGTCAGCACCACCTGCCTTAACAGCAACAGCAATTTCACGACCTATTTTTGTGAAAATTTTACCTCTTGCTGCGTCTGATTTACCTTTTCTTGCCTGAATATTGTGCCACTTTGAATGTCCTGACATACATTACCTCCCTAATTTCTAAATTTTTTAATTAATGTAAATACAAAAATTATATAAACTTCTTAATAAGTATTATATAACAATTTGTTAAGATTTCAAAATAAATAGAATAAAAACTATTTTGTTTGCTTTTTTAAAGTTTTAAAAGTTAAAATATATTAAAACTAAAATCAAAAATTATCCTTTGAAATTTGATACATGATTATTGAACCACTTACACCAGCATTTAAACTTTCAATGCCTTCTTTCATTGGTATTGAAATGGATGTTTGGCATAGTGAAGCAATTTCATCACTCACACCTTGCCCTTCGTTTCCAATCACAACTCCCACAACCCCATTAGGTTTATATTTAAAAATGTTTTCTCCATTCATATCACACTTAACAAGTTGTAATTTGTTTTCTTTAACCATTTGGATAAATTCACTTTTAGATACAGAATAAACATTTTCATTAAAAACTGCACCAACAGAACTGCGAATAAGTTTTGAATTTGTTAAACTTACACTATCCACCAAAAACACACTTTCCATTCCGCATGCTTTTGCTGTTCTTATCAGTGTGCCAACATTTCCTGGGTCTTGAAGGGAATCTAAAACCAAAAAATTAGATTTTGGCACAACCACAACATGTTGATTATAGTATGCAATGCATAATACCTTCTGTGGTGTTTTGGTGTCTGCAAGCATTTCAATGGTTTTCTCATCAACACGATATGTTTTTGCATCAGTGACAAAAGGAAGTTCATCAAGGCTTGTTAAAACACATTCAACCTTGATTGATGAATTTTTGATTGCGTCTTTAATTATTTTGACATTATCCAAAAAAAGCAAAGACTTATCTCGTTTTTGCTTTTTAAGGTTAGATATTAAACTTTTGCTCGCCCTTTCCATTAAGCCTTCTTTGCTGTTGCAACAAGTTCAGCGAAAGTTTCAGGTTCTCTTACTGCAATATCTGCAAGAACTTTTCTGTTTAAAGAAACATTTGCTTTTTTAAGACCAGCAATAAATCTTGAATATGAAATATCGTTTTGTCTGCAAGCTGCATTGATTCTTGTAATCCAAAGAGCACGGAAATCTCTTTTCTTTTGTTTTCTGCCAATATAAGCATATTGACCAGACTTCATAACTTGTTCTCTTGCAGTTCTATAAAGTTTACTTTTTGCACCAAAGTATCCTTTTGCAGCCTTTAAGATTTTTCTACGCTTTTTAACTGCGTTTACACCTCTTTTAATTCTCATGCTTTCCTCCTAATTACTTGCAAAGAAGTGTCTTGATATTGCGTGCATTTTTACCTGCAATATAAGAACCCTTTCTAAGTTTTCTTTTACGACTTTTAGATTTGTTTGTTAAAAAGTGACCTTTGTTTGGTCTAGCAAACTTAACTTTTCCTGTTGCTGTAAGTGAAAAACGTTTTTTAACGCCACTGTGTGTTTTTTGCTTAGGCATAACCTCTCTCCTTTTATTTAGTCTTTTTTGGGTTGATTACAACAACGACATTGCGTCCCATAATTTCTGGTTTCTTGTCAACTGAACCATAGTCAGCAAGTTGCTCAACAAAATTATTGACAACTTCAATAGCATTCTTTGAATATGCTTGTTCTCTGCCTTTCATTCTAAGAGAAACCTTAACCTTATCACCTTCTTGCAAAATCTTTTGAGCATTTTTAAGTTTGAAATTAATGTGATATTGGTCAATTCTCATAGATAACTGAATTTCTTTCAATTCAATTATTTTTTGATTTTTTCTTAATTCCTTTTCCTTTTTAATGCTGTCGAACTTAAACTTGCCATAGTCCATAATTTTACATACGGCAGGATTTGTGTTTCCTGACATCAAAACAAGGTCAAGACCTTCACTTTCTGCAATTTCTCTTGCTTTTTCAACTGGCATAATGCCAAGTTGCTCACCATCCGCCCCAATCAAGCGAACTTCTTTTGCGGTGATTTGTTCATTGATTAATTGTTCCTTAAAAATTGTCGTAATCTCCTTTAAAAAAAATTTTGGTAGAAGCATACTGCCCCACCAAAAAAATAATAAAACAAATTTTTATTAAATTTTGGACCAAGTCAAAACAAAATTCGACTGGTGAGAAGGGAACTTCTGCTTTCATACGCCGTTATTATAGCACAGCATAATTTTATTTGTCAACGATTTTTAACAAAATTTTCAAATTTTTAGTTTTCTTTTTAATCGCTGCTTTTTTAACATGATTAATATGCCATAGAATTTTTAAATTTATGTTAAGCCGATATAAAAAATTTCAACAAAAATTATTTGCTTTCTTTATTATCCTTTTTCTTCTTTTTCTTTTCCGCACGCCTTTGCCTAAGTTTATTCAATAAACTTGTTTCCAAATATGCACCAGTCATAAGGGCAATTTGATGGCAATTTTTTATTGCATAAGTTTTCATTATTGCCTTGCAAAAAATTGTTATTCCTGCAATTAAAGCACTTACAATGCAAGTTACAAGAAGATTTAAATTATCTTCTTGAATATTCATGTTGACCACCAAACTCACCCCGCCTGCACCACTTAAAATGCCACAAATATCACCAACAACATCCCCACCAAAAGAGGACACTTTGTCAGCATGCTCGCAAAGACAACTTGCCATTTCAAAGCCTTTTTCATCTTTATATTTTTCAAGTTTTGCTTTGTCAATGGTTGTGAATGCCACTGCTATCATATCAAAAACAACACTGACAAAGATAAAAAACACAATGATAAACACTGAAAGAAATGGCGAAAGTGAAGGAAGTAAACTTTGTGACAACAGCGAAAAAACAATGGAAAGTGATATTGACAAAATGAAAACTTTAAATGCCCACCTTGTTGAACCTTTACTCATATTTTATTTTATTCATAATCAGCCTAAAATAGGACATTAAAATAAAAAGTATTTTGCTAAAAATATTAAATTTATATTTTATAAGTTTCTTTCAGTGTATTCTGGAAACATTGTACTTCCTTTATAACTTGGCAGTTTTCCATAATTTTCCAATTCAATACTGTCAATTTTATAAAACATATTATTATGTGCTACGTCACAAAAAACTGCATTGAAATCACCCGCACTATTTACCACCATTCCAGCAACTTGAATATCTTTATGTGTCAATTTATTAAAATTTGCAATTGAATTAGATAAATCTTTATAGCCCTGCATGTCAGCAAAACTGAAAGCATTTGTCCACTCTGTTGGTACATTTCTTTTTTCTGCATTTGGATGAGTATGGCCATGTATGATAACTGGCTTTTTATAAGTGGAACTTTTTGCATATTCATTAATTTTCTCAGTTAAATAACCTTCGAAATTCGCTACTTGTTCATTATTTGACATAATAGAATTTTCAAATTTATCATAATCAATTTCAATTTTTTCAATTATAACTTCACCTTTTTCATTTTCATAACCCAACATAACAAAAGGCAGTTCAATTAAAGTTTTTCTATCGCGTTGTAAATCAATTGTTTCTTTAATAAATGCTATTGTTTCAATTAAATCTTCTTTTATGATTATCTTATTTAATGCTGATGGCAAAACTCTACCATCAAAAACCGCTTGGCTTATGTTTCCAGGAGAAACTTCCATTCCTTTATGCAAAATTTTTTCATACCCACGTTTCAATAATTCATTATAAAAATCCATATATATCCTTTATTTTTCAATCTCGTCAATTTCATCTTGAATAATTGCTTTAAGCTCACTCAAAAGGTCATGAAGTGGAATAAAGTTTGTTTCGTGAGATTCTCTCATCGTAACTTCTGCAACTCCATTTGCCATTGTTTTTGGGCTGATAACCACCCTTATTGGCATTCCCATAAGTTCACTGTCAGTAAGTTTAACACCAGCAGAAACCTTTCTATCGTCAAACAAAACTTCAATTCCTGCTTCTTCCATTTTCTTGTAAAGTTCATAACTTACCGCATTCACATTTTCATCATCAAGTCTAAGAGGACAAAAATGAACTTGCCATGGTGCAATTGTCATTGGCCAAACAATGCCACGGTCATCACCTTTTTCTTCAATCACACTTGCAAGAGCTCTGCCAATTCCAATTCCATAACACCCCATGATTGGTTCAATCATTGTTCCGTCTGGCATTCCAACTTTCATTCCCATTGACTTTGTGTATTTTGTTCCAAGTTGGAAAATGTTTCCAATTTCAATACCTCTTGTAAGGCGGAGTTTTTCACCACAAACTGGGCATCTGTCACCTTCTTTAACAAGAGCAAAATCATTGAAAGTAACACCTTCCAAATCTCGTGAAGCACTGACATTTTTCAAGTGGTAATCTTCTTTATTTGCCCCTGTCACAAAGCCTTCAAGCCCTTCAAGAGAAGTGTCATACAAAACAACGGCATCTCCTGGAACTTCAAGATTAATACATCCAATATTTCCAGAAGTTAAGCCAAATTTATCAGTGTCTGCAACCTTGATTTCGCTTTTAACAAGTTTGGCAAGTTTCTTTTCGTTGACATCATAATCGCCTCTAAGGAAAGCCACAACAAGTTTATCGTCTTCTGTTACATAGCAAACAGCCTTTGCGGTCTTTTTAGTGTCAATTTCAAGGAAATGGCAAACTTCTTCAATAGTTTTTGCATTGCCTGTGAAAACTTCTTCAATTTCTGGAACTTCTGCTGGGTCGTTTTCATCTTTAACACCTTCTGCAACTTCCATGTTTGCCTTATAACCACACTTATCGCAAAGCACAAGTCTGTCTTCGCCAGAATCTGTAACAAGCATAAACTCATCAGCAACTTTTCCGCCCATAATTCCGCTGTCGCTTCTTACTGAAATAAAGTTTTTAAGCCCTATGCGTTTATAAATTCTGTTGTAAGCATCATAAACCTTTTTGTAATAAAAATCTAAATCTTCCTGCGTGGTATGGAAAGAGTAAGCATCTTTCATAAGAAACTCTTTCACTCTTATAAGCCCGCCACGAGGTCTTGCTTCGTCACGATATTTGGTTTGGATTTGATAAATCATGCATGGCAGTTGTTCATGGCTTTTCACCGTGTTCATAACCATGTGAACTGCTGCTTCTTCATGTGTCATTCCAAGAAGCATATCGTGCCCAGTCCTGTCCTTAAAACGCAAGAGTTCCTCTTGAATGGAATTATATCTTCCAGACAATTCCCAAAGTTCCCTTGGCATAACAACAGGGAACAAAACTTCTTGCCCGTCCAATTTATTCATTTCATCACGAATTATGGCTTGAATTTTTTGACTAACCTTTTGTGCAGGTGGAAGCATGGAAAAAATACCTGTGCTGACCTGTTTTATGTATCCCGCACGAATTAAGTATATGTGACTTTTAAGAAGTGCACCATTTGGAACTTCTTTTAATCTTTCTCCAACAAGTTTACTGAGTTTCATTCAATTTCCTCCTCTGTTATTTTATCAAACTCCTTCTTAATTTCAAAAAGTTTCTTTGAGGTTTTAGACAATTCATTTTGGCAAAATCTTGCAAGTTCTATCGCCCTGTCAAAAAGTTTTTCACTTTCGCTTAACGGCAAAATTTGGCTGTCAAGTTTAGCGGTTATTTCTTCCAATTCTTTTATTGCATCTTCATAATTCATAATGATTATTTATCTCCTTTAAAATTTTCTTCTTTTGGCATTGCAACAACATAGCCATCAGCAAAATTGATTTGTAATGTGTTTTGCATGTCAACCTTTTTCACACTGTCAACATTCTTTCCGTTCTGCTCAATTTTGGCAAAACCACGCCTTAAAATTGCCTTCGGGTCAAGTTTGCTTAGAACACTTATCTTCAATTCCAAACTATGTGTTTCATCTTTCAGGTAATGCTCAATATAATTTGAAAGTTTTTCAGTCTTAGAAGTTAAGTCATATTTTTTATCAACCAAAAAATCTTCAAATTTTGTGGTGATATTTGAAATAGTATCTTGAAAAAGTTCAGTTTTATCACTTATGAAGTTTATTAAATCTCTTTCAATTTTTTTGACATAAAGATCTAATGTTTCCTTCTCTTTTTGCCTGTCTTGTGTAAGAAGTTCAGCAGCCGCACTTGGAGTTGGAGCCCTTAGGTCACTTACAAAATCAATTATTGTGAAATCGGTTTCATGCCCAACAGCTGACACAACCGGCTTATTGCAATTATATGTTGCCCTTGCGACACTTTCAGTGTTATAAGCGGACAAATCTTCAAGTGAGCCACCACCACGAGCAACAATCACAACATCAACATTGTCATAATTTGAAAAGAAGTTTATTCCCTCGCAAATTTCTTTGTCTGCATCATTTCCTTGCACCTTTGTTGGATAAAGCACAATATCAATTGAAGGGTTTCTTCGCCAAGTGATGTTTTTTATATCTTGAATAACAGCGCCCTCTTTTGAAGTTACAACACCAATTCGCTTGATGCTTTTTGGCATTGGTTTTTTGTGACTAGGGTCGAAAAGCCCTTCTTGTTCAAGTCTGTTTTTAAGTTCAATAAAGCGTTGATAAAGTAGTCCTTGTCCAGCGGGTTCAATTTTATATGCAACATAGTTAAACCTGCCACTTTTGGTGTAAAAATTCGGCCCGCCATAAAGTGTAACCAAATCTCCTTCCTTAATTTCACCAAAAACAAGAGGGCTAAAACAAACGCATGGCAAAGAACTTTGTTCGTCCTTAACCGAAAAATAAATTGCTGTTTTTGCCCTAGACACGCCAAAAACTTCTCCAACTACATTAACGCTATGGAGAAGTTCTTCGTTGTTAAAAATATCTTTAACAAAATTATTAAATTGCGTAACACTGATAGATTGCATAAATTACTTTAATATCGAGGACAAAAGCCCATTGATGAACTTACTGCTCTCTTGTGTGGAATATTTTTTGGAAATTTCCAAGGCTTCGTTAATTGCCACAGCTTTTGGGGTCTCCAAGTAGAAAATTTCAGTAAGTGCCATATAAACAAGAGCAAGGTCAATTCTATAAACACGGGAAAGAGTGAAATTTTTTAAATGACTTGAAATTTTTTCATCAAGTTCATTCTTGTGAAGATTATATTCTTCAAAAATCTTTTCACAAAACTTCTTATCCTCTTCCTTTTTAAGTGGACTTGTAACTTCAATAAATGTTTCTTCTTCTGTTTCTTTAAAGAGAGTTTCAAAAATAAGTTTAAAGGCGCTTTCTCTTGCCTCTCTACGCATCTGCCACCTCTTTATCACACTCAACATCCATAATGTGAACATTGATTTTAAGCGGTTTAAGTGCAACCATTGTGGCAAGTGAATTTCTTATGTTTTCTTGCACACGATATGCAATGTCTGGCACATTAGAGCCAATATAGATATTGATATAAACATCAATAGTGAGTGCACCATTTTTTTCAAACTTAATTTCAACACCGTCATCATAGCGGTTTAAAACTTTTTTATACCAAGGTCTATGACGATTGCAAACGCTTTCAACACCGTTGATTTCCTTTGCTGCAAGGTTAATTATAGAAACCAAAATATTTCTATCAAGTGTGATTTTGCCTTTATTTCTGTTATCTTCATTCTTAACTGCCATAAAAACTCCCTTTTACAGCACTATTTTAGCATAATTAAATTTGTTTTGCAAACTATTCAACAGGAATTATAACAATATTTTTAGGCTCAACTTCAAGTTGTTCTGTGACTGTTGTTTTTATCTTTGCAACTTCTGCTGATGTTAACTCTGCACTTTCAACAACAACATTAACTTTTGTGTCTGTTATTGATACAACACAATCAGTAAACCCTTGTGATTTAATAAGCCCCTCAACTGCAAGTTCCTTTTCCATTAAAGCAATAAGGTCAAGTTTTGCTTGTTCTGCATTTTTAACCGCGTCCTCTGTTGAAGTTTCACTGTCGATAATTGCGTCATAGTATAAAATTTGTTGATCTCTTGAAGTTTCCCTATCATTTCTGTATGAAACAAAATAAGAAGTTGTTGTTGTGGTGTTTGTTGGGCTGATGTTATCATTCAAAACAATGTTAAGGTATCCTGTAACTCCAAGTAAAACTATCATAACTGAAAGAATAATAATTTTTGTTCTTTTCTTCATTTTTATCTCCTTTTATTTAAGAAAGAATTGTTATTTCACTTTCGTCCACTTCTAAAATTGTGACCACCGCTTGCATTATATCCATTTTAATCTTAAAATCTTCACTGCCTTCTGCGACAATAACCACCCCCTTTATAACTGGATAAATTTCCTTGATTACAACAGGTTCTCCATCAACAATGATAATTGTGTCCGTTGTTATTGTGGTTTCGTTTGAACCTGATGTTGTTGTCTTTGTTTCTGTGTCTGTGGCGTATTCATAAGTGAACCCAGTTTCAAGAGTAATGATTGCACTTACATTGCCAACGCCTGAAATCTTGGACAATACATTACATAATTTATTCTCTAAGTAGTCCACATATTCCTCACTTGTGGTAAATTCTTCTGTCGAAATATCATTATTTGTGTCGGTCTTACCGCTTCCAGTGAAAAGAGTGAAATAAACTGCGCAAATTATTAAGCCAATTAGCAAGGCAATATAAATCTCAATATGCTTAACACTTTTCACTTTATCCCAAAAATCTTTAAACTTGCTCATTCTTAACTCCTTATATTAACAACCTTTCCTTTTTAGTTTTCTTAACCACTGTAATCAACAGGAACATCTTTTAAAGACGGCATATAGGATATTATTTCATCTATCTTCTCTTTTGCTCCCAAAGTATTCTTATTATCAAAATCACTGGAAAATTCAATATCGCATAAATCGACAGAAACACTGAAAATTTCAAGTTCCTTACTTAATGCATTTGCACTTATTGAAATTGAAACATTGTAAATGCCCTGCCGTTCAATTTCCTTTTGCAAGTCGTTTGTTATTGCATCAAGCTTATTCAAATTTATTTCATATAGGTAGTCCTCTTGAAGTGAAGAATCATATGAAGAAAAAAGATGCGAAAAATCTATTTCCTTACCAATAAGTTTTGGAAGCGGAGCAATAATCACAAAGATAGTTATGAAAGAAAAAATTACCCTTATATACCTGTTAATCTGTCCTTCTGGAAGTATCATTTCGCATAGGACAGATAAAAGGATAACACCAGTAATTGCTAATAGCCATGATGACACACTGCTCATAATACCTCCTTTTAGATTTAACTTATATCCTTACACTTAATTTGCTAAACCTATTTCCAATATTATTTAACCACTTTAAACCGCTATATCAAATTTGCACTACACATGATAAGCCCTGTCATAACCATATACATAAAGGACACTGCCACAATAAGCGCAATTAACATACTCATACTTTTTGAAATATCCGCAACAAAATTAGCAATCTTTTTGTCGCCAATAGGCTCAATTATTCCAGCCATAAATTTTAATGAAAGCATAAACAATATCAAACTGATAACTGGTGAAAGGGCAACAAACAAAATGAGAAGAAGTCCCGCTGTTCCTATTGCGTTTTTAATCAGCATGCTTGATGCCATGATGATTGAAAGCCCATCCGAAACATAACCGCCCACGATTGGCACATAACTTTTAATTGTGTATTTTGCTGTTCTTATTGAAAGACCATCAACTGCACTTGCTGAAATACCTTGAATGGTGATGAAACCCAAAAACAATGTAAACAAAAGGCCTATTGCCCATTTGAATGTTCCTTGAAGGAAGGAAACAAATTTATCAAGCTTAACATTGTTAGACAGATTTCCCACTATTGAAAAGATAATTGAAAAGATAAAAAGTGGCATAAGAAAATAGGTTATAAGCGAGATGAAGATGTTTCCAAGCATAGCAATCGCTGGTTGATAAAGGCTTACCGAAACACTGCCACCAACTGCTGTTAAAAGGGTCAAAAGCACAGGAAAAATCATATCCATAAGGTTTTTAAGAGTGGTAAGAGTGCTGGATGTTAAACTTATAAGTTCAACAAGGGTTGCACCCAAAAAGACAATGATAACTCCATAAGTCACAAAGTGAACAACATTTCCAATAGATTTTCCATTGTTCACTGGCTTTAAGTTTGCCACCATTCCGCCAAGTATTGAAACTGCAATAATGCTTGCAATTATTGGCAAAAAGGAAACAAGCCCATCAAAAATAAGTGAAAGAACTGACGACAAAAAACTGTCACTTTGGATGTATTCGCCATTTATTAAACTTTCAACCTTGTTAATAAAGCCACCATTAAACAAACTTTTAGCACTTTCTTCAAGCCCATCAATATATGTTTCAAGGTCAGCAAAATCTAAAAGCGAAAGTTGTTCATCAATTTCATCTTTAATTTCTTCTTCAATATCCTCTTCTTCACTACTTTCCGCCACAACATAAGGAGTGTTCATTTCAAAGCCGTCAATAGTGAAACTGCCAAAAAATGAAGAAACAAAAATTATAAAAACAATGGCAAAAACCCATCTTTTGTGCCTTTTTCTATCTCTTTTTTTCCTCATGTTGGAAGTAACTCCATAACAATTTCAAGGATGCTTGTTATGATTGGCAGAGCCATAACAAGAATAATAATCTTGCCACCAAGAAGGACCTTGTCACCAAGGCTATGATTACCTGTGTCAGCACAAATCCCCGCAGTGAACTCAACAAGATAACCAATTCCAATAATTTTAAAGATAATTGAGTAAATAGAGCCATTTATGTTGGTTAAATTGAATATTTCATTAAAAACATCAAATATGCTTGAAAGATATGAAACAAGCATAAACAAAATAATTATGCCACCAACAATGGAAATAAAAACTGCAAAATCAGGGCGAACTGGCTTCACAATTAAAGTGGCAACGCATGTTATTAATGCTATTGCAATAATCTTATAAAGAGAATCCACTTCGCCCTCCTTCTAAAAATTGAAAATGGTTTTTATTGTGTCAAAAAGGTCACCAATCATGTTAAGCACCATGATAAGAACAATAATCACTCCTGCAAGCGTTGTCAGTGTGGCAATGTCATCTTTACCGCTGTTTTTAAGAATTTGCCCCACAACTGCTGTAAGGATGCCTATGGCGGCAATGCGAAAAATGATTTCAACATCCATATTCCCTCCCCTATATCAGCAAAATTGCAAAGAAAAGCCCAGCAATAATGGACAGTTTCAAAGATAAAGTGCCATATTTTTTATGCTCAACATCACAAGTGCCTTTGATGTCAGTGAAGCGCTTAACAAAATTTTGAATTTCTTTGGTTTGATTTTCAACATCACTTCGTCCCAATGTTTTCAAAAATAAAAGCACAAAATCTTTTTCATCCTGTTTAAGGCAAGTTGCCTTCTTAAAAATTTCCTTTTCATTAAGTTCTGTTTTTTTGTCCAGATATGAAATAAATCCCTCATCAATTCCAAGTAAATTTTTCTTTGTTACAGGGTCAAAATTTTCAATCAAAACTTTAAGTCTTTCTCTTGAAAAGTTGATTTCAACTGAAAGCTTTTCCGCAAGCATAATAATTGCTGAAAAAAACTTTTTCCGCTTATCAAATTTTGAAAAATAATAATAACCAACAAACACGCAAACACAAAACAAAACCACAATCAAAACATATCTCATTCACTTTCTCCTTTATCTTTAATATTTGGAAGACATACGAGCAAAATTTTCATTGTAAACACCTTCAAATGTTCCAGGTCCATTTCGTTTTGAAAGCAAAACATATCTTTTAAAGACCTTTTCTTTTATCAGTTTTTGAAAAAGAGGTTTTTTGCAAAATGTTTCCATGCTGTCCGCATGAGTTGAAGCCAAAACTTTCACACCGCAGGTTGAGGCATAAAGAATGGCATCAATATCTTCTTCCTGTCCAACTTCATCAGTAACAATAAGGTCTGGCGAAAGAGCCCTTATTCCATTTTCAAAGCCCATTTTTTTACTGGAAAAGGCAATTTTGTCATAAAAATTCGAGTCTAATTTGCAATCTAACTCACCCCTTTCATCCAAAATAAGCACATTAAAAGACAGCTTTCTTTCACTTAACTGGGCCACAAAATCTCTTAAAAAAGTTGTTTTACCACATCCAGGAGGAGAAATGATAAGAGTGTTTTCAATCACATTTTCATTGACAATAAAAGGAAAAGCACAAAGCGAACAATTCCTTACATTATGTGGCAAGCGAATGTTGCAACTGGAAAAATTTGTCATGGTTTTAACTTGTCCATTCTCCTCAACAACATTTCCGCCAATACCAATTCTAATGCCGTTTTCAGTGACAATATAGCCTTTTTTAATCTGTTCGTTAACAGAATAAATGGAACACTCACTTGCCCTGAAAATAATGTCCTCAATGGCAATTTTACTGGCATAAAGGCAAGATGCACCACTTGAAGTTATGCCATTTTCATTTAGAAAATAATTCTTTCCGCTTACACAGATAACAATAGGCTTATCTGCACGAAACCTTATTTCATTCACGGCCTTTAAGTTGACTTTTTTATCTATTATATTAAAAATTTTTTCTGGCAAAATTTTGCTTAACATATCATACCTCTTAAAGCACTATATGAGAGGTTGATAATTATCAAAACCATAAGAAAATGAAATTTATAACTCTTTTTGTCGAATGAAAATTTCACTTAAAAATTAAAATTTTCAACATTTTTTAACAAAAAAACATATTTTTTGCATCTTTTTTAACAAATTTTCTATTTTATCAGCTTTTTTACTCTTTTTAATATCTAAATTAATAAATAAGATTAATTTTAAATTTTTAGTTAAACAATAATTTTTGAATAATCACTTGACTTTTGTTTTCATTTAAAGTAACATATATTTTGCCGAGATAGATGGGGAGTTAGCGGTGCCCTGTAACCTGCAATCCGCTATAGCAGGATTGAACGCTTGCCTAGGAATAGATTGGTTGAAGATGTGCTTAGTTTAAAGATGTTGAAATCAAGGTCTTATGCAATTGATACCCTCGAACCATGTCAGGTCCTGACGGAAGCATCATTAAGAGGACCTATTGATGTGCCATAAGGTAGCTTTGGTGGAGTTTTTAAATTAAGAAACAGTCAGTCTTTTTATTTCGAAGCATTCTCTCGGTTATGAAAAAAGCAAGGTCACCGCCTTGCTTTTTTGATTTCTATTAAATTTTAAGTTACTCTTAAAAAGCCCCCTTCTTAGATTAATTTTATAAAGAAGTAATTTCCCTTTTTAAATATACTTAGTTTAAAACACAATTAAATTATTTTTGTGGCATCAAATCTTTTTTGATGTCTTTTTTGACTTTTTCAATTTTTGGTTCAACTTTGCTTTTCATTTCTTCCATTTCTTTTTTAACGGCTTTTTCACTTTTATTAACAAAATTTTTGGTTTCTTGTGAATGTTTATATAAAAGTGCACCAGTAACAAGCCCAGCACCAAATCCAACAATCATCATCAATTCTTTCATTTTCTCCTCCTATCAATAGGATGAGCAAAAATCGACAAAATATGCATAGCAAAATAAAAACACCTTTAAAAGGTGTTATGTATTTTTAAATTAAATTTTGTAAGAATCCAAAAGTTTGATAAACCTTGAAAAGTCAATTTGTCCGTTTGAACCCAAAATAAGTTTATCCTTAAAAATTGATTTTGAATTATCACAAATTGAACGAATGGCGGTAACATCATTAAGACGGATAAAGTTTGCAATATTTATAAAGGTTTCATATAAATCGTCTTTATAAAGTTTATTTGGGCATGCAAAAAGTAAACTTTCAATCAAAATTTGATTTGGCACTTTGTTATATGCTTTTGAAAATAAACTGTTGAACACTTTAACCATATTAATAAAGTTGTCTCCACAATCTTGTATTTTTGAGTTAAGATTATTAAAACGTTGTTTGAAATCAATATCAAAGAAGCGATTTTTTGCATTGTTGTAAAGTTTATAGACTTCATTTTTTTCATCATACATGCAAATATAAATGTTTATCTTAACATTAGTGCCAAAATCTTCCTTCCCTAAAATTGAAATATGGTCGTAATACTCATAAATTATTGTTGAAGGAGTGACAAAATTAGCTAAATGCCTAACAACATCGCTTTTCAAGTCATCAATAGTATATTTTGTTATGTTTCTTATATTAGATGCGGAGTTTTCATAAGCCACATTTTTCTTTTTCTTCTTTGTTTTACTTCTGGAAACTCGCCAAGCATTGACAAATCTTTTCCAAAGATTCTTGATGTAATGCTTTTTATCCAAGGAATTAAGTTCAATTTCCTTATTTGCAACACCAAGGAAATAAGTATACTCACTGCATGCACAAATTGCACCCAAGTAAATTTCATTAACAGGCTCCAAAATCACTTTGTCAAGTTGGATAAAAGATGACTTTGCCGACAATTCCTCCATGACTTCAGTGATGAGCCCTGAAACAATGCCATTAAGCCTTGAAATGGACTCATCATTTGTGCTATCTCTTAATCCTTCAATTAAATCTTTGTTTAAATCAAATTTCATATCTCTTTCCTTTTGTGTTTTAATTTGGAAATTTCAAAAGAAATTATTTTTGTTTTTTCATTATATAAGCACATAAGTCAACAAGTTTGTTTGAATAGCCCCATTCATTGTCATACCAAGAAACAAGTTTAACAAAAGTTGGACTAATCATAATTCCAGCATTAACATCAAAGATTGAAGTTCTTGGGTCACCAATAAAGTCGCTTGAAACAACAGGCTCATCAGTCCAGCCCAAAATACCTTTCATTTCATTTTCACTTGCTTTTTTGATTACCTTCACAATTTCTTCATAGGTTGTTGCCTTTTTAAGACGACAAGTTAAATCAACAACTGAAACATTTAAAGTTGGAACACGATAACTCATTCCTGTAAGTTTTCCCTTAACTTTTGGATAAACTTCTCCAACTGCCTTTGCAGCGCCTGTTGAAGATGGAATAATATTATATGATGCAGCTCTGCCACCTCTCCAATCTTTTTTGCTTGGTCCATCAACTGTGAGTTGTGTTGCTGTGGTTGAGTGAACAGTGCTCATAAGACCTTCTTCAATTCCAAAGGCTTTATCAATAACTTTAACAAGTGGAGCCAAACAGTTTGTTGTGCAGGACGCATTTGAAATAATTTTCATGTCATCAGTGTAAGTTTCTTCATTCACACCCATAACAAACATTGGCATTTCTTTGCCCGGAGCAGAAACAACAACTTTCTTTGCTCCACCTTGAAGATGTGCCTTTGCCCCTTCATAAGAGGTAAATTTGCCAGTGGATTCAATAACAACATCCACCTTATCATTAGCCCAAGGAATAAGAGCAGGTTCTTTTTCGGCGTAGAATGTTATTTTCATGTTGCCAACAACAAGTTTGTCCCCTTTAACTTTAACTTCTTTGCCAAAGTGTCCGTGAATTGAATCATGTTCAAGAAGATATTTTGCATAGTCAATAGTAAGAAATGGGTCATTGATAGCCACAACTTCAATATCATCTCTATTTGAAATAACCCTAAGAGCAAGCCTACCAATTCTGCCAAAGCCATTAATACCAATTTTAACTTTTTTCATAATAACTCCTTTTATTTTTTCATTGCTTTGCAATGCTGTAAACCTTTTTATTTTTTACACCTTTAATTTAAACTGGAAACCATATTTAAATTTAAGTTAAACAAGTTCTTCTGCTTTTCCATATCTAAGAGTGCCAATGTATATTGTTCTTGCAAAATTTAACGTTGAAATCATAAACACCACAATTCCAATCAGGCTTATTGCAACCCCACCAAGCACAGAAAGCACAGTGACTGCAACACTTGTGCATAAGATTATTGAAAGCACAATGCAAAGTGCAAAGAACAAAATTGAACTAATAAACTGTGCAACATTTGAAAATCTGTCGTAATCTTTTTTTGTTGCTTTTGTTGTGGTTGAGATATCTTCTTCTGTCAGCCCAACAAATCTGTTTATTCTTGTGATATAAGATAGGTTTGTTAAACTTTCAATCAAATCAAACATATTTTCTTTGAAGTAAATTGCTGAAATATCTTCAAAATAAACAAAAGAAAACATTCTTTTAATGATTTTAAGCCAGGTTGAAAACCACCACTCAGCAAATTTGTTTCTTTGCTTTCTCAAAGTCACAATATCAGCTGAACTTTTAAGCATTTTTTCAAATTCACCTTCGGTAAGAGGTCGCCTAATAACCATTATGCCAGACTTTTCTTTTTTAATTGCATGTAAAGAGTTGATTATCTCCTCTTTTTTACTTTTCCCTTTATAAAACTTTATAACAACATTTTTGTTATCAAATTTGCAGGCATCTTTATACTTTTCATCCACGCCAAGATAAACTTTAACATCTTTTGTTTTTAAAATGTCGTTAACTGTTTTTTCATATTCACTGAACTTGTCAATGACAGGAATAATAACACTTATCATCACTTTTCTCCTGAAATTTTCTTCAATCGTCTAGCATGTCTTCCGCCTTCAAATGGTGTTGTTAAAAAGATTTTAACAATATTTATTGCCTTTCTACGTTTCACAAATCTTGCAGGTAAGCAAAGGATATTTGCATCATTATCTTTTCTTGCAAGCATAGCCATTTCTGGATTAACACATAATGCCGCACGAATTTTTGGATTTCTGTTTGAAGCAATGCTCATTCCAATTCCAGAACCGCAAATGAAAATTCCAACATTATTTTTATTTTCCAAAACCTTTTCAATTCCAAGTTTGGCAAAATCTGGATAATCAACTGGCTCTTTGCTGTAAGTTCCCACATCAATGGTTATAATGTTTTCCTCATTAAAGAAAGTTTTTAACTGTTCTTTAAGTTCGTAACCTCTGTGGTCACTTGCCATAATAATCATACTTCACCTCTCAAATTTTCTAATTTATCAAGCAGGATATCAATGTTTTTCTCAATAATTAAAGCAGTAATTCTGTATATGTCTTGATTTTGCCCATAAGGGTCAGGAACTTCCTTAAAAAGTGATGAACAAGAAATGCATTTTTTACTGTTAACACTTTGCTTTTGGCTGTCAGTCATAGTGACATACAAAACATTTGGTTTAACTTTAAGTTTAACACTTTTTCTGTCTCGGCCGTCATATCCAAGTTCTTTAAGTGCGTTTTTTGCGTTTTCTGTTATATTTTCCTTTTTTGCCAAAATTCCGCAAGAAGAAAACTTGACATTTTTTATATGCCTAAGCTTTGCTTTTTTCTTGGCAATTCTTTCTGCCATAACAGAACGACAAGTGTTACCAGTGCAAACAAAACAAATCTCAATCATCCTTACACCTAAAATTATTATAACCCAAAAAATAAAAAAAGCAAAATGAATTTGCTATCTTTTTTTAATATTTAATTTTGATTTGGTTTTACTTAAAATATATTTTCATTGGTTTATAAAGTTTATCAAGATTATACTTTTCTCTCACCTTAGGCAAGAATATATGAAGCATTATTGTGTTGAAATCAAAAACAATCCACTCACCCTTTGAATATCCTTCAATTTTTTCTTGATAATCATATTTTTCTGCCAACAAATCTGCAACATTTTTGCTTTGCCCCGCACTTGAAGATGAAGCAATCACAATATATTTTTCTTCCTCGCCAACAGAAACAGTATAAACTGAAATATTTTTCAATTTATTGTCTTCCAAAACTTTTAGGAATGCCTTTAAGTCGATCATATAAAAATTTTAACAAGAAAAATGATATTTGTCAAGAAAAAGCATAAATTAAAATTTTAAATTGGAAAAATCTTGTCAAAACTTAGTGTATGAGAAAGATTAACTTTATATTTCAAGAGTTTTTAAAATTTTTTTTAATATTCCTTTTGATGTTCGTGTGGGTAAGATATTTTGTAAGCAAATTAGCACTTGCAATGCTTATTTCTGTTATCATAACAGCCGTTTTATATCTTATTTTATATTTCGTAACAAAAAAACGCAAAAATAAAGAAGGGTTGAAAATCAAGGAAAAAGAAGATGCTGAAAACATGTTTTTGTCACTTGCCTGCAATGCAAAAAGAGTAGATTTTTTTGTTAAACTTGCCTCAAAAAAACATAGTAACTTGAAAAAATTTAAAGATTATGTTTTGATTTCTCATGAAGATAACACAAAAACTCTTTTATATCTCAATTTTTCATTTAATAACTTAACCATCCCATGCTTTGTTGAAATTTACAACAAAATTAAAGGCAAAGCAGAAAAAGTTGTCATATTATGTTATTCTTATGATAAAGAAGTGAAAAGTTTTGCCAATAATTTTGATATCAAGTTCTTAATTTTTGACCGCTTTGAAACCTATCAAAGGCTGTATAAATTTTATGATATTTATCCTGAAATAAAGGAAAAATATAAGAAGGACAAACTTCTCACCTTCAAAGATTTTGTTGCGTATTCATTCAACAAAAAAAGAGCAAAAGGATACCTTATCTCTGCAATGCTTCTTGTTTTATCTGCTTTATTTGTTAGGACAACAATATATTATTGCATCACCGCAACCATATTAATTATTCTTGCTCTTGTTTCGCAATTCAATCATATCTTCAACATAAAAGAACAAGAAGAAGTTTTATAAAAAAATTGCATAATACACCATATATAGTGTAATATGCAATGATTTTTAATGACATGATACTAAATATAAAAACAATTAAGGCAACTCAATATGTTTAAAATTCTTCTTTGTTGACTTTTTATAAAGAATTATAATTGCACCAATCACCTGAACAACATCTGCATTAAGCATTGAAGAAAGATTGTCTGCAACCTCCCTTGCACTTAGCTCACAATTTTTTAAAACCTTAATTTTAATTAACTCTCTTGCCTGTAACAAAAGTTGAACAGATGTGATAAGATTTTCATTTAATCCATCTTTTCCAACTTGAACAACAGGTTCAAGAGCATTTCCAAGCCCTCTTAAAAAAGCTCTTTGCTTTGTGGTTATCATATTTTCTCCTTATTTTGTTTTAATTTTATTAATCTTGATATTCAAAAGTTAAATCTTTAATTATAACAGTGTCACCGTTTTTCATTCCTTTTTCTTTAAGCATATCAATCACGCCCATTTCTTTAAGGCGTGTTTGGAAATACGCAAATGAATGTGGATCGGAAACAATAACACCTCTTGCCAAGTTTTCAATTCTTCCGCCATAAACTTCAAAACTGCCGTCATCATGGCGCTTAATTTCAATAGAAGAAACATCCTTTTTGTCGAAATCAAATTCTTCAACTTTAAGTGGTGGCTTTTTAGGAATATTTTTCAAATTTTCCAATATTTTCTTTTTAAGCTGCTCCACTCCTTCCCGTGTGTAAGATGACAAACAAATATAATCTTTTATCTTATAAATTTCAACAAACTTTTTAATTTTTGCTTCAAGTTCTTCATTTGTTAATAAGTCACACTTTGAAAAAACAACAATTTGTTTAACGTCAACAAGTGTTTCGCTATATTTTCTTAACTCGTCATTAATAATTTTGTAATCTTCAATAAAATTTCTGCCTTCACATTCGGCAATATCAATTAAATGCACAAGCAGTCTAACGCGTTCAACATGTTTAAGGAAATAATGCCCAAGTCCCAAGCCTTCACTTGCCCCTTCAATAAGCCCTGGAATATCAGCAACAACAAAACTCTCTCCCAAAACTTCGCAAACACCAAGATTTGGATATATTGTTGTAAAAGGATAATTAGCAATCTTTGGATTGGCATTTGAAATAACAGAAAGAAGTGTGCTCTTTCCAACATTAGGAAAGCCAATAAGTCCAACATCAGCAATCGTTTTAAGTTCCAAAATAACCTCTTTTGCCTTAACAACTTCCCCTGTTTGAGAAAAAGATGGCGCTTGTTTCACAGATGACTTATAATAGTTGTTACCATGACCACCGTAACCACCTTTAAGGGCCACAAACCTTGCTCCATCCTCGCTTAAATCTGCAATGATTTTGTTCGTTTCTGGATTAATTAAAACCGTCCCAGTTGGAACCTTAATAATTTCGTCTTTTCCGCTTTTGCCTGTTTGATTTTTTTGTGCTCCGTCTGCTCCATTTTCAGCCACAAACTTCTTTTTGAAGCGGAAGGAATAGAGAGTGTTTAATTCATCTGTTGCAACAAAAACAATATTTCCACCCTTTCCGCCGTCGCCACCATCTGGGCCACCATTGGCAGTTTGAGCATTACGCAAAAAAGACACAGCGCCTTTCCCGCCGTTTCCCGCTTTTATAGTTATTTTAACTCTATCAAGAAACATATCTCTCCTTTTTTATTATATATAATAACTTTTTTTATTATTTTTATCAACTAAATGAATAGGGATTAACCTTTTTATTTTTAGAATCAGCTCCACCTACACCTGCTAAATCCAAATCAACATCACCTTCCATTAGTATTATTAAAACTATTAAGACGACTATTAAAACTGCAAAAGAACATTTTGTTAAATTTTTTATATGCTTTTTTGTGCTTTTTGCAAACAAAACTAAGGACACTAAGAAGGAAAATAATAAAACTAAACTTAATATCGCAAGTATAAATATTTTAAGAGGAGAAAAGCATAAAGCAATAATATTAGCAACTAAAATAATTATGAAGTATATTAACAAACTTATTATGTAATGTTGTTGAAAAAATTTTAATTTTGCTAATAAACAATATATGTAAAATAATAAACAAAGAATAGCAAATAAAATCGCTGTATGCCATATCAATGGAAACTCTCCTAAATATACGAACAAAGAACTTAATGAAAGTCCTGCTGACACAGCATTAAATATTATTATAAAAATATTTAAAACTAAATTTTTCCCTTTTGTTGCAATAAATAAAATAAGACATATTAAAACAATACCACCACCAATGGAAACACCAATCCAATATGAAATATTAAACAGTTGCATTAAATGCATTGATAGAAAACAAATAAGCATTAATCCAGCAAAACTAATCAGTGACAACAGGCACTTTTTTTCAATCATATTGCATCTCTCTTTTATCTTATTTATTTTTATTACTTTAATTTAGTGTTTTTTCTATTTCCCATTTGGTAGTCAACACAAATTTGTGAGAAAGGGCATCCTTCACATTCTGGTCTAAGAGCTTTGCACTTATATCTTCCAAAAAGAACCATTTGAAAATGAAGTTTAGACCAAGTATCTTTTGGAAAAATCTTTTTAAGCGCTTCTTCACACTTATTTGGATCTTTTGTTTTCACCAGTCCCAGCCTGTTTGAAACCCTTAAAACATGAGTGTCAACCGCAAAGGCATCTCCGCCAAATGCTTCTGCAATCATAACATTTGCAGTTTTTCTTCCAACACCTGCAAGTGAGCATAAATCGTCAAAATTTGAAGGAACTTCACCATTAAACCTTTCCAAAATATCTTTACTTGCCTTTTTAATTGCAACCGCCTTATTATGATAAAACCCACAAGAATGAATTTCATTTTCAATAACTTCAAGTGGCAAATTTGCAAAATCCTCAGGTTTATTATATCTTTTAAACATCTCGCTTGTCACTTGGTTAACTCGTTTATCTGTGCATTGGGCAGAAAGAATAACCGCAATCAAAAGTTCAAAAGGAGTTTTAAAATTAAGCTCACAATGCGGATTTGGAAACATCATGTCAAGCCCTGTTTGAATCAACTCTGCATTATTAGAATTCTTCATATTACCTCCTTTTGTGTATTGTTATATTCTTATCATAAGTTTAAATCTAAACAAAAACTTGTCCTTCAATTTTATTTCATAAGTGGGAATAAAACAACATCACGAATGTTTGGACAGTCGAAAATAAATTGCATAAATCTGTCAATTCCAAAGCCTAAGCCAGAGATTGGTGGCATACCATGTTCCATAGCAAGAAGGAAATCTTCATCAACATCCATTGTTTCCTCATCACCAAGAGCCTTTTCTTCAAGTTGTTCTTCAAGGGTTTTTCTTTGAGTGATTGGGTCAACAAGTTCGCTGTAAGCCTTAACAAGTTCTGCCCCGCCTGCAACAATTTGGAAAACATCAATAATTCTGTCATCTTTATCATTGCGTCTTGCAAGCGGAATCAAAACTGCTGGATAGTTATATAAAACTGTTGGGTTAACAATGTCAGCACGAATCTTTCTCTTATAGATATAGTCAACAAGGGTTCTAACTGTTTTGCATTCTTCTAAGTCGCCATAAGTGAAAAGTTTTTTGTCAACAACAATCTTTTTAAGTTCGTTAACATCTGTGATTGCAAGAAAATCGCAACCAAGGAGTTCTCTCATTCTTGCAACATAGTCAATTTTTTCCCATTCGCAATCAAATTCAATTTCCATACCTTGATAGTTAATTTTTGTTTTTCCAAGGCATGATTTAAGCATATCCACAACAAGTTTTTTAAAGAACTTCAAGTTATCTTCAAAATTCCAATATGAAGCATACCATTCAACTTGTGTGAACTCTTGAAGGTGAGATGGGTCCATACCTTCATTACGGAAATCTTTTCCAAGTTCAAAAACTCTGTCAATTCCACCGCCAATGCATTGTTTCAAATAGCACTCTGTGGCAATTCTTAAATTACATTCAATGTCAAGTGCGTTGTGGTGAGTGAAGAAAGGTTTTGCACTTGCACCAGAAACACTTGTTTGAAGGATTGGGGTTTCAACTTCAATAAAGCCATTGTCTTCCAAATATCTTCTAATGAAAGACACAATTTTGCTTCTTATCAAGAAAATTTGTCTGCTTTCCTCATTTGTAACAAGGTCAAGATAGCGTTGGCGATATTTAATTTCAGTGTCTTGAACCCCATGGAATTTTTCAGGAAGCGGTCTTAAAGTTTTTGATAAAAGAGTGACCTTTTCTGCCTTAACAGTGATTTCCCCTGTTTGAGTTGCATAAACTTCGCCTTCAACACCAATAAAGTCACCAATATCAATCATCTTTTTATAAAAATTATAAGCGTCTTCATCAAGCTCATTTCTGCCAACTGAAATTTGGATGTGAGAATAAATATCTCTTATTTGGCAAAAACCAAATTTTCCCATAACACGACGAAAAACCATACGCCCAGCAATTTTAACATGTTCGCCAAGTTTTTCTCTTGCTTCTTTAATTGTGCAAGTTCTTTCAAATTTTTCTTTATATGGAATTTCACCCATTGCCTTTAAATCTGCAATTTTTTGACGTCTTACATCAACTTCTGTGTGAAGATTTTGTTCCATTTTTACCTCCGTTGTTGTTAAATAAAAGTTATATTAAATATACTAATTAAGATTAACATATTAACAGAAAATTGTCAATTAAAAGACATGAGTAATTTTCAAAATGTTACCTTAAAACCAAAGATATCCTATTAAAATTGAACTTATTTTTCACTTAAACTTCTAATTCGACAAAAAATAAAATAATATATTATTAAATTATTTGTGAAAATTTTCCAAAAATGGTAATATATTGATAGCCGAAAAAAGGCAATTAAAATTTTGATTTAAAATTGGAGATAAATATATGATAAAAATAATTGTTGATAGCACTGCATATCTCGATAGAGCATATGCAAAAGAACATGATATAACCGTCATTCCTCTTAGGGTCCTTTACAGAGAACATGAGTTTGAAGAAGGTGCCCCTGGCGAATTTGATGAATTTTTTGAAGATTTCACAAAAACAAAAATCTTTCCTAAAACAAGCCAACCTTCTATTGAACTTTTTGTTGAAGAATTTAACAAAGCAATTAAAAAAGGTGATGAAGTTATCGTTTTCACAATAAGTTCAAGCCTTTCTGGAACATATAATGCTGCTTGCCTTGCAAAAGAAAGTTGCATTAACCCAAGCCGTGTAACAGTTTATGACAGTAAAAATGCCTGCCAAACAATTGCTGGATATGTTATGGATACAGTTGAAATGATTAATGAAGGCAAAAGTGTTAAGGAAATTGTTGAGCATATCAACAAAATTCAAAACACAAGCAAAGTTGCCTTTATTCCAGACAGTTTAGAATATTTGGCAAAAGGCGGAAGAATAGGAAAAGTGACCGCCACCCTTGGCACAATTTTGCAACTTAAACCAATTTTAGGTTTTAAAAATGGTGTTCTTGGATGCGAAAAAAAGAGCATTGGTATGCAAAGAGCAATCAATGATTTAATCAGTTCAATTCCAGAAAAAATCAAAAGACTTTTTATTATTCATGTTGCCAACACAAAATTCTTTGAAATGTTAAAACAAAAAGTAACTGAATTTTTAAACAAAAGACAACAAAAGGTTCAAATCCTTATAAGCGAAGTCGGCCCAGTTGTTGCCTCCCATGTTGGCCCTGCTGTTGGACTTAGTTGGACTGGTCTTGAAGCGTAAAAATAAATTTTGTTTGTTTTAAATATTCAATACATTTTCTTAAATTAAATATAAAATTTGATAAAAATTCTTTTCAATTTTCAATACTCTTAACTTAATTAAACCAAGGAGATAAACTTATGATTAAAAAAACTGTAATAATCACCGGAGCATCTGGCGACATTGGAAAAGAACTTGCTTATAAATTTGCAAAAGAGAACTATAATCTTGCCCTTTGCTCTAATGCACACAATGTTGAATATGACGACGATTTAAAGGAAAAATATGACATTGAAATAAGAAACTACAAAATGGACATAAGTGACTATGCCCAAGTTGAAAATGTTTTCAATAAAATTTTTGCTGATTTCAAAAGTGTTGATGTGCTTGTTTGCAATGCGGGAAAAAGTGAAAAAAGAAAACTTATTATGGATGTTAAAAACGAAGAAATTGACGATATTATAGACACCAACCTTAAAGGCACAATCACCTGCACAAGAGAATTTGTTAAGCATGTTATGGGTAAACCGGCCAAAATCATTTTAATGAGTTCATTTGTGGCAAACTATGGATGCGCTTGTGAAAGTGTTTACAGCGCAAGCAAAAGTGGGCTCATTGGTTTTATGAAATCACTTGCAAATGAACTTGGAAATTTTGAAATAACAGTTAATGCTGTTTGTCCTGGCTTTATTGACACCAAAATGAATAACAATTTAACAAGTGCCGAAAAAGAAGATATTGAAAGCATGACTCCACTTCAACGTCTTGGAACAGTTGCTGACATTGCTGAAAGTGTTTATTTCCTTGCAAGCGATGGCGGAAACTTCATCACAGGTCAAAGCATCAATGTTGATGGCGGATACATTCCACTTTAATTTTTAATATTTTCAATTTGGTTAATAAAATATATGAACACAATATATAGTGTATTATGTTATGCGTAATACACTATGTTTTATTATTTAATCAAATAAAATCACTCTCTCTTAATGTTAACCAAAATAAAAAAATACGCCTTAAATAGCGTATTTTTTTGAAACACAAAATTTTAATTAAGTTTAAATATTCTTAAATTACTGTAATTCAACAACAGCACCAGCTTCTTTAAATTTAGCTTCCATTTCTTTTGCTTCATTTGTAGAAACATTTTCTTTAACCATTTTTGGAGCACCATCAACAAGAGCTTTTGCTTCAGAAAGTCCAAGACCTGTGATTTCTCTAACAACTTTGATAACTGCAATTTTGTTTGCGCCAACTTCTTTCAAGAATACATTAAATTCTGTCTTTTCTTCAGCAGCTGGAGCAGCAGCAGAAACTCCAAATTCTTCTTCTAATGCTTTAACAAGTTCAGAAACTTCAACAATAGTTAATTTTTTAACTTCTTCAACAAGATTTTTAATATCAGCCATTTTATTAATCTCCTTTTTAAAATAATTTGCTATGCGACTTTATTTATTTGGTTGCAATCGCATTTAAAGCAACCACAAGCCCACGAGTTGGAGCCTGAAGAACTCTGCACAAACTTGTAATTGGATTGTTCAAAGTTCCAAGTAACTTTGCAATAAGTTCTTCCTTTGATGGAAGTTTTGCAAGTGCTTCGATGTCTTGTGCGGAAACGCAAACACCATTTAAAATTCCAAATTTGATAGCCATTTTTTTGGTATTTGAAATTGTGTCGCAAACAATTTTTGCTGGTGCAACTTCATCTTCATAACCAATTGCAACGGCAGTGGTGCCTTCAAAGTAATTTGCAGAACACTCAATACCAAGGTCAGAAAGTGCTTTCAACATCAAGCGGTTTTTGTATACTTTATATTCACAACCGTTTTCACGGAATTTACGACGCATAGCTGTGTCTTCTTCAACAGTGAGTCCACGGTAGTCAACAAAAGCAAGAGTTTTTGCCTTAGAAAATTTTTCTTTAATTTCTTCAACAAGTTGTTTTTTTGCCTCAAAATTAGCACTCATGTTCTTTAACCTCCTTTTAATCTTAATTTTGTGTTTCTTATATAAAAAATCTCTGTAACCACGGAAAAGGCACAGAGAAAAATAATTCATCTATTCGTCTTTTCCTCGGCAAGCACGAAAATTCGTTTACGCATAAAGCACTTGCGGTCTATGGAAGATTTTTTACATTGGCTATTTTATCATATAAACTTCACCCTGTCAACTTATTTTTTAAATATTTTCAAAAAATTTTTCACAAACTAACATAACTGTTATCAAAAAGGCAATTTTGAACCACACCACAGGCATCATTCCATAAAATTAGAGATAAAAATCAAAGCCACTAATCCCCAATAAGTCCTTATTCCAACACAGTTTCAAATTATAATAGTGGTAATTTTTTGATTATTTTTGCCAAAACTATATACTTTTTTGTCGAACTGTATTATTATTTTTTATATTTTTGTAAAAAAAATCGTTTTTTGTCGAATTTATTTGCTAAAAACACCTTTTTGTGATACAATAATTCATATCTATATAAGGAGAATGAACTTTTATGTCTAAAAATCAAATATTGTATGATAATCTAACGAAACCGCAGGAAAACAGCCTCAATTTAATCCAATCACTTGGAATTTATGAATTAAGAGCATTGGCAAGAGTTTTTGGTGACAACTCTCCAACAACATCTAAAAGAATGGACCACATAAAAATTATTATGGATAAAATCATTTCTGGTGAAGATTTAAAACCTATCCCTCTCCGTCAAGGCAGACCTTATAAAGAACTTTCTAATATTGAAGGAATTTTGGAAGAACTTTCACAAATCAACGGCAAAAACTACACGTCCAAAAACAGCAAGCCTATTGCCCCAGTAAAGCCCGTTAAAACCATAACATTTAGACAAGTTGAAAGCGAAACAGTCAAGAAAAAACTTTTCCCTATTGAAGTTAGCGGTATTGTTTTGAATAAAGGAAATGACGAATTATACATTATAAACGAATTTAACAACAAGCCTATTTTAATTAGAAAGGAAGATTCTGCAATTTTGCAAGAATTTGACTACGTCACTGGCACAGCAGTTGTGATGAACAGTGAAAATGAATACATTATCAATGATATCAAAACAATCAACTTTGTTAAAAGAGATAACTATTCCCCTGTTACCTATTCTTGCGAACCTACACTTCCAACTCAATCAATTAAAATTGCAAACAAGGAAATTAAACTTGGAGCAAGATATTTAATTGAGCAAAATGAGTTTGAAAATCATGAAGCTTTGAAAAATATTGTTGATGAGTTCAAAAAGAGTAGTGTTCTTTGCATTGCCTTAATTCCAAATGCAATGTATGAAGATAGCATCATTTTAAGCCAAGTTGGTTTTAATCATGTTTATCTTATTAATTATAATGATACCCCTGCTGATTATGACGAAAAAGTAAACATCTTTATGCAATATATTTCAAGGCTTCAAGAACTTGGGAAAAATGTGGCAATTTTTGTTAAGGATATAAACACAATCACAAACAACCTTGATGCTTATTATAAAACATCATCAAAAACTTATTTTAATCACACAGATGAAACCGGTGAAATTATTAAGGAACTTGTTATGCTTGCAAAAGCATGCAAGGACCACAGCACAACATTAATCGTCACACATGATGAAACCGACAACTTTGACCCACTTTACTTAACAAGCATCTACAAAGTTTCAAAAACAATTTAAAGGTTAAAATATCTTAAAGAGCAACTTCTAGAAGTTGCTTTTTATTTTTCATTTAGATAAAATTAAGATTTTAAATTATCAAGCAAAGGTTTAACAGAATTTTTTTTACGCATATAAACTGACACAAAAAAACAAAATTTATTCTCTTATATATAAATTAATTTGACTTTTCGACCGAAAATTCATATACTCTTTTTAAGGTGTGAAATGGCAACAAATCTTTTTACAAACAGTTTCCAACTTTTTGGTTTAACAATAAATTATTACGGACTCATAAGCGCCCTTGGCTATCTTATGGGTGTTGTTATTGTTTGTTTAATTGCAAAAAAACGTGGTTTCAAAACTGACGACATCATCACCCTTGCCTGCTATGTTATTCCACTTGCAATAATTGGTGCAAGAATTTATTATGTCCTATTCTCACTGGATGAATTTTCAAATTTCTGGGACGTGTTTAAAATTTGGAACGGCGGTTTAGGTTTTTATGGCGGGCTTATTGGTGGTGCTTTTGGTGTGGTTTTATATTGCCTTATTCACAAAAAGAACTTTTTAAAACTTGCCGACATTGTTGTTATTGGCCTTGTTTTGGGCCAAGGAATTGGAAGATGGGGAAACTTTGTCAATCAAGAAGCATTTGGCTATTATGTTGACAACCCAAACTTGCAGTGGTTTCCTTTTGCCGTTTATATTGAGCACTGCCATCAAGCAGGATGCACATGTGGTGGAAGCGGATGGCACTTGGCAACATTCTTCTATGAATTTGTCAACAACATGATTATCACAGCCATTCTTTTGATATTGCTTTATAAAGTCAATTTCAAAAGCAATGGAATAATTGCCGCCTACTATCTTATTATGTATGGTTTTTGCCGTGCAATCGTGGAAGGTTTAAGAATGGATAGTCTTTACCTTGGACCTTTCCGTGTTTCTCAACTTTTGAGTGTTATTTTCATTCTTTGCGGTATTGCATATATCATTTTCTGCTATGTAAGAAATAAGCGAAAAAAATCTTCATTTGAAATCATTATGGATGTTGTTAAGCATGACCTTGACTAAGTTTTGCAAATTTTAAATAATCTTTAATTAAGTTAATATTTCAAAGCATTAACTTTTTTTATTTTCATTTTAAACTGGCAAAAATAGTAAAATCACTTCATTGCATATAAAACAACATTTTGTGAGATAATTTAACTATGAGAGGAAGACTTGGCAATATAAAAAAATCCTTTATATTAAACTATCTTTTGCTATTTTTTGTGGCAATATTTATTAGCCTAATTTTTTTGAATATATACGTTATCCCCTATCCAACCTTTTGGTTTTATGCATTTTGTCTCTTAACAGGTCTCTTTGAAATTATAAAAAGTAGATTTTTTAAACTTGACAGTGTTTTTTATCTTGGCACACTGATATTTTTTATTGGTTTAAGTGGTTTTATATTTTTATTTACAAACACATTTCGATATTTGCACATATATATTCTTGCGGACTTTTTCATTGCATCATTTTTAACTTTTCTTGTTTGCGGGCAAAAATTCCACCTAGTAATTGATTATTTGATATTTTTCGTGCTTATTTTCACATTGCTCTACACTTTTTCTATAATTTCCTTGCCAATTTTTATTGCAATTTTATGCTCATTTTTGGTATTATTAATAGTGATAATAATTATCAATTTTATATGGAGTTAAAAATGAGTTTTCAAGAACAATTTAATGGTTATAATAAGCATGAAGTTGATGCATACATAGAACGCCTTAAAGCCAGCTATGAGTCTAAACTTATGGATGAAAGATTAAAAACTTTGGAAGCTGAAAGACGTCTTTTAGATTTAAGAAATGAACATCTTGAACTTGCTCACAAAGAAAAAAGCATTTTAGATGCCATTGATGTTCTTGAAAAAGCAAAAAAATTTCAAGAAGAAGGAACAAAAAGTTTTTACTCTCTTGTTTTTGACAAATTGCAATTATTGGTTCAGGAACTTAATATAAGATTTCCAAATTTAAGAAAAAACACAGAATTTTCCAACATACTAAAAGAATTTACTGATGTAATCACCGATTATAAAGATAAATTTATTGCAGAAAACAACATCACAAATCCAGTTAATTCTCCAAATGACAGCATGCGCCTTTTGTTGAACAAAATGCAGGAATATAAGAAAGGGCAAGACTCCCCTAAGGAAGTTAAAATTTCCACAAATAAAACTGAATTTGGACTCGGTCAATTTGGCTATAACTTGAATAACTCTTCTTCAAATTTAACTGAGCCACAAAATTCAGGAAATTTTTATAAACGCAACAGTTTTGTTTTTAGGCAAAAGCCTCAACCACAAAAAGAGGATGTTCAATTAGAACCAAAAACCATTGAAAGTGACTTGAAACTTGACACACCTCCTAAACAAAACAACTTCCAAAATTATGACGCATATAAAAGTGAAAGCGGTTTCAGTTTCCAAGAAGCTTTGAACCCAAAAGAAGATTTGGCAGAAATTATGAAAGCCTTTGATTTTTATAATGATAGCCATAACTCAAATAAAAATAATTAAGTGCCAAAAGGCTCATTGCATTTAAAATTAGAAAAAAAGATAGTGAAAGAATTTTTGTCACTATCTTTTTTTATTAAAAACGATTATCCAACTATGTGTTTTATTTTTTCTTTAAAAGAAGATTGTTAAAAAGATACCAGACACAACACCAATTATAAATTGCAAACATAAAATACCCAAAGACTTAAATGGATGTTTTCTGTTTTTGCTTATCAAAATGAATAGTCCAACTCCTGCCCCTGTTGAAAGACCCGCAACCAATGCTGGAAAGCTGAGAACTCCTCCCATAACATAAAGTTCCACCAGCAAAACAGAAGATGCACAATTTGGAATCAAGCCAACAAGGCTGGCAATTAAAATTTGAATGTAAACATTATCTGTTAAAATCATTTGAATTGCATCAAGTGTAAAATAATTGACAATCAAATTTATTATGAATGTTGCAACAAAAATATATATCGCAATTTCAAAGGTGTGTTTAAATGCATCCAAAAAGATGTTATCAACACAGCAATCGCCATGGGAATGATGGCATGTTGGAGAACATTCATCCGTGTGAATATGCCCACACTCATGATTGTGATGAGAATGCATATGTTCTTCAAAAGTTTCAACATGAGTACTTTCATTTTCAGTTTTTTCACTTTTCACAGCATTCAAACTTGTTTCCAAATTTTTCTCAGTGCTTATATTATCTCCATCAACTGCAATAGTTTGCTGAGTTTTTTGTGCTTTTCTTCTTTTTCTAACCTTTTCAATTAACCCAACAACAAAATCAATAGAGTATCCCCAAATTAAAGCCAAAGCAATTTTAATTGCAATCAAAAGCAATAAATCTAAAATTTTGTTTGGTGTGGCAATCATAATTGGCAATGCTTCATCACTGGTTGCAACAAACACAGCAACAAGGGTTCCAAGTGTCACCTTCTGGCGTGAATACAAGTCAGCAATAACACTTGAAAAACCACATTGCGGAATACACCCTAAAAATGATGCATATAAAACACTTGTTTTTTTATTTTTGCTTAAAAAACCCGAAAATTTATGATTGTGGTCATGTGAAAGATATGCGACTAAAAGATATGCCAAAAAAAGAATTGGTATAACCTTTAAGCAGTCAATTGCTGCATCAAAAATTGCATCATAAAAATTTGCCCACATATTCGCCTAATATTATAGCACTATAATTTACGATTTGTAAAGAATATTTTTAAACAAAAATTTCTCAGGTTCATGCTCTTAAAAATTATAATAGCTTTATAATCTTGAAATTTGTTCAAAAATATGTTATAATAAAACTATGGTAAAAAGGAGATTATTATGATTATTGAATCACCATATACAAAAATTAAATTACCACCAAAAAAATTTAAAATTGAAGGACAAAAAAATTTGATTGTTCTTGATGTTAAAAACGGTCTAAGTCTTGGTGATTATGTCATCAACACAAAGCAAAATGGCGATATAGATGAGAATGGAACTATTTATTATGATAATGTAAATTTAATTAAAGTTAAAGAACACTATGAAGATGGATTAGGAAGTTACTATTCAGTTATTGATAAACCAATTCCATTTGAAAGAATTGTTATTGATGAAGACCACAAATGCTATGTGACATCTATTAAAAGAACCACTATGAAATCTAAACTTGAAAATGGAGTTCCAAGAACAGAAACAGAAACCAGATTGGTTTTGGAGTATTTAGACCCAAACCTTCGCCCTATTAGAGATGTTAATTTTTACGATAAAATGATAAATTTATATTATCAAAAACAAAATGCAGAACTCCAAGAAATCCGTGAATCTGTTGAAACTGGAAAGGAATATCTATATGTACAATTAGCCCCTTATGACTTCATTGAACAATTTAGATATTCAAAAAACCCATTTGAAAAAAATAAAAATCTTACAAAAGAACAATGTGAAGAGTTTTTAAGTTTCACTGATGCCATGCTTAAAAAGAATTTTACTAGTGAGACTTTTGAACCAAGCCAAGAATATTATGAATTAAGTGAACTTGCCAAAAAATTTGTGGAAACAGAAAAAACACTTAAATAATTTAATTAAAAGAAGCATTTTGCTTCTTTTTTTAACTTTTCAAAGTAAAACACTTGGTAAATCTTTTAAATTGTATTGATATAAAAATTTCTCCCACAACACTCTTTTGCCCCTAGAAATTACTAAATTTATATATATCTAAATATATTTAGTTGACTACTCAACTTAAATATGCTATCATTTAAGCAAGGAGAAAAAAATGTGTGATTTAAAATTTGATGACCTTAATACTCTCAAAAAAGCACAAAGAAAATATCTTAATGAACACATGAAGCCTTATGAACTTTCAAGCACATATGTAAGTTTTTTGGAAGCTCTCAGCATAAAGGAGTTTAGTTCTCAAAACGAACTTTCCAATTTTTTAAACTGCAACAAAGCACACACAACTCGCACCCTTTTGAAACTTGAACTTCTTGGCTATATTGATGTGAAAAAAAGAATTTGCCCTAAAAAGAGGCTGATAACGTTAACTGAAAAGGGTAAAGTTATCACAAAAGAAATCATAAAAATTAACAATGAATTTCTTGAAACAATATTTAAAGATATTCCTGAAAATGATAAAAATATATTTTACACAACATTAACAAAACTTATCTACAATTCAAAAAATTGCTAAACGGAGAATTTATGAAAAAGGAAATTAAAGAGATTGATGCTGTTCAAACTGAAAATATTGCAGATGACAAAGCAAAAGACAATGATGTTGTGCTTGAAATTAAGCATGTAAACAAAAAATATAAGGTTACAAATAAAGAATATTTTCAAGCATTATATGACATTAACATAAACTTTAAAAATGGTGAACTTGTCTCTATTGTCGGTGAAAGTGGAAGTGGAAAGTCAACCCTAATGAATTTGATTGGTGGACTTGACTCGGAGTTCACTGGGCAAATCATTGCCGGCGGAGAAGACCTTGGAACTTTGACCGACAAACAACTTGATAAATACAGAAAAGATAAAGTCGGCTTTGTGTTTCAATCTTTCAACCTTATTTCTCACCTTTCAATTTTGGACAATGTTACCCTTGCACTGACGCTTTCAAATGTAAGCGAGAAAGAAAAAGTTGAACGAGCAACAAAAATGCTTAAAATGGTTGGACTTGAATCACAATTAAAGAAAAAGCCAACCCAACTTTCTGGCGGTCAAAAACAAAGAGTTGCCATCGCCCGTGCACTTATAAACAACCCGGAAATTATTATTGCAGACGAACCAACTGGGGCTTTGGACACAACAACAAGTATGCAAATTTTAAAAATTCTTAAAGAAATTGCAGACAGCGGAAAACTTGTTATCATGGTGACCCACAGCGAAAAAGTTGCCTCCGTGTCTTCAAGAGTGATTGAAATTTCGGACGGTCGAATCATCAGTGATCATAAAAACAAAAACTATAAAAAAGAAAAACCACAAGAAAACGCAATAAAAGAAAGCGAACCTAAAAAAGAAGATAAAAAGCTTAAACAAAATCTTTCGCTTTGGTCTGCAATTCGCTTGTCTATCCATAATATGTGGGCAAGTAAAACAAAAAATTTCCTTATGGCATTTGGTGTTGCCATTGGAATTGGAAGCTTGATTTTGATGCTTTGTTTCAGTTCCGGAATTACAGATTATATTGGCGCAACAATGAAATCATACTCTGACCCAACAATTGTCACCATTTCCAAAAGAAGTGAAAAGCTGATGTCGTTCAACACTTTCACAGATGAAGAAATTGATAATTTAACCAATGATATAAACACCTATTTAACATCACAAAACATTGAGTATCAAATAACCGATGAAAATGTTTCTTATGGCTTCAATGTTATCACAATGTTTGGTCAACTTACAGCAAATCTTATTTATGATGTTAATGGTGATGGCGAAGATGAAACAATGCCAATTTATTATCTTTACACCACCCCACCTTATTACACAGAACAAAACCTAATTGAAGGTGAAATGTCAACAGCGGATGGCGGTATCATGTTGACTCCTGCCGTTTATGAATTTTTTGGAGAAGAATCACCTATTGGCAAAAAAGTGGAAATTTCAATCTTTTACAATGATGCTTCTCTTGGTAATCCAAATTCAAATGACACAGAAATTTCTGCAAAAACAACAATACCTATTGATGAAGAAATAACCGCTATTGTTGACACCTCTGTAATGTCTGGTTTCCCTGTGGTTTACATTGATTATAATCTTCTTGCCTCATATTATGAACGAATAATGGGATCCCCACTCACGCCAAATTCCATATATGTTAAAACGGACAGCGAAGAAATCACAAATGCCATAAATCAATATCTTTCAACTCGTGACGATGTAACAGGCTCCATTGAAGAATCACTTGCAAACATGTTTACTGAAATGGCAAACATTATAGGCACTTCGTTAACAGTTATTTCACTGATTTCACTTCTTGTTTCTGCCATTATGATTTTGGTTGTTATGTATATGAGTGTCAGTGAAAGAACAAAAGAAATTGGTGTTTTAAAATCTATTGGTGCAAGGAAAAAGGATATAAGAAGAATATTCTCATCCGAAAGCTTCTTGGTTGGACTTTTAAGTGGAATTTGTGGGCTTGTGTTTGCCGGAATACTTATCTTAATTGTTTATATTGTTTTAACAACTTTGGTAGGTTTTGCACCTCTATCCTTCAAGTGGTATTATCCATTCATTGCACTTGGTATTTCAATAGTTATCAGTGTTCTAAGTGGACTTTACCCAGCAAGCAAAGCAGCAAAATTGGATCCAGTGGAATCATTAAGAAGAGAATAGAAGTCTATTCTCTTTTTTGTTAAAATATGTGCAAATTTTTGCCTAACTATGCTATATTATTATTTGGAGAGATATATGAAAAATAACAATGAATTTAAGCAAAAAATTGATGAATTTATTATGGCAAATTGCGATGTAAAACTAGAAAAATTTAGCCAAGGTTTAATTACAACTGATTATAAAATCTATGGCATAAAAACACCAGTTTTAAGAAATTTTGCAAAAACCTTAGCAAAAGAAAATTGCCCACTAGACGCAATTGTTCCTGCATCTCATGAGCAAATACTTTTAAAAGGCTTTGTCCTTGGTAATATGAAGTTAAGTGATGTGGAAACAATTGATGAGTTTAACAAGTTTATTGACAAAATTGATAATTGGGCAACCTGTGATATGATTGTTTCAAGCTTGAAAAAACTAAACACCATAAATGGATATAATTTCTTCACAAAACTTTTAAAAGAAGCAGAACCTTTTAAAATCCGTATTGGAATAATTGGGCATATGGACTACTTTCTTAACAGTGACAAAGTGAATGAAATCGTTTCAAACTTACTAAAAATTAAAAATGATAATTACTATGTTAAGATGGCAATAGCTTGGTTTCTTTGCACTCTCGCCTGCAAAAACTTTGAATTAGGTAAATCTTCAATAGCAAAATTTAGCGACAAGTTTATAAGAAATAAAGCAATCTCGAAATGCCAAGATAGTTATCGTTTAACTAATGAGCAAAAGCAAGAATTAAAAGATCTTAGAATCAAATAAGTTGCTTAACTAATTCACACATTAAAATGATAAATAAGAAATAAAAACAAAAAAGGATGCAAAATTTGCACCCTTTTTCATTATTTATTGTCAGCTGATTTAACTTTTGCAGCCTTACCAGTAAGATCTCTAACATAATAAAGTTTTGCTCTTCTTGGCTTACCTTTTCTAACAATTTCAATGCTAGCAATTTTAGGTGAGTGAATTGGATATGTTTTTTCAACACCTACGCCATAAGAGATTTTTCTTACTGTAAAAGTTTCTCTAACTCCGCCATTTTTTCTTGCAATAACAACGCCTTCAAAAGCTTGGATTCTTTCCTTGTCACCTTCTTTAATCTTAACGTTAACTCTAACAGTATCGCCGATTGAAAATTCAGGAATAGATTCTTTCATGTTTTCTCTTTCAATTTGGTCTATAATATTTGCCATGACTTATCTCCTTTTTTCAGATTTTCGACATAATGCTCATATAGTTTCACATATTTACCACAGCGGAACATTCGAAGTCTTTTTGATTATAGCATATAAGTTTTATAAAATTCAAGTGTTTTAACAAATTTTTTATATTTTTAATAAAACTTTTTAAAATAAAAGCCTTCATATCAAATTTTATCACATAAAGGCATTTTTAATATAGTTTATTTGGTCGCCAACAATTTCAATCACATCAAAACGAACATCGGCATAAGGTTTCTTTTTAAAAATAAGATACATTTCGGCTGTTTTCTTGATTTTTTGCTGTTTTCTGTAATCAACAGCCTCAACTGGTCTTCCAAAAGCCAAAGTTTCCCGCCTTTTCACCTCAATAAAAACAATAACATTTTTATCAAGCGCAACTATATCAATCTCGCCAATTTTATTTTTATAATTGGTTCCAAGGATTTTCATGCCCAAATTTTTTAAAAACTTTTGAGCCTCAAATTCTCCAATATCACCTTTAACTTTGTTAAATTCTTTCATGTTCACCTAACTTATGAAATAAAATTGTGGTTTAAATATTTTGAAATTAAATTTCCAACAAAAAATTATCAATTCTAATCAAGGGTAATCTTTCCAATTCTACCTTTCCTGAAATCATCAACAAAACTGTAAGAAGCCCTGTCATAGTCAATTTCTCCACCATTTGTAACAAACTTGCGAAGTTTGGCAATATCTTCAACACTTTCACAATTTGGATATCTTTTTGCCAAAAATTCAGGATACTTTTCTTTCAAAATCTTAAACAAAATACCTGCAAGTTCTGTAAAGTCTAAAACTTCATCTCTAACACTGCCAACAAAAGCAAGTTTTCTTGCAACCTCTTGGTCTTCAATGTTAGGATAAAGAGTTCCAGGTGTGTCATAAATTTCAATGCCATCACCAACATTAAGCCACTGCCCACTTTTTGTGACACCCGCTTTGTTTCCAGTGACTGTTTTTGCCTTTCTGCAAAGATTGTTCACAAGCGAACTTTTGCCACTATTAGGAATGCCAACAACCATGGCTCGCACTGTGGCTTTAATTCCTTTTTGCTTATATTTTAAAATTTTTGCGCTTGCAAGTTTTTTAATTTTATTAAGCACAAGTTCATTTTTAAATGCGGTGCTATTAAAAAGTAAAAAATCTTTATTTTCTCCAACAAAATTATTTGTAAGTTCCTTTACTCTTTTTTCATCTGCCATATCAATTTTGTTAATAACAAATAGGACAGGCTTGTTTTCAGCAATTTTACTTAAAGTTGGATTAAGTGAAGAAAGTGGTATTCTTGCATCCAGCACATAGATAACCACATCAACTTTTTTAAGTTGATTTTCAATATCTTTAAGTGCTTTATGCATGTGACCTGGAAACCAATTTATCTTCATCATATATCCTTTTAATAATTTTATTTTAACATAAAAACCGACTTTTTACAAATAATTCATAAAAATATACATTACTAGATTTTGTGTTTTATAAACAAAAATATTGCATACCACAACAAAATATGGTGTAATATGCAATTATTCTTCAAGTAAATCATTTCTTGCGTTTCGTGTCTTTTTAAGACTCTGCTCCCTTCGCCACTTTTCAACCTCTTGATGATTACCAGAAAGTAAAACATCTGGAACACAAAGCCCCATAAACTCAGCAGGTCTTGTGTATTGCGGATATTCCAAGAGCCCATTTTCAAAACTTTCATTTTCCAAACTTTCTTTGCTGATAACACCATCAACAAATCTTGAAAGGCTATCAATAATCACCATGCTTGGAAGTTCTCCCCCAGTAACAATAAAGTCGCCAATGGAAATTTCTTCCATATCAAAAAGGTCAAAAATTCTTTCGTCAACACCTTCATAGTGTCCACAAACAAAGATTAAGTGATTGAAAGTTGAAAGTTCTTTTGCCTTTGCCTGATTAAACACCTTTCCCCTTGGTGAAGGAAAAATGATCTTACTGTTCTCATCCTTAACACTTTTGATTGCATCATAAAGTGGTTGAACACTCATAAGCATTCCAGCTCCACCACCAAATGGATAGTCATCACACTTTTTGTGCTTATCTTTTGAAAAGTCCCTAATATTGATAACGTTAAATTCTAAAATTTTGTTATCAACAGCACGCTTTAATATGCTGGAATTAAGTGGAGAAAACATTTCAGGAAAAAGAGTTAAAATATCAATTTTCATAATCGGTTTTTGCTCCTTCATATTCCTTTCGTATCACATACATTTTTCCATCTTTTTGCTTGAATATATCTTTCACAAATGGAACTATAAATGTTCTCTCCCCTTCTTTAATAACTATAAGGTCATCAAAACCATAGTTTTCTGTTCCCATAATTTGTCCAACAAACTTCTCATTTTCATCAAATAATGTTTGCCCAACAAGGTCGTCAACAAGATATGTGTTTGATGGAATTTTATAAAATTCTTCCTTATCAATATAAATTAGGGAATTTCTATATTTTTCCGCAGTGTTTCTGTCTGGGATAACATCAAAGCATGCATAGGCAAAGCCAAGCCTATAAGTGCAAGACTTAATTTTCACAGGCTTTTTATCAATAAACATTTCATGCTTACCATTAAAAATCGCAGGGATATCAATAAGAGGATAAATTTTCACTTCCCCCTTGATTCCCTGCGGTTTCACAATTTTACCAACGCATAATAACTCCACAATTAGTCTCCAAATTTAACAAAAACTTTTTTGCGTTCTTTTGCTCCAATGGATTTTATTATGGTTCTAATGCTACTTGCCATCTTGCCATTTTTACCAATAACTCTGCCGATGTCTTCGCTTGCAACTTTAACAAAAAATGTTATTGCTTTTTCATCTTCTTCCTTTGAAACTTCAACTTCATTTTCGTTTTTCACAAGTGTTTTAACAAGTAATTCAAGTAATTCTTGCATTATCTTTCTCCTTATTTATTTTCTTGGTCAATAACGCCACTCTTAACTAAAATAGATTTAGCAGTTTCAGTTGGAAGAGCACCATTTTTAAGCCATTTGCTTGCTTTTTCGTTATCAATCTTGATTTCAGCTGGGTTTGTAAGTGGATTGTAAGTTCCAAGAATATCAATGAATTTTCCATCTCTTGGGCTCTTTGAATCAGCAACAACAACACGGTAGAAAGGTGATTTTTTATCTCCCATTCTTGTAAGTCTAATTTTAACAGCCATTTTAATTTCTCCTTTTAATTAAATTCTTTTGCTATATAAACCAGAAATCTGGAATATACCAATTTTTAGGCTCCAATTTGCCTACTTTGATTAAAACATACCACGCAGGCCTTTTTTGCCTTTAAGTTGTTTCATCATTTCTTTTGATTGCTCAAATTGTTTAAGAAGTTGATTAACTTGTTGAATGCTTGTGCCACTTCCTTCCGCAATTCTTTTACGCCTACTCGCCTTAATAATTTCAGGGTTTACCCTTTCTTCTTTTGTCATACTTTGAATAATTGCCTTATTAACAGCAAGTTGTTTTTCATCAATGTTAACACCTTTAAGTTTGTTTGACATTCCAGGAATCATCCTCACAATATCATTCAAACTGCCCATCTTTTTAAGGTTTTCCATTTGAACAAGATAGTCTTCAAAAGTGAAAGAATTTTCTCTAAACTTTTCTTCAAGTTTTTTTGCTTCTTCTTCACTGACAGCTTCTTGCGCCTTTTCAATGAGTGAAAGCACATCTCCCATTCCCAAAATTCTGCTTGCAATTCTGTCTGGATAGAATGGTTCAATGTCGCCTATTTTTTCACCAACACCGCTGAACTTAATTGGTTTGCCTGTGATTGCCTTAATTGAAAGTGCAGCACCACCACGAGTGTCACCATCAAGTTTAGTTAAAATAACACCAGAAATATCAAGGTCCTTGTTGAAACTTTCACTTATTGTCACCGCATCTTGACCTGTCATTGCGTCCACAACAAGCAAAATTTCATGTGGCTTAACTTCTTTCTTAATCTCTTTCAACTCATTCATTAACTCTTCATTAATGTGAAGTCTTCCTGCTGTATCAATTATAACAACATCAAAACCTTGCTTTCTTGCATGGTCAATAGCCTGTTTTGCAGTTTTAACAGGGTTTTGTGTTCCTCGTTCAAATACCTCGCAATTTGCCTGTTTTCCAACAACTTGTAACTGATTGATAGCAGCAGGACGATAGATATCACAAGCAACAAGAAGTGGTTTCCTTCCACTCTTTTTAAGGTATGCGCCAAGTTTCCCGCACATGGTTGTTTTACCAGCACCTTGAAGACCACACATCATGATTATGGTTGGATTGGACGATAGGTTTAATTTTTGTTCAGTGCTTGACATCAATTTTGTGAGTTCGTCTTTAACAATCTTGATAACCATTTGCCCAGGTGTGAGGCTTCGCATAACTTCTTCGCCCAAAGCTTTTTCGGAAACATTATTTATAAATTGTTTTGCAACCATATAGTTAACATCTGCTTCAAGAAGAGCAATTCTAACTTCACGCATTGCTTCCTTAATTTCAAGTTCTGTTAACTTACCTCTCTTTGTGAGTTTAGAGAAGATATGGTTCAATCTTTCGGATAGATTTGAAAATAATGATGCCATTAAATTTCTCCTAAAATTTCATCGACTTTTTCTTTTATTTCATCAAGCGAATTAAAATTTTTAAGTGATTTCAATTTGCTTTCAAATTTTTCTTTTTTGTCATTAAAGTTCAATTTGCTTTCAAATTCGTCAAGTTTTAAACATGCTTTTGAAATACCATCTAAAACTGCCTGCCTTGAAATACCTTTCTCTTTGGAAATCTCCGCAAGAGTCATATTATAATTAAAATATAAACTCATAAGTGCTTGTCTTTCTTCGCTGAGAAGTTTTCCATAGACATCGAAAAGTTTTCCATATTTAACAAAATCTGCGAGTTGAATTTTTGCCATAATATTCACCTAAACGTAAAGCAATTTAACTTTACATTTTGTATTATATCATTATTTTCTTAAAAAAGCAACCTTTTTTACTGAAAAATTTGACTTAATTTGTCTAAAATTGAAACTTAAATCAAATTAAGTGCTCAATAATATAATCACTAACAACATAATATGAAGGCTCTAAAAACAATTTTCCATTTTCTTTTCTAAGAATTCCCTTTTGTAAAAAGGCTTTACAATTTTCATTTTCAAGAATATTATATCCAAGGTCTTTAAGTTTTTTTATTGACACCCCTTCATAACAACGAAGCCCAAGCATAATTCTTTCTTCTATTTCAGTCTTTTCACTTTTCGGTTCACTCAATCTTTTTCCTAAATAATAATCTTTTAAATTTGAGGCATTTTCATATCTAACACCATCAATATAAGAGTGAGCAGAAACTCCAAAGCCAACATAATCTTTAAAAGTCCAATAAGTTAAGTTGTGCTTACTTTCATAACCTTTCTGTGCAAAATTACTGATTTCATATTGAAGGAAGCCATTTTTTGTTAAAAATTTTGAAAGTTTTGTGTAAGCTTTAACTACCATGTCATCACTTAAAGGTTTATATTTTTTTTCGTTTACCAAATTAAGCATTTTTGTGTTCTCATGTATTTCCAGCATATAGCATGAAATATGTTTAACTTTAAGTTTTATAAGTTTTTTTGCATATTTTGTTATATTCTTTTCCCCTTGAAGTCCAATAATCAAGTCAGCAGAAATATTATCAAAATATTGGCTTATCAATTTAATTGAATTTAAAGCCGTCTTTTTGTCATGCAATCGTCCAATTTGTTTAAGTGTTCTGCTGCTTAAACTTTGCACTCCAACACTCACCCTGTTAATTCCAAGTTTTTTATACTCCAACAGTTTTTCAACATCAACTGAATTAGGATTTACTTCAATTGTTATTTCAGTATTTTGTGAAAGCTTGAAATTATCATTAATTGCTTTAAAGATTTTATGAAAATTTTGTATAGATAAAAGCGATGGCGTTCCTCCACCAAAATAAATTGTTTTAACAACCCTTTCCTTTATATTTTTATCATTTTTCGCAAAACTTTTTATTTCAAAAATAAGCTTATCTATATATTCATTTTGTTTTTCTTCGCTAAGGCAATAAGAAACAAAAGCACAATAGTTGCATTTTCTTTCACAAAATGGAATATGAATATAAACTGATAAATCTTTCAAATTGTCCTCTTTTATAATATTCAAGTTGTGCTGAACAGGGAGTTTGCACTGCCAAAGGCAGTAATGGCTTCCGCCATTTTTCGCCTTGCAACTTTTCTTGCAAGGCGAAGCAAACTCCCACCATGCAAAGCTTTAATACTTACTATTTATTTTCATCATCAAGTTTCAAAATGCTCATAAAGGCCTCGGAAGGAATTTCAACAGAGCCAATTTTTCTCATACGTTTTTTCCCTTCCTTTTGCTTTTCCAAAAGTTTGCGTTTTCTTGAAATATCTCCACCATAACATTTTGCAAGCACATCTTTTCTCAATGCAGAAATTGTTTCTCTTGCAATAATTTTATTTCCAATGCAAGCCTGAATAGGAACTTCAAAAAGTTGACGAGGAATAATTTTCTTTAATCTTTCTGCAAGTTCTCTCCCCCTCGTATAAGCCTTGTCCTTGTGCACAATCATAGAAAGCGCATCACATTTTTCGCCATTCAAAAGAATATCCACTCTCACAAGGTCCGCCCTTTCGTAATCTTTAAACTCATAATCAAAACTTGCGTATCCATGCGTTCTTGATTTTAAACTATCAAAAAAATCATAAATAATTTCACCAAGTGGCAAATCGTAGTTAAGCTCCACTCTGCGCTTATCGAGGTAAACCATGTTTTTATATACCCCACGTTTTTCCTGACACAAATCCATAATTGAACCAACATATTCAGGTGGAGTGAAAACATTAACTTTCACCATCGGTTCTTCAATTCTGTCAATCTCAACTGCTGGTGGCAAATTGGATGGGTTTGAAATTTCCAACATATCCCCATTTGTTTTATAAACATTGTAAGACACGCTTGGAGCGGTTGTTATAATATCAAGATTAAATTCTCTTTCCAATCTTTCTGTTATGATTTCAAGGTGCAAAAGTCCCAAAAATCCGCAACGGAAACCATAGCCAAGTGCAGAGGAATTTTCAGGTGAAAATTGTAAACTTGCATCATTAAGTTTAAGTTTGTCAAGGGCATCTTTAAGTTCGCCATATTTTGCCCCATCCACAGGGAAAATACCACAAAAAACAACAGGCTGAACTTCTTTATATCCTTCAAGAGGTTTTTCAATTGGGTTTTCTGCGCTTGTTATTGTGTCGCCAACTTTAACATCTGCAATAGTTTTAATGGAACCAGCCAAATATCCAACATCACCTGCACTCAGCACATCAACTTCTTTGGTATTTGGAACAAAAATTCCAACTTCTGTCACTTCAAACACTTTTTGGGTTTGCATCATCAAAATCTTATCACCTTTTTTAACCTTGCCATCAAAAACCCTGATTAAGCAAATTGCACCCTTAAAATTGTCATAGTGACTGTCAAAAATAAGGCATTTCAATTTTGCATTTTCATCACCCACAGGTGCTGGTATTTTTTCAATTATTGCCTTCAAAACATCTTGAACATTTGTTCCATCCTTAGCAGAAATGCATGGGCAATCTTCCGCATCAAGCCCAATAACATCTTCAATTTCTTTTTTAACCTCTTCTGGTCTTGCAGATGGCAAATCAATTTTATTGATAACTGGCACAGTTTCCAAGTTGTTATCAAGTGCAAGATAGGTGTTTGCAAGGGTTTGTGCTTCCACCCCTTGTGAAGCATCCACAAGAAGTAATGCTCCTTCGCAAGCAGCAAGAGAACGAGAAACTTCATAAGTGAAGTCAACATGCCCAGGAGTGTCAATCAAATTTAAAGTATATTCATTCCCCTCATATTCATAAATAAGCCTTGTTGGGGCAAGTTTAATTGTGATACCTTTTTCCCTTTCAAGTTCCATACTGTCAAGTATTTGGTCTTGCATATCTCTTTTGGAAACAGTTCCTGTAAGTTCAATCAATCTATCTGCCAAGGTGCTTTTTCCATGGTCAATGTGTGCAATAATACAAAAATTTCTTATATATTTCAATCTATCGTTCAAAGTAATTATCTCCTTATGTGATTATACAAGAAAATTGATTTTTTTTCAAATATTTTCTGGTTAAATTTAAAAGTAAATAAAAAATCCAATTAAGTTGGATTTATAAAAATAAAAACAGGCAATGCCTGTTATTTAACTTTTTCCATATATGAACCATCACGAGTGTCAACTCTAATGATGTCACCAATGTTAACGAAAAGTGGAACATTGATTGTGTAACCTGTGATTAAAGTTGCTGGCTTTTTAGAAGCCTTAGATGTGTCACCTTGAATGCCAGGTTCTGTGTCCACAACTTCAAGTTCAACAAATGTTGGAGGATAAACTGCAAATGGAGCACCTTTATACATATACATTGTTGTTGGCATGTTTTCAGTAACAAAGTTTAAAGCATCAGCAACAACATCTTTGTTCAAAGGCATTTGTTCATAAGTTTCATTATCCATGAAATAATAAAGGTCGCCATCATTGTAAAGATAAAGCATTTCCTTCTTTTCAATAACTGCTTCTTGAAATTTGTCTGATGGGTTGAAAGTATCTTCCCTAACTTGACCTGTCATAACATTTTTAATTTTTGCACGAACGAATGGAGAACCCTTACCAGGTTTAACATGTAAGAAATCAATAACGTTATAAACGTTTCCATCCATTTCAAAAGTTGTTCCTTTTCTAAAATCTCCTGCTGTAACCATAAAATCTCCTATATATATAAATTTTCTTTTTAAAAGCAATATAAGTATAACATAAAAAAGCCTATTTGGCAAGTGTTTTAGTGTAAATATCTTTCATAATTAAACTATCTTCTGCCTGTGTTCCCGCCGATTCGCACACAACATGGCAAGATAAATCATAGTCAACAAGCACTTTTGCCAAATCTTCAAAGTTTGGACCATAAACATCATCTTCAAAAGTCAAATGCCTGATTTCACCTTTTGAACCATATTGAATTTTTGAGAAATGAATATGAGCATTTTTAGTCCTCTCCTCGCCAAGCTTCTCAAAACAATAATCAAAAATATGCTTATAGTCATCAGCAGATTTCAAAGAACCTTGCGTCAATGCATTGATGTGCCCAAAATCAAAAGTTGGAATTAATTTTGAAGAAATTGTGCATAGGTCAATAACTTCCTTGTAAGTTCCAATTTGCATAAGTTTTCCCATTGTTTCAGGGCAAAGAAACATTTCATCATCCAACTCATTCTCAAAAATAGGCATAACCTCTTTAAATCTTTCCATCATAAGTTTAACAGCATCTTCTCTTGTTTGCTTGCCACAAGAAGCCGGATGAAAAATTAATCTTTTGGCTTGTAAGTTTTTAAGAAATTTTATGCCTGTTGATATGTATCCAATAGTTTTTGAAAACATTTCATCATCTGGATTTGCAAAATTAATAAAGTATGGTGCGTGAACAGAAAGTTCAATTCCTTCCTTCTTAAATTCGTTGCCAATCTTAACAGCTGTATCACTTGACATGCGGTATCCTTGCCCAAAACTATATTCAAAAAGGTCAAGTCCCTTTGCTTTAACCCATGCTGGCGATTCAAGTGTTGCAGAATGGCCTTCATTAAAAAATGATTCACTGTTTCCAGATGGTCCAAACAATACCTTTCCCATATCTTCTCCTTTTAACTTGCAAATTTAAAATTTTAAATGCTAAGTAGAAATTGAAATTTAAATTTGAAATATTAAATTACAAGCAATCTTTTAAAACAATCTCAACTTTAATTTTAAATTTTTGTTTTCAACTTTTCCAATGCCCAAAAATAAATCTTTATAAAAAATTTTGTATTCACCATCTTCAAAACTTAATGTTAAATTTTGACCATTTGAAAGTTTGAAAAATTCCTTTTCGTTTAACTTTATAACATTAAAATCAAACAAGTTTTCACATGGTATAATCTTAAATTCACCCTTTTCAATTTCATCAAGCGAGTATGCATCTTTCAAATAAAAACCACCACATCTTGTGCGTAGTATGCATTGCATACTACCATAGGTGCCAAGGTGGTATGCAAGGTCACGACACACACTTCTTATATAAGTTCCACTTGAACATGAAATTTCAAAGCGGTAAGAGTTAATAGAAAGTTTTTCCAAAATTTTGAAAGAATAAATTTCAATTTCCTTTGGTTTTAAATCAATATACTCTCCTTTTCTTGCTTCCTTATACCCAACTTTACCATTGACTTTTTTTGCCGAATATTGTGGAGGCATCTGCATATATTTTCCAACCATTTTATTCACTTCACATTCAAGTTCTTCCTCTGTGAAAGTTGGAATCTTTTCTTTCAAAACTTTGCCAGAAGTGTCAAGTGTGTCAGTTTCAAAACCAAAAACAAAAACTGTTTCATAAGTTTTATCTTTTGCCAAAAAGTAGTCAAAAAGTTTCGTTGCATGATTAATTGTCACAGGCAACAGCCCTTCACCCTCCAAGTCAAGTGTTCCCAAATGCCCACACTTTTTTGCATGCAATCTATATTTTACCAAATTGACAATCTTATTGGATGAAAGACCCCTTGGCTTATTAACAAGCAAAACTCCACTTTGTTCATTAATCATTAAATTTCCTCACAAATATTTTTCAATTTTCCTGCAACAAGTTTTTTGTTGCCACTTAATTTAAATCCTGCGGCCATTTTGTGTCCACCGCCACCTTGTTTTTTAGCAACTTTATTTACTTCAAAACCATTCTTTGAACGGCAACTTACCTTGTATTCATCTTTATCAAGTTCATAAGCCACCATAACAACATCAAATTCATTGATTTGGTTAAGGTCGTCCATAAAAAGTTTAACGTCTTCAAAGCGGGCATCAAGTTTCTTTAAATCTTTGTTGGAAACAACAATATAGCAAGCATGATTATTCACAATGTTCATATTGTCATATAAAAACTTTTGAACATTAACTTGCTTCAAGGTTTTTGAACGGTATGTCGCATCATATATTTTTTGGATATCAATTCCTAAATCCATTAACTTTGTGACCATTTCAAAAGTGTGTTTATCTGTGTTTGTATGCAAAAATCTGCCTGTATCTCCCACAATTCCTGCAAATAAAAACTCTCCAACTTCTTTGCTAATTTTAATTTTATATTCATAAAGAAGGTCTGTGATAATTAAACTTGCTGCACAAAACTCGCTGTGGACATAAAATTTGCAACCACTTTCAACACGGCTTTGCTCATGGTGGTCAATCACCAAAACATTTTTATGCCTTTGAACCTTATCACGAAATGCGCTGTCCAATCTTAAAAATTCATTTGCATCAACAATAAGAACAAGGTCAAACTTACTTTCATCAAAATCAGTTTCAATTTTGTTGTAATCAAAAATCTTAAACAAAAACAAATCCTTTGAAGCCGTTGAAAAAATATGTGCTTTTGCACCAAGTTGCTCGCATAAAAATTTTGCACCATACATTGCCCCAAAACAATCTAAATCAGGAACAGCATGTCCAAAAATTGCCACATTTTTTGAGGATGAAATTATCTTTTTTATTTCCTTACTCTCCATCCTCTTCCTCCGCAGGAATATAAAGGTTTTTTAAAATTTCTTCAACTCTAAGTGTGCTGATTGCCCCTTTGTCAACTTCAAACTTAATTTTTGGCAAAAAAGGCATATCAATCATAGAAGCAAGTTCTCTTTTAATGTATCCTTCCGACTTTTGAAGAACATTCGTCACCATGTTGATATCTTTTAAGTCCAAAACGCTTATCTTAACTCGGCAAAACTTGAAATCAGTACTCACTTTAACATCACTTACTGTTATCACCTTGTCAAGCCTTGGGTCATTCATTTTGTGTTGTATAATTTCAATTAAACATTTTTGAATTTCGCTGTTTGCTCTCTCTTGTCTATTACTCATAAATCCTCCTAAAAATTAAAAAGAGATTAAAAATTTATTAATCTCTTTTTACCTCCTCTTTAACATAATATTCAACAATGTCGCCTTCTTGGAAATCAAAGTTATCTTTAAACTTAACACCACATTCAAAGCCACGAGCAACTTCTGCTTTTTCATCTTTCACAATCTTCAAAGATTCAACACTTGTTTCAAAAACAATATTTCCATTTCTCTTGATTTTTGCAATGGCATTTCTTTGAATTTTACCATCTGTCACATAACTTCCTGCAATCTTTCCAGCAGAAGAAAGTTTAAACACTGCACGAATTTCAGCTGTTCCAATATATTTTTCTTCATACTTAACAGCCATCATACCCTTGCTCATCTTTGTTATTTGGTCAACAACATCATAGATAATTTTGCTTTCAATGATGTTAACTTTAAGAGAATCTGCAAGCTGTTGTGTTTTTGATGGAATTTTAATGTTGAAAGCAATGATTGTTGAGCCAGTTGTTTGAGCCAAAATTAAGTCACTTTCAGTGATTGCACCTGCCCCACTGTGAATTGTTACCACTTTAACCTCTTCGTTTCTAATTGCTTCCAAAGAACCTTTCAATGCTTCAACAGAACCTTGTGTATCTGCTTTAATGATGATGTTAAGGTTCTTCAAATTGCCTTCATGGATACGGCTCATAAAATCGTCAGCACTTACGCCAGAAGTTTGTTTTGCTCTTTCCTCTTTAATTTTGTTGATCCTTTCATGAATAACCTGTTTTGAAAGAGAATCTTCAACAGCAAACACTTGGTCACCAGAGGAAGGAACATCGTTAAAGCCCATCACAGCAACTGGGGTTGATGGTGGAGCCTTCTTCACAGGTTTGCCATTTTCGTCAAACATAGCCTTAACTTTGCCATAAGTTATACCGCTGACAATGGTGTCGCCAATCTTTAAAGTTCCGTTTTGAACAAGAACAGTTGCAACTGGCCCACGAGCCTTGTCAAGTTCAGCCTCAATGATAACACCTGTTGCTTTTCTGTCTGGATTTGCTTTAAGGTCTTCCATTTCAGCAACAAGCAAAATCATTTTTTTAAGCTCGTCAAGTCCCATACCTGTTTTAGCGGAAATAGGAATACAAATTGCATCTCCGCCCCATTCTTCTGGTAAAATTCCATGTTCGGTGAGTTGTTGTTTAACTCTGTCTGGGTTTGCTTCTGGCTTATCCATTTTGTTGATTGCAACAATCATTGGAACTTTTGCAGCCTTAATATGATTAATTGCTTCCACCGTTTGAGGCATAATGCCGTCATCTGCTGCAACAACCAAAATTGCTATATCAGTAACTTCCGCACCTCTTGCACGCATAGCAGTGAATGCTGCGTGTCCTGGTGTGTCAATAAATGTGATTTTTTCATTGTTAAAAGTGATTTGATAAGCACCAATCTTTTGAGTGATACCACCTGCTTCACCAGAAACAACATTTGTTTTTCTAAATGCATCAAGAAGTGAGGTCTTTCCGTGGTCAACGTGCCCCATAACTGTGACAACTGGTGGACGCTTAACCAAGTTTTTCTCATCATTATCTTGTGCTGCATCAATCATTTTTTCTTCATATGATTTATCAAGTTTAAGTTCAAGAGTAATTCCAAAGTCACTGCAAATAAGTTCACAAGTATCAAAATCAATAGTACTGTTTATGGTTGCCATAATTCCAAGCAACATCAATTTTTTAACGATTTCAGTGACAGGTTTGCCAATCTTTTCACTTAAATCTTTAATTGTGATTTCCCTGGATGTTAAAACGGCATGAGTAATTTTTGGAGCAACAACAGTTTTAACTTCTTTATTCTTTTTGATAAGTTTTCTTGAACCCATTATTGTTTCTTCAAAGCCCTCGTCATCAAGAACATAAATATTGTTGTTATTTCCACTATGTTTTTCAAATGATTGCTTTTGTTTTGCACTAACTTTCTTGTTTTCGTCTATATTTACCCTACGCTTATTTTTATTTCCAAAGTTTCTTTCAGGTTGTGCCAAAACTGAACTACTTTCAGTTGGAGCAAAACTTTTATAGTTGTTTGCCTTTGTTGAAACAAAAGATTTTTGCTTGTCTTTGTTTTGATTATTTGAAAAGTTTTTATTAAAACCAGGTTTTCCAAAATTGTTTTTATTTCCATTTTGATTTTGGAAATTTCTGTTTTGTTGCTGTCCATTAAAGCTACGATTTTGATTATCAAATTTGCGGAAGTTGTTGTTTTGACTTCTCACAAAGCCATTGTCTTTATTAGGTCTATTTTGGTTAAAGTTTTCTTTTGCAGGCATAACCTTTTGTGGTTCAACTTTTTCAGCAGTTTTTTCCACAATTTCAGTTTTCTTTTCTTCTTCAACCTTTTTCTCTTCTAATTTTGCAGTTTCTTCGGCTTTTTGTTTTTCAAGCAAAGCTTTCTTTTCTTCTTCTCTTGCTTTTAATTGTGCTTCACTTTTCTTGTCTTGCAATTTTTTTGAATAAGCCTCAATTTGCAATTTAGAATCTTTAATAGACAATAATAAATTCTGCAAAGAGCCATCCCTTTGTATGTTATTGATTGTTCTAAGTCCGTTTAATTGTTGATTTGCCAAGTTATTCTCCTTTTATTAATTTGATAATCTCGTCACTTAATGGTTTATTTTTAATTGCCACCGCTTTGCAATTAGCAATGGAAGTTATTTCGTCAAGTTTTTCAATTTGGAGTAAAGGAATCTTTCTTGAATTTGCCACATAATTCATTTCTCTTAAAAGAGATTTTCCAGAAGTGGAGTCAACAAGCACAAGAAACATTTTTTGGCTGTGCTTCAAAATATTTTCCCCACCAATAATAAGATATCCCGCTTTGTGACAAATATTGATAATACCTTTAATTTCCTTCAATTTCAACTCCTATTTTATCATATACCTCATTTGGAATTTCGCATTTGAAAGCACGGTTAAGCCCACGAGTTTTTTTGAGTTTTTCAAAGCAGTTTTTATCTTTGCAAATATACGCCCCACGCCCATTGGCTTTACCCGTTTTGTCAACAAAGATTTGACCTTCCTTGTTTTTAACAATTCTAAGAAGTTCTTTTTTATCGCTATGCTCACGACAAATGATACACATTCTTAATCTTTCTTTTTGCATTATTTCTCTTCATCTCCATTAATTTCTTCCAATTCTTCAAGGTCACTCATTGTGTCAAAAGAATCGTCGTCACTAAGTTCTGTAAGTTCATATTCAGTTTCTTTTTCTTCTTTTTGAGGTTTAACATAACTTTCAGGCTTAACATCAATCTTCCAACCAGTAAGTTTTGCAGCAAGTCTAACATTTTGTCCGCCCTTACCTATAGCAAGAGAAAGTTTGTCGTCTGGAACAATAACTTGACTCATGTTAAGGCTGTCGTTTGTTTCAACAGACAAAACTTTTGCTGGACTTAAAGCCCTTGCAATATATTCAAGTGGGTCATCACTATATTCCACAAGGTCAATTTTTTCGCCGTTAAGTTCGTTAACAATGGTGTTGATTCTTGTTCCCCTGTTACCAACGCAAGCCCCAACTGGGTCAACATTTGGTCTGTCACTGTAAACAGCAACCTTTGTTCTGTTGCCTGCGTCACGGGCAATGTTTTTAATCTTAACTTCGCCACTTGCAATTTCAGGAATTTCAAGTTCAAAAAGTTTTCTAACAAAGCCAATGTTGCTTCTTGAAACTTGAATTTGTGGACCATGATAAGAATCTTTAATCTTCTTAACATAAACTTTCACTCTGTCGCCAACTTGGAACTTGTCGCCTGGAATTTGGTCATTTTTAAGAAGCACACCTTCTGTGTGAGTTCCAGCAATTTGAACATAAACATTGTCGCCATCAATTCTTTTAACAACTGTGGTCAAAAGTTCGTCTTCTTTTTCGCTAAGTTCATCTGCTGCATTTTGTCTTTCAAGTTCACGAAGTTTTTGCATAACAACTTGTTTTGCAGTTTGAGCAGCAATTCTTCCAAAATCTTTTGTTGTTTCTTCAACTGCAACAATATCACCAACCTTATAAGACTTTTTCATTGTTCTTGCCTCTTCAAGAGAAATCTCTTTATCTGGATCTTCAACATTTTCAACAACAGTTTTATAAGAGTAAATTCTTATTGTGTTTCTTTCTGGATAAAGTTTGACCATTGCTGACTTTGCTTCGCCATACATCTTTTTATAAGCAGATGTAAGAGCTGTTTCAAGAGTTTCAATGAAAGTTTGTTTGTCAATTTTTCTTTCTTGTTCTAAATCGTCTAATGCCTTAAAAAAATCTTTGTTTACCATTTTTAATTTTTCTCCTTAAAATTTAATTATTAGTTTAATATTTGCAACTTTATCTCTTTCAAAAACTTTCTCTTCGTCCTTAATTTGAAGAGTGACAGTTTTTTCATCAAAAGCCTTCAAAACACCTTCAAAAACTTTACTGCCATCAAGTTTTGCAAAGAGAGTTAAAGTAACTTCACTTCCAAGATTCCTTCTTAAATCTCTGTCAGTTTTAAGTGGTCTATCAAGCCCAGGACTTGAAACAACAAGTGTGAAAGGTTTGTCATCAGTTGGGTTCAATTCATCAATAATTGGGTCAATAACTTTGTTTACCTTCTCACAATCATCAATGGTTACCCCTTCTTCCTTATCAATAGTGAAAATTAAATTCATTCCATCAAATTCTTTAACGTATTCAACTTCAACAAGGTCGTACCCCATTTCTTCAATGACTGGTCTTAATTTTTCTTCGCAAATTTGTTTAACTTTTGCCAATTTAAACCTCCTATATATGCAAAGAGTGAGCAAACAAATTGCCCACTCCCTGCCACAAGATATAAGTATTATAACCTAATTTTTTTAAAAAAGCAAGGTTTTTTAATATATTTTATTATTTTTTAATAAAAAATATATTCCACAAAATTAAAACAACTCACTTTAAAAGCACATTTTCACTTACAAGCAAAAATCAAACCTCATTAAGTTTTAAAAGCACCTGTGCTGTTGCATAGGCATCATTCCAAGCCCTGTGAGCACCTTTTAACTCAATTCCAAGAGCCTTTGTTACTGTGCCCAAATTAAATCTTGAAATTTTAAGTCTGGAAACTCTTGCCTCATTCATGGTGTCAATCAAATTGTTGTCAAACTCCAAGTTTTGCAATCTGCCAAAACGCCTAATAAACTTGATGTCAAAGTTGATAATATTATGCCCACATAAAACACAATCACGGGAGAAATCGTAAAACTCTTTAATAACTTGCTCAATAGGTGGAGCATCTTCCACCATTTCGTTTGTTATATGTGTAAGTTCTGTCACCTCATAAGGGATTTCAATGGTTGGCTTAATGAAAGTGGAGAATTTTTCAATGATGTTTCCTCTTTCAATTTTAACTGCTCCAAGTTCAATAATTTGGTCTAATTCTGGGTTTAAACCAGTGGTTTCAACGTCAAAAACAACAATGTTACTGTTCATTATTTTTGCATTATACTTGTCAACTTCACCAAACATATTATCTTGTTCAAGAGCCCCAAGTCTTTCAATTTCAACTGGTTTATAGGTTTGAACATCCTCTTCTTCCTCTTGCAAAAGTTGCTCAGTTTCACTTGCAAGGGCAAGTTTGTCTATGTAAAGAACAAGTTTACTATTTAGTCCCATTCTCACATCACCATGAAGAAGCAAAAACATATTTTCTTCTAAAACATCCATATCCCTTTCATGTTTCTTTGGGCAAAAATAAATGCAATCAATTTTACCTTTACCATCACAAATTGAGAATGTGTAATAAGCTTTTTGTTGCCCCACCCTTGCACCTTTTTTAATTACAAAATCTTTCCTTGTAAGTCCGCTTATATAACCCGCAATAATGACAGATGTTTTTGGACCTGTTATATAGGAAATATATTCTGGCTTTGGAGGAATATTGCTTCCAATAACATCTTTAATAATTAAAACATCATATCTTTGAGTTTTCTTTGCTGAGGTTTTCACAACAACATTATCTATTTCAACTTCATCAATTTTGTTTTCACAAACATTGAGAGTGATGACAAAATCAACCAAAAAGTTATTTTTTAATTCCTTGCATAGATAACTAGAAACTTTGTTGTTGTTAAAAAATTCTGCTATACGAGGACTCACGTTGACAACAATTTCAACATCAATGCCACCAATTTTAATTTTTACATCATCATCTCTAACATAAGTGTTTAAAAGTTTAAATTTTTCTTCAAAAAGTTGAAAAAGCATTTTTCTTATAAGTTTTTCTTCAACATAAACTTTCATAAACTTAACTTTAAGTTTAAGTTCTTCCAATTTAAGTTTATCTTTAATGAAAGTTATGATTTCTTCCTTTTGTTCGTCAGTTAAATTCTCATCTTGTGAAGGATATAAAAAAGTTATGGTGCAAAGGTTTTCTTTCACAGACACCACAACATTTTTAATATGAAGATTTGGGTATTTACTTCCAAATTTTAAGTTAAATTCCTGAACAAAATCCATATTACTATAATAGTTTAAAACTTAAATTTTGTCAAGAGATAATGAAATTTTATCTTTAAAGGACAAAGTGCAGTATGTCCACAATGACGACAAAAGCAAACAAAATGCAAATGCCAACAAAGTGAATTGTGTTTTCAACTTTTCGATTTATCGGCTTTCCCCGTATCCATTCAATAACTGTAAACAGCACGTGCGCCCCGTCAAGTGCTGGAAACGGCAGTAAGTTGAATATCGCCAAGTTCGCAGAAATAAGCGGAATGAAAACAAGCATATTTGCAATGTTTTGTTGGGCAAACTCTGCCATAGTTGCCACCGTTGTGATTGTTCCACCCATTTCGGTGATAGGAATTTGGAAAGTAATAAGCATCCATAAACTTTTAAGCACAACCCAAGCAAACCCAAAAGCCATTGGAAAAGCCCTGCCAAGCCCTTCAAAGAAACCGTATTTATATGCCGTTGTGCAAGGATAGCCAGTTAAATCACTTTCAAGCCCAATAACATAGACAACTTGTTTAGTTGTTTCACCCGTTTCACTGTCAGTAATATCCATCTCATAAGGGACAACTTGAATAGTTAAATCTTTTATTTCTCCATCACGTTTAACAGTCATGATAAATTCATAATAATTTTCTTCTGGAATATCCAAAGGACTTGTTAAACCATTTTCTTCCATATAGGCATTATATTGCTCTTTTGCCTCAGTTTTCACATTGGAAATTGCCATGTTGAAATTTTCGCCAAAGGCAAAATCAATTTTGGTGCCATTAACATGCGTAACAATGTCACCTTCTTGATATTGCCCAACATTAATTGAATTGCTGTATGCAATTATTTGTGGAGTGTCATAACCAACCGTGCAAAGAAGTATCCATGAAAAGATTATTGCAGTGATAAAATTCATTGTGACACCAGCAAGAAAGACAATTATTCTTTTCCAAGGTTTTTGATTGTTAAAGGAATTTTCGTCACCCTTTCCATCTTCATCTTCCCCATAAAAAGAGCAATACCCACCTAACGGAAAAAGACGAAACGAAAATTTTTCACCCGTCTTCTTTGATGTATGAGAAAATATAGCCTTGCCAAAACCAATGGAAAACTCTGTGATTTTAAATTTTAAAATTTTTCCCGCAATATAGTGCCCAAGTTCATGAACAAGCACCATGAACAAAAGAACAACGATTGCAAGAAGAATATAAAGCACTGTCATCATAAATTTTCATTCTCCAAAACTTAAATTTTCAATCTTTGGTTCTTTAAAACACCTTAAAGTGTCTGTCCATGGTCACCTTAACAGAAAAGCTATTAATTAAAAAGCAAAAATTCACATAATTTAGTTTTTATTATAATGCAAAAATCCAAAATGCAAGCATAATGTATGGAGCCATGAAAATATATGAGTCAATTCTGTCAAGAAGTCCACCATGTCCTGGAATTAATCTGCCACTGTCTTTAACGCCAGCTCTGCGTTTAAGTATAGATTCAAATAAATCGCCAGCAACTGCAATTCCTGTTCCAAGAAGCACAATAATTAAATATGCCCAAATTGGGAAACTTGACCACATAAAACTAAAACCAGAAATGTTTGCAAAAATAAGCCAAACACAAGCCATCAAAAGCACTGACCACAAAATTCCGCCAACAGTTCCCGAAATTGTTTTTCCAGGACTCACTCTTGGACAAAGTTTTTTGCCACCAATAACTGACCCTGTAAGCATTGCAAATGTATCATTAAACATAGGAATAAGAAGTGTTGTAAGCAAAATGAATATTGAAATATCTGCATTAAGTCCAACAAACTTGTCAAGTGGTAATTCTCCCATATGGTTGATAAACACAAAGAAAAGGAAGAAGAATGCTGGATAAATAAAGATTATTAAAGTGTTAAAACATTTCTTGAAAGCAAATTTAGCAATTGATGTGTTTTTAACACCTCTTGTTGCCATTTCGTCAATCACCTTTTTCTTTCTCATAAGTTGAATAAGGAAAGTGCCAAGAAGTGTCACAAGCATGAGACCAAAATCAATAAGAATAGCCCAAAGAATCCAATAAATGTTTGAAGTTGTTCCAGCATAGAACACACAAACAAGGTTTGATGCAAGCATCAATGCTGGAAAAATCACTGACAAAATTTGAAAATTATAAAGCCTTGTTTTTGAAAGTAATCTTGACATTTCAAAGGATGCAATGCAAGCAAGAATACCAAAAAAGGCATCAAAGAAATAGTCGCTGACAAAAATCTTTAAAACAAAAAGAATTGCCAAAATTAAAACGATAAGCACTGATGAATATATTCTTTTTTTCATTAATTTCCTCCAAATCTTCTGTTACGTTTTGAATAAATTTTTAAAGCCTTGTTTAACTGTCTTTTGTTAAAAGACGGCCAATGAATCTTAGGAAAATAAAATTCACTGTAAGCAAGTTGATAAAGCATAAAATTTGAAACTCTTTGCTCTCCACTTGTTCTTATAAGAAGGTCAATATCTGGTGCAGGATAGGAATATAAATTTTTAGATATATCTTCTTCTGTCACACTTTGGGCGCCGTTTTTTATAAGCTTGTTAACAGCATTCACAATATCTGCCCTTCCACCATAGTTGAGTGCAAGATTAACAGTAAGTCCAGTATTATTTTTGCTTTCTTCAACTGCTTTTATAATAATTTCTTGCATTTCAGTTGGAAATCTTTTTATATCTCCCATGCAAACAAATTTAATGTTGATGTCTTTAAACTCTTTCTCGTGATTTTCAAACATATAAGTGACAAGTTTAAAAATTGCATCAACTTCCTTTTTTTCTCGATTCCAATTTTCTGTTGAAAATGCAAAAAACGAAGCATATTTAATTTCAGGTATTTCGCTTAAAATTTTAATAATATCAACTAAACGTTCAGCGCCTTTTTCATGACCGACATATTTAGTTAACCCTCGCCTTTTTGCCCAGCGCCTGTTGCCGTCCATGATAAAAGCAATGTGTGTTGGATATTTTGCAAATTTTTTCATATTACCTCAATTAAACTTTCATAACCTCGTCTTCTTTTTCACTTGCAAGTTTATCTGCAAGTTCGGTGTATTTATCAATCATCTTTTGCACATCTTTTTCAGCCTGAGCAAACTCATCTTCACTTAAAGTGCTGTCTTTTTTCATATCTTTCAGCATATCAAGGCTGTCACGTCTTGCATTACGCATAGTGATTTTTGTTTCTTCACAAATCTTTTTAACTTGTTTAACAATTTCTTTTCTTCTTTCTTCTGTAAGCATTGGGAAAACAAGTCTAATGGTTTTGCCATCATCTGTTGGAGTGATTCCAATATCAGCCTGAATAATCGCTTTCACAACATTTTTGATTTGGCTTTGGTCCCAAATATTAACATTCAAAATTCTTGCTTCTGAAACTGAAATTGTTCCCATTTGATTGATTGGTGTCATAACCCCATAATATTCAACCATAACTTTATCCAAAATATGAGGGTTTGCCCTTCCTGCCCTTATAACAAGATATTCGTTTTGTTGGTGAGAATATGCTTTTTCAAGGTCTTCTTTTAATGATGAAAAAATTTCATCAACCATTTCGTTCATAAAAATCTCCTTATCATGTAGATTATATCTTAAAATTAAAATATTTGCAAATAAATATTACCTAAAAAACAAAAAGGAAGAAAAATTTCTCCCTTTTTTTGTCATCTTATAATGATTTCATCACTTTTGTCGTCAATACTTTTAACAACTTTAACAATTTCTTTATATTGTTTTTTAATTCTTTTAAGAAATTCTGTGAACTTGGTATCATCATCTTCTGGCAAAACAATATCATAAACATTTGCCTCATTTTCTTCCGCCAAGCCATAGTCAAACAAACTTGGCTGATATGCCTTTCCTTTCAAAAGTTCATTCGACATTGGCTTTAAAAGTTCAGTTCCCAGTTTTTTTGTGAAGGCTCTCACTTGATGACTTGGAGTGTTTGAAACATTCAACTTGCTTGCAGTGTTTGCCCTAAAAGTGTCTGCAAGTTCGTCAGGATTTCTGTAATGCTTTCTTGCACTGTCTATATTTGTTTTCACAAAACTATCCGCTTCCGCTTTAAGTTTTTTCACACTATCTTCATAATCTTGCATTGCAAGCCCAACTTCATCTGGCTCATACTTATTGTAAGTATCTCTAACTTTTCCAGCATAAATTTGAAGTTTCCCAAGAATAATATTTCCAAGATTGGTTATTTTTTCTTGCAAAGCAACATCATTTTTAATCATAGGCATATTGCTGTGATTATGTCTATCATAAATATCCTTATCTTTAAGTCCAAAAAGGTCAATTAACTCATCAATATTTTTATATATATCCTGTAAAGATTCAACCAAACATTCATTTTTATAATTAATATTTAAAAGCCTTTCAAGTTCATTAAAGCCATTTTCCGCATCTTCACCAGCAAAAACATTATAAAATTCTTGTGCAATTTCTCTCTTAGTCATATTATAAAGTTTTATTGGCTCCAAAATCTTGTTTGCTTTAAGTTTTTCAATAATGTCAGTTATCTTGCTTGTCTCCAAAAATGGAACAAGGGCATCGCCAGAACTTATGAATTTTTGAATAAGGTTATTTCCTTGTGTTGAGTCCATAAGTTTTAAATTAGCCAAAAGTTCATCAAGCTTATTATATTCTACCCCATATATTGTTTTTGTGTTTTTAAAATAGTTTAACGCCTCGTCTTTACCTATATGTTTAATTATTGTTCTTATAACATTTTGATAATTTCTTCGACCACCACTCGCTTTGCCAAAGAAATTATCCTCTGTAATTTTATTTACATAGGCAATATTGGTTGGATTATTAAAAAGTGAAGATATAACTCCGTTTACCTCGTTTTCATCATAAAAGTTCAATAACTCATTTCTTAATGCATTTTCTTTCCTCTTCATTTCTTCAACTTTAATTGTTAAAACAGAGGAATTGTTCATTATCCAATCATGCAAAACATCAATTTTTCTTAACTTGTTACCTTTCTTATATTCGTTTTCAATATAATTTTTTGCTTTTTCTGCAATATACTTATAAGCACTAGATATCCTACCGCTTGTAAGAGTGAAAAGTGATGGATTATTTCTAAAAATTTCAACAACTTCACTTTGATTAAAAAGAAAGATATATTCATATTTCTTGTCACTGTCATCTGGAAGTTTGCGAACTAAACAAAGATTACTTAAAGTTTTATAGTTGTCTTCCACCTTCATTGTGTTAACTTTGTAAATAAGTGAAGAACATCTTTCATACATGGAGGCAATTTTTCTGTTTTCAATTTCTCTGTTATCTATTCTAAATTTGTCTTTAATGGCAGAAAAAACAACATTAAAAGAACTGTAACTTGCTTTAAATTGGTCATATGTCCCATCATAATTTAAAAAAAGTTCGCCTTGTGTTAAAACTGTGACGTAAACAATCTCGTAAGGGTTGATCCCTTTTTTAGTTGTGGCATCAAAAAGGCTAAACAATCTTTTTCTTGTTCCAATTGAAGTTTCATTCGCATCAAAGTTTTTATAATTCAACTTTGAAAAAATAACCCTACCAATCTTTCTTTTTAAGTCATCTTCTGTTTCATTAACAAACAATTCAAAACTTGGTTTCAAAGCTCCCAAAATGGCAACAAGCCTATATCTGTCACCTGTTGAAGTTATCTTGTTTATAAGTGCCTGCCTGACATCACTTTCTTCCATAAGAAAATATTTTTTTGCAAAATCAACAATATCATGATAATTCATATCAAGGAAATTAGGAGCCATGTTCACCTCTCTTAAAGTTATTTTAACCTTTAAAACTCATTTTGTCAATAGTTGAATTTGAGAAAATATAATAAACTTTTTTTCAACAAATTTTTATATTTAAAAATAAAACTCTATCTTGTTAGACAAAGTTTTATTAATGTTGTTGTCGTTTTAACCAACACAGCCATATTCACTGACTTTGATTGTAAATTGGACACCTTGAATATTGGTGCAAAGGTTTTGTGTGGACATTCCAAGTTCGGTATAACTTTTAATATTGCTTATATTTAAGCCTAAGTTTCTTGTGAAATATTTGTGTATTCCTTTTCCAAGAATATCCTTCACAAGGTCACTAAACTTAACTGAATATTTTGATAAGCCTGTCTTGTTGTTTAACACACTTGATATCTCACCAGCCGATGCAATGAACATATTTGCTGACTGACTCTTACTTGTTATTCCTGTTCCGGTATAACTTTCAACATTTGCACTGAATGTTGCTAAATAGGTTGTGGATGTTATGTTTTTCTTAAACTCGTCTAAGGTTGTTGTGACATAGCCTTGTCCACCACCAAGCCTGCCTGATGCATATTGCCCTGCATACACGATAGTGTCTAACACTGCAAATGTGTCTGTCGTTGTTCCATAACCTGACTTTTGTGAAGAAGAATATGCAAGCCTCCACCTGATTGGCTCAACCTTATACCAGTTGTTTCCATACTTACAATACTCAACATTATTCACTTTCTTTGACACCATTGTTGTGCCATTGATATAGTATGTTCCGCCATTAGTGGTTGCACTATTAAGCTGTGATATTAAACTGCTGTCTGTCACCCTTGTTTGTGGCATATTGCCAATTTCCACATAATAGTATCCGCCTGCTGTGTCTTTCTTTGCTTCAAGATTTGCCGTCCACTTAGCATACAGTGTGTCATTTGCTGTAATATAGTCATTTGCTCCTGTGATTTGCCCTGAGCTACTCACAATTTGCGTTCCACCACCATTTGTCTCAGTGAAATATCCTCCAAAAGTGAAACCTGCTTTTGTTGGAAGAGTTGGCACTGATGTGATTGCTGTTGTTGCAGAACTGTTTGAATACCAGCCAACACCATACTTCATATATATTGCACTTGTTCCATTGGTTGCACCTTGCCTGTCAAGTGTCATAGTGTAAACATTGCTAACTTGGTACAAATTGATTGAAATTGCTTGTGCTGGCATCTTGATTTCAATGCTTGATTTACTGCTGTTTGATGTCTCAATTCCTGAAACATTAATTGAATATGATTGATAAGTGTACCCTGCATTTGAAATTATATCGTAAACTCTTACTGTTGAACCATATGCTATTTGCTGATAAAAATCTGTTGCATTAGTTGCCTTAACCGTGCCATTGGCACTGACATCAAAACTTCCCAAAAAATTGCTTACTCCAGAACCATTAAGTGTCATATTAACATCAACATAATATGAATTTACTTGCCAAACGGCATAAAGTGTCACATTTTGAGAACTTGAATAACCTGCGTTGTATGTATAAGTTGCACCAGAAGCATAATTCGCACTCGTGGCTGTTGAACTTGTTGCCCAGCCTTTAAAAGTGTATCCTGTTCGAGTTGGCACAGTACTTGTAACTTTTAGACTAACACTTGTTACCTTATTCCCATATTGGTTCCAATATTGCGTTCCAGTTGTTGAACCACCTGAGTAACTTCCGCCATTGCCATTAAATGACAATGTCACTGTCCTTGAAGATGTTGCATACCAATAAAGTGTTGATGTGCTGTTTAAATAGGTTGAAGATGAAACACTTGCACTTGGAGCAAAAGTTCTGCTTGTTCCATTTTGGTCATTATATAACCAACCATAAAGGTTCCATCCATTGGAAGTATAATAAGAAAGAGCTGACGAAGACAAAGTTGTAAATGCTTGCTTATAAGTTCTTTTTTGGACAGATTCTGCCTGTCCACCACTATTGTTGCGATACCTATAAACATTGTCATATTGATTCGCTTGCCAAACAGCAAACAATGTTATATTAGGCGAACTTGTGTATCCTGAACTGTAAGTGTAAGTTGCACCAGAACCATAATTCGCACTTGTGGCATTGCTGCTTGTTGCCCAGCCTTTAAAAGTATACCCTGTCCGCGTTGGAACAGTGCTTGTAACTTTTATGTTGACACTTGTGACCACATTTCCATACTGGTTCCAATACTGTGTTCCAGTGGTTGAACCACCCGAATAACTTCCACCATTGCCATTATATGAAATTGTAATTGTTCTCGACGAAACAGCATACCAACCAAGTGTTGATTGGCTTTGTGTGTAAGTTGCGCTTGTTACACTTGTGCTTGGAGCATATGTGCGACCTGTTCCAGTTGAACTATTATACAACCACCCATAAAGTCCCCAGCCATTTGAAGTGTAATATGAAAGTGATGAAGCTGAATAAGTTGTAAAGGATGAGTTGTAACTTCTTGATTGATTGGCAGATGCCTGTGCGCCATTGCTGTTGCGATAATAGTATGTATTAGTAAAAGTTTTAGGTTTCCAAACTGCATATAAATTCACTGTTCCATAACTTGTTGTTGTGAGATTGCTGACTGATTGTCCGTTTGTATATTGCACAGAACCAGTTGAAGTTGTTGCCCAACCTGCAAAGTTATAACCTGTTCTTGAAAAAGTATTTGACCTTAAATTTTGACTTTTGTCATAAGTAAAAGTTTGGTTGCTCATGCTTCCACTTGTTGCCCCATTGCCATTAAACTTAACATAATAGGTAATTGGATTGTATCTAGTTTCAAAATTATATACAACACCATTGCTTCCATCGCTTGTTGCATTGCCATAAGTTGAGGTTCCTCTTAAAAAATTCTGCGCACCTGCACTTTCTACTCCAAAAAAACCAGTATTGTTAGTGCTTACCACCTTGTTACCATTTGTGTTAATCCATTGGAAAGTGTAACCTGCTCTTGGCGAAGCAGAACAAAATGTTCTTGTCGTATCTCCAAAATATCCGCTAATACTAAATGAGGCATCACTTGTCGGCCCATGGGGGCCTTGTCCTCTAAGGCTTCCCCAATCAGTTGAAAAATTCATTTTTACTTTTCTTGCAGATTTAACATAAATTGAACGAGCACTTGACAATTGAAAATGCCCAGTACTAACCTTGGTGTTACTGTCATCTCCGTCATAACTATCATTCCCTGTAAACTGTGAAGTCATATCTGTTCCCGTGCAAGAGGAAGTGGAATAATATCCTCTTAACCTGTAACCCGAACTATATGCTATTTGTGTAACAACTTCTCCCCATTCTCTATTAGTAAAATATGAATGATGTGTTCCAACCCCAGTTCCATTTTGTACCCATGTCCAAAAAAGGCCTGAGTTTGACCATGTTTCTACCGTTCCGCCATTTGTATTGTTGTAACCAGATGGATAAGCCTGGTTGAAAGACATTATGTAAGCATCAAGCCTATACCCTTGTGCAGAAATTTCCTCATCCTCGTCCGGTATGTCTTCACCAGTGTTATTCTCATTTTCATTGTTATTTTCTTCATTATCTTCTTGGGAATAAGATTGATTGCAGCCTGCCAAAAGAAATACACTTCCAGTGAGTGCAGTTCCTATAAACAAAAATGAAAATAAACAAAGTAAAATTTTTTTCATTTTGCTCCTTTTTAAAAGAATGTCCGCAAAATTATTATGCAGTTTAAAATGATTTTCATTAAAAACTGAATAAAACTTTTTATTTAAAATTTTAGCATCAATCTAATTTGCTAAATTCATTTTAGCAAATACCCCCCCCCGAGTCAACTTTTTTGAGGTATTTTCATATATATTTTATAATATTATGATAATTTCTGCGTTTACTGTGATTACATAATATATATTATGCATCTTTATTAATATAAATATTTATTGACTATTAGTAAATACTAATCAAGTTACAAATTATTGATTTAAATTATGTTAATAAATCCTCACAAAGGATGCACAGTGCATGAAAAGCAATAAAAAAAAGAGTAGAGATTTCTCTCTACTCTCTCTTTATCAATTAAATAGTTAAATGTCTTTCCGTTATCTCGCTTGCTTTCTACTCTTTTGAGGT
>CALWQM010000014.1 GCA_944383685.1 uncultured Clostridia bacterium | reverse complement strand
ATTAAAGAGTTCAGTTTTAAGTTCTTTAAGTCTTGCGTTTAACTGTTCAAGAGAAAGAGTTTTGATTTCTTCATTCTTCATTCTTCTCACCACCTTCGTTTATTTCTTCTTTCTTAATAAACTTAACTTTGCAAGGAAGCTTGTGACCAGCAAGACGAAGAGCCTCACGAGCAACTTCCTCACTTACTCCTTCAATTTCAAAAAGGACTCTACCAGGTTTAACAACAGCAACCCAGAATTCTGGATTTCCTTTACCTGAACCCATACGAGTTTCAGCAGGTTTCTTTGTTACTGGTTTATCTGGGAAAATCTTAATCCAAACTTTACCACCACGTTTAATGTAACGAGTAAGAGCAATACGAGCAGCTTCGATTTGGTTAGATTTAATCCAACAAGGTTCTGTGGCAATAATACCGAAAGAACCATAAGTAAGAGTGTTACCTCTTGTGGCTTTACCAGTCATTCTACCACGCATAACCTTTCTTCTTTTAACTCTTTTTGGCATTAACATTATTCTTGCCCTCCTTTGTCGGATTTGGCTTGTAAAATTTCGCCCTTGAATATCCAGCATTTAACGCCAAGTTTGCCATAGTTTGTGTAAGCAGCAGAAACACCGTAATCAATGTCAGCTCTCAAAGTGTGAAGAGGAAGTGAACCTTCCATATATTTTTCAGTTCTACCAATGGTGTTTGCACCATCAATAACACCGCTTACTTGAACTTTACATCCCTTAGCACCAGCCTTCATAACTCTTTGAATTGCTTGTTTTAAAGCTCTTCTCCATTGAACACGTTTTTCAAGTTGTTGAGCAATTGAATCAGCAACAAGTTGAGCATCAAGGTCAGGTTTTTTGATTTCCTTAACATTGATGATAAGGTTTTTAACTGGACGAACGATTTTTCCAAGTTCTTTTTTAATTTGTTCAATACCAGCACCTTTGGTCCCGATAATCATACCAGGCTTACCAGTGTAGATATTAACAACAAGTTTGCTTTCTGTTCTTTCAATTTCAACTTTTGAAACACCAGAAGCAGAATGTTTTTTCTTAAAATATTCACGAATATCGTGATCTTCTTTAATGTTTTTGGCAAAATCTTGTTTGTTAGCAAACCAAGTTGATTGCCAATCTTTATTTATTCCAAGTCTAAGACCAATTGGATTAACTTTTTGCCCCATTATTTTGCCTCCTTCATTTCATCAAGCACGATTGTGATGTGACAACTTCTCTTTAAAATGTGGTCAACTCTGCCTCTACCTCTAAAATTAACTCTCTTCATCATAGGACCAGGAGTTGTGTAGCATTCAGCCACATATAAGTTGTCAGCAGAAAGTCCTTTATTGTTTTCAGCATTTGCGATTGCACTTTTAAGAACTTTCAAGCTTTCACTTGCACCTTTTTGTGGCATATAAGTTAAAAGTGCCACAGCTTCATTAACTTTTTTACCTCTTATGTTGTCAAGAACAATTCTAACCTTTGAAGAACTCATGCGAATGTCTTTTGCAACAGCATAAGGACGGTTATCTTTATTTGCGGCTCTTTTTTCCGCTTTTTGTCTAATTCTTGTAGCCATCTTTCACCTCTCTATCTTTTTTGTGCAGTTTTCTTTTGACCTGCATGACCTTTAAAAGTTCTAGTTAAAGAGAATTCGCCAAGTTTATGACCAACCATATCTGCTGTGCAATAAACAGGTATATGTTTTTTACCATTGTGAACTGCAAATGTGAAACCAACAAATTCTGGGTAAATAGTTGAACTTCTTGACCAAGTTTTGATAGGTTTTTTCTCACCTTTTTCAGTCATTTCAAGCACTTTTTTCATAAGTCTTGGACTAACATAAGGCTGTTTAATTTCTTTACTCATATTGCCTCTCCTTAATTAATTCTCTTAACCATTAAACGGTTAGATTTATTCTTTTTCTTTCTTGTCTTGTATCCAAGTGCTGGTTTACCCCATGGAGTAACTGGTGTAGCCATACCAACAGGGCTCTTACCTTCACCACCACCGTGTGGGTGGTCATTAGGGTTCATAACAACACCACGAACTGATGGACGAACACCCATATGTCTCTTTCTTCCTGCTTTACCAAGAGAAACAAGTTCGTGGTCAACATTGCCAACTGTTCCAATGGTAGCACGGCAAGTTAAAAGAACTTTCCTCATTTCTCCACTTGGAAGACGAAGTGTTGCATATTTTCCTTCTTTTGCCATCAATTGAACTTCTGCACCAGCAGAACGAGCAAGTTGTCCACCTTTCTTTGGTTCAAGTTCAATATTGTGGATTAATGAACCAACTGGGATATCGCTAAGTGGAAGGTTATTTCCAACTCTAATTTCAACATTTGAACCACTCATCAAAACATCGCCAACTTTAAGTCCAACAGGAGCAATGATGTATCTCTTTTCTCCGTCTTTATATGAAAGAAGTGCAATGTAAGCAGTTCTGTTTGGATCGTATTCAATTCCAACAACTTTTGCAGGGATGTTATCCTTGTTTCTTTTGAAGTCAATGATACGATATTTTTGTCTGTTACCGCCACCCTTGTGACGAACTGTAAGTCTGCCTTGTGCATTTCTGCCTGCATGTTTTTTCTTAACAGCAAGGAGAGATTTTTCAGGTTCAAACTTTGTTATTTCACTGCCATCAAGTTTTGTGTAAAATCTTCTTCCGGCAGATGTTGGATTACTCTTAATTATAGCCATTTTCTCCTCCTATTAAGATAAACTTTCAAAGAAGGCAATAGGTTTAGATTTTTCAGTTAAGGTAACAATTGCTTTTTTATAGTCGCTTGTTTTACCAACTGTTCTGCCTTGCTTTGTGTTTTGTGACTTTTTGTGACCTTTAACATTAACAGTGTTAACCTTTGCAACTTCAACTTTAAACATTTCTTCAACTGCATGAGCAATTTGAACTTTGTTTGCATTTTTGTTAACAACAAATGTGTATGTCTTATTTTGAATTCCACTATAACTCTTTTCCGTAAGTAGTGGTCTTACGATAATTTCGTTTGCTTCCATTATGCGTTAGCCTCCTCTAAGTATTTAATTGCAGATTCAGTCAAAACAACATTTTTGCTTGCAACAACATCATAAACATTTAAAAGTTCAACATTAACAGTGTCAAGTGTTGGAATGTTAGCAACTGCTTTAAGTTCATTAGCAGAATTTCCAGCGTTAACAACTAAAACATTACCTTTAAAGTTGAATGCATCAAGGAATTTTTGAGCATCTTTTGTTTTTGCAGAAGCAATTTCAAATTTATCAAGAACTGTAATCTCTTTGTCAGCAAGTTTTGCACTAAGTGCACTGAGTAATGCAGTTCTCTTTGCTTGCTTATTGACTTTCTTTGAGAAATCTCTTGGCTTTGGAGCAAAAACAACTCCACCGCCTGTCCATTGTGGTCCTTTTGTTGAACCTTGTCTTGCACGACCTGTTCCTTTTTGTCTCCAAGGTTTAGCCGCATGTCCTCTAACTTCACTTCTTGTTAATGTGCTTTTTGTGCCTTGTCTTTGATTTGCATTGTAAGCAACAATAACTTCGTGGATGAGGCCTTCGTTGTATTCATTGCCAAAGATGCTGTCTTTTAATGTTTTTGTTCCAACTTCTTCGGCATTCATATTATATACTTTAACTTTTGCCATTTTCCCGCTCCTTATTTAGCCTTAACAGATTCTCTAATTGTAAGGATAGCACCCTTATTTCCAGGAACATTACCTTTAATTAAAAGCAAGTTTCTGTCTGCGTCGACTTTAACAATTTCCAAGTTTTGAATGGTAACTTTTTCATTTCCATATTGTCCAGCCATGTGTTTATTTTTGAAAACACGTGATGGAGATGAGTTTGCACTCATTGAACCAACTTCTCTGTGAACAGGTCCAGTGCCGTGTGTCATTTTAAGTCTATGTTGATTCCATCTCTTGATAACGCCTGTAAAACCGTGACCTTTTGTGATACCAGAAACATCAACTTTGTCGTTTTCCTTAAAAATGTCAGCTTTAACTTCACTTCCAATTTCAAGTTCGCCGTCAAGGTCAAGTTCTTTAACAACCTTCATAGGCTCAACTTTTGCTTTATCAAACACACCCTTCATAGGTTTTGTAACATTCTTTGTTTTCTTGTCGAATGCCACAACATAAGTGTTGTATCCATCAGTTTCAACAGTTTTCTTTTGGATAACCACATTTGGGCCAGCCTCAACAACTGTAACAGGAATAACTTTTCCATCTTCGGCAAAGACTTGTGTCATGCCAATTTTTCTTCCGATAATTGCTTTACTCACTTCTCTTTACCTCCTTACAAACTGATTTTAATCTCAACACCGGCAGGGAGTTCGAGTTTCATAAGAGCATCGATAGCCTTGGCGCTTGGATTGTAAATATCAATAAGTCTTTTGTGGGTTTTACTTTCAAATTGTTCTCTTGAATCTTTATCCTTGTGAGGAGAACGAATCACAGTTACCACTTCTCTGTCTGTTGGAAGTGGGATTGGGCCAGAAACTTTTGCACCATTCTTGCCAGCAGTTTCAATAATTCTTTTGCATGCTTGGTCAATAAGTGAATGTTCATAGGCTTTAAGTTTAATTCTCATTTTTTGTGTTGCCATTTAATTTTATACCTCCTGTCAATAGCACCCCGAAACGTTGCATTTTTAACAAACACAGTTTTTTTGATTGATACTTTAATTGTCCCACAACAACGAACTATCTCTCAAACACTACCCCGTGTGTGTCACGCTGTTAGACTTAAAAAAATGTCATTTCGGTCACCCCAGCGTCTAAGGCTGAGATTTGGTCCATACAAATTTTCTTACCACTGCTTGATTAAGTGTAAGTAACCTTGTATTTCACCCCATAAATAACAGCAAACATATTATAGCAAAGTAATCTTTTATTTGTCAACACTTTTTCAAAAGAAAATTAAAAAAGAGTGAAAGTTTTTATTTCACCCCATTCACCAAAATTGAATTGAAATCAATAACCTATCTATATCTTTTTTATATCTGCCATATACCAACAAATTGGTAAAGCCTTAGCAAAACAAAATTGATAAACTACTTTGATAACCTAATTATTTGGCTGACATTATTATATATAATATATAAATTGTTAATATTAAAATTTTCATTATAATAGTGCGAATTATGCTAAGCACAAAATAATATCTTAAAACCAAAAATAAAATAATAGAATATACCATAAAAAAATATATAAATAAAAAGGAAGATGGAAAATCATCTTCCTTGAAAGAAAGTTCATGTAAAAATACAACACTTGATTACGGATTGGAAACAAAAGTTTCTTTTCACCCAACTTTCATAAACATTATAACAGCATAAACATTATAAATCAATAATTTAAATAAAAATTCAAAAAAAATTAGAAAAAACTTAAATTATTTAGTTTTTTCTTCATTTTTTTGCTCTTTTTTTGATTTTTTTACATTACGCACAATTTCTTCACATAAAACTATTCTTTTGCCGTCATTGATAATATCTCTCTTTACTAATGAATTAATAGTAAGTTCATCAATTTTGAAATTGCCCAAAACATTATTCATAAATCTCATAAGTTTACTGCAAAAATTTTCCTTGCATACATCATTACTTAATGAAGTAACACCCCACTTGGCAACTTCAACCAAACAAGTATTAGTTTTATCTAAACCATAATTTTCTGGCATATCAACTTTACAGGTATAATCAAGTTCAATTTCTCTTAAAATGCCGTTTGCACTATTATTATTGCCACTTAATGGTATTGATATATTCAATTTATTTTGAAAATTTTCTATCACAATTTTTCTCCTAATGCGTTATATTCTACACCTATATTTATTAAAAATCAATATTTTTTGTTAAAAATTCGCATATTTTTCATATTTTTTTGTCATTTTTTAATATTTTAGTTAATTATTTTTTTCATCAAATTTTTCTTGTATATTTTCCAAAGTAAACATATCCTTAAATGTTTGATTCCTATCATATAATTCTTCAAAAGTTCCTTCATCAACAATCTTTCCCTCATCCAAGAAAAATATTGTGTCAGCATTTTTTATTGTGGACAACCTATGAGCAACAATAATAATTGTGCTTTGGCCTTTCAAATTATCAATGCATTGCTTTATATGCTCTTGTGCAAAGTTATCAAGTGAACTTGTGCTTTCATCAAACAAAATTATAGGTGACTTTCTAATAAGTGCCCTTGCAATGGCAAGCCTTTGCCTTTGGCCACCTGAAAGTTTAATTCCACTTTCACCCACAATCGTATCCACTCCATCTGGCAAATTGTCAACAAAATCTTTCAAATAGGCATCTTGAATAACACGTTCAATTTCCTCATCTGTGACATCAATTTTTGCAAGTTTTAAATTTTCCTTAATACTCATATCAAAAATATATGGAAATTGATTTACTAATGAAATTGAGCCTCTTAAAGTTTCCTTGTCTAAATTTTGAATATTCACACCATCAATTAAAACTTCTCCACTATCGGCATCATACAATTTAGAAATCAAACTTAAAATTGTCGTTTTCCCGCTTCCAGATTTACCAACAAAAGCAACCGTTGTGTTCGGTTTAATTTCAAAACTTAAATCTTTAAGCACTGGCATGTCGCTTTTCATTTCTTTTGTTAATTCATGCGTCTTTTCATCACGACTAAATTTGTATTCTTTATAATTAAAACTAACCTTATTAAATTTAATATTCCCTTTGACCTCTTTCAAAGAAATATTGCCAAATTTTTCCACACTATATTCTCGTTCATCAAAAAATTCCTTTATTCTTTGCATGGAAACTTTGACATCACTAAAAATATCCAATATAGCACTTATATAATTTCCAAAACTACCTATGCTACCCCTATAAGAATAAATAAGCATAAAGATTGCCATTGTTAATAATTCTTTTTGCATAAGGACCAATCCAAAAATTAAAATAGCATACATGAAAATAGTTGTAAATATTCCCCTTCCACCATTAAAGCATCTATTTATCCTGTAAGTTTTAATATTTTGTTTGAAATAATCATCATATCTTTCATTGATAATTTCATTAAGTTTATCTTCAAGCCCAGACATTTTAATATCTTTTTCACTTCTTACCACTTCATTGGTGATGGATAAAACTTTATCATTTAGTTTGTAATTCTTAGCATAATTTTTCTCTCTAACCTTTGCTCTGTAATAATCAATGATTGATACGATAATAATAAACCCAACTATGCAAAGACCTATAATATAATTCATAACAATTATGTATATTATTATTGCAGCTGCTGAAACCAAACTTGAAATATAACCAATAATCCTTGCAAGACTGTTGATAATTCTGCCTGGGTCGCTTACTATTCTCTGTGTAAACTCACCTGTGCCGTGATTTGCATAAGTCATAGAGTTAAGTTTGAAAGCCTGCTTCGAGCAATCCAAACTCATTTCTCTAATCATTTTCATGGAATATTTATTATAAATTAAATCAATAAATATTCCTAACAAGTTAGCCAAAACTGAAAATAGCATTACCATAATGAAGTAATTTATTGCTTTTTGTGTCTCATTTAAAGTTATAAATTCAATAGCCTGTGCTGTGTAGATTGGAATAAAAACACTTATTGCAGAGTAAATTACAAATAAAAATAGATATAATGAAATTTGCCACTTATATTGCTTAAAATACTTAGAAAGTTTTATTGTTGAAACACTTTCTTTCTTTTTCTTCTTCATATCTCTCCCTTTATAACCCAATTATTATATCCAAAAATTGTGTAGGTGTCAATACTTGAAGAAAAAATAAAAGCATGACTTTTACATCATGCTTTTTCTGGCTCCTCAGGTAGGATTTGAACCTACGACCTTGCGGTTTAATTCCGCTTTGCTCCATACTCTTCGAGATCAGCCTGCGACTGTTAAACCGCTTTCGCAGTTGCACCATAAATGGTGCCCACAAGG
>CALWQM010000013.1 GCA_944383685.1 uncultured Clostridia bacterium | reverse complement strand
TAAGAAAGAAGAAATAAACGAAGGTGGTGAGAAGAATGAAGAATGAAGAAATCAAAACTCTTTCTCTTGAACAGTTAAACGCAAGACTTAAAGAACTTAAAACTGAACTCTTTAATCTTCGTTTTTCACATGCTACTCGTAACCTTGCAAATCCACTTGCTATTAGAAACGTAAGAAAGGAAATCGCAAGAGTTCAAACAGCTATAAGAGAAAAAGAAATTGCTTCGGCAAAGGGAGGAAACGATGGAAACAAGTAGAAATGCAAGATTCACACGACAAGGTGTTGTTGTTAGTGCAAGTATGGACAAAACCGTCGTTGTTAATGTTCCTTATACAGTTAAAAACAAACAATTTGGAAAAGTCGTAAAGAAATCTAAAAGATTTAAAGCACATGATGAAAACAATGAATGTGGTGTTGGTGACACAGTTTTAATTATGGAAACTCGTCCACTTTCAAAAGATAAATATCACAGAGTTGTTAAAATCATCAAGAAAGCTGAGTAAGGAGGAGAGATATGATACAACCTCAAACAAGACTTAAAGTTGCAGATAACACAGGTGCTAAGGAAATTATGTGCATTAGAGTTCTTGGTGGTTCTTTTAGAAGAAGTGGTAACATTGGTGATGTTATTGTTGCTTCTGTTAAAAAGGCTATCCCAGGCGGTAATGTTAAGAAGGGTGATGTTGTTAAAGCAGTTATCGTTAGAACAACAAAAGGGTTAAACAGAAATGATGGCTCTCATGTTCGTTTTGATGACAACGCAGCAGTTATCATTGATAACCAAAAACAACCAAAAGGCACTCGTGTGTTTGGACCTATTGCAAGAGAACTTCGTGATAAAGGTTACATGAAAATCATTTCTCTCGCATCAGAAGTTATTTAAAAGGAGAACCGATAATGAATATGACAGTTAAAAAGGGTGATACTGTTTTAGTTATCACAGGTAAAGATAAAGGAAAAACTGGCAAAGTTTTGGAAGTTTTCCCTAAAAATAACAGAGTGTTAGTTGAAGGTGTTAACATTGTTTCTAAACACAAGAAGGCTAGAACTCAACAAGAACAAAGTGCAATCATTAAGAAAAATGCACCTATTGATGCTTCAAATGTTATGGTTGTTTGCTCAGTTTGTGGAAAAGCAACAAGAGTTGCTCACAAAGAAATTGATGGAAAGAAAGTAAGAGTTTGCAAAAAATGTTCTGCTTCTCTTGACAAAGAATATGTAAAACAAACAAAGAAAGAAGCTAAGAAAAATGTTAAGGCTGAAAGTGTAAAAGCTGAGCCTAAAACAACAAAAAAAGCACCTGCTAAAAAGGCAGAAACAAAAGTAGAAGAAAAGGTTGAGAAAAAAGAAACCAAAACTGCTACTAAAAAAGCAAGTGGAACAAAAACCACAACACAAAAGTCGAACACTAAAAAAACTTCAAGTGAAGGTTAAGGTGGTGAATAATGAAAGAACAAAATGCAACTTTAAAAAGATATAAAGAAGAAATTGTTCCTGCTCTTATGCAAGAGTTCAAATATAAAAACATTAATGAAGTTCCAAAGCTTGTTAAAATCGTTCTCAACATGGGACTTGGTGATGTTAAAGATAATTCAAAAAGTTTGAACACTGCAATCGATGAATTAACTGTTATTGCTGGACAAAAACCAGTTGCAACAAGAGCAAAGAAGGCTATTTCTAACTTCAAAGTTAGAGCTGGAATGAAGATTGGTGCAAAGGTTACTCTTCGTGGAACAAGAATGTATGAATTCTTTGACAGACTTACCGCAATTGCTCTTCCAAGAGTGAGAGACTTCCGTGGAATTTCAGATAAATCTTTTGATGGTCGTGGAAACTATTCTATGGGTATCAAAGAACAACTTATCTTCCCAGAAATTTCTTATGACAAGGTAGAAAAAATTAGAGGTCTTGATATTTCATTTATTACAACTGCTAAAACTGACGCAGAAGCAAAAGCACTCTTGAAGGCACTTGGTTTGCCTTTTGCAAGATAAGGAGGAGTTTATAAATGGCTAAAAAATCATTAATTGCAAAACAACAAAGAACACAAAAATATAAGACAAGAGAATACACTCGTTGCTCTATCTGTGGCAGACCTCACGCAGTGCTTCGCAAATATGGCATTTGCAGAATTTGTTTTAGAGAAATGGCTAACCGCGGGGAAATTCCTGGCGTGAAAAAGTCAAGTTGGTAAGGAGGGAATTATGTTAAGTACTGACCCAATTGCAGATATGTTAACTCGTCTTCGTAATGCTATTTCAGCAAAACATAAGACTGTTTCTGTTCCTGCATCAAAGGAAAAAATTGCTATTAGTAAAATTCTTCTCGACGAAGGATACATTGTAGGTTATGACCTTGTTGATAATGGCAAATTCAAAGATATTCAAATCACCATCAAGTATGACGAAGAAGGTCAAAGTGTTATTCAAGGTTTAAAGAGAATTTCAAAACCTGGTCTTCGTATTTACTCAGATAAAGAAAATCTTCCAAAAGTTATAAGCGGACTTGGAATCGCTATCATTTCAACAAATAAAGGAATTGTAACTGACAAAGTTGCTCGTTCTTTAAATGTTGGTGGCGAAGTTCTCGCTTATGTATGGTAAGGAGGTCGCTATGTCAAGAATAGGAAATAAACCTGTTGCTCTTGAAGGCGCAACTTTTGAAAGAAATGGTAATATCGTTACAATTTCTGGACCAAAAGGTAAGTTAAATCAAGAAATAGATAAAAACATTGTTACAGAAGTTAAGGATAATGAAGTTCATTTCGCATATTCAAATCCTGAACTTAATGCAAAACAAGGTCTTGCAAGAGCTCTTGTTCATAACATGGTTATTGGTGTGACAAAAGGTTGGAGCAAAAAATTAGTTATTGCCGGTGTTGGTTATAAAGCACAAGTATCAGGACAAAAATTAATTTTAAACCTTGGATTATCTCACCAAGTTGAAGTTGAAATCCCAGCAGATGTTCAAGTTACATGCCCATCAGTAACTGAAATTTTAGTTACAGGCATTGACAGACAAAAAGTTGGTCAATTCTGTGCAAATGTTATGAAGAAAAGACCTTATGAGCCATATCATGGTTACGGTATCCATGTTGATGGTGCTCATCTTATTAGAAAAGTCGGCAAAACCGCTGGTAAAGGCAAGAAATAGGAGATAAGGAAATGATTACTGTTAATGATAAAAATAAAGACAGAGTTATTCGTCACAAGAGAGTTAGAAAACATCTTTCTGGAACAAGTGAACGTCCTAGACTTAATGTTTACAAAAGCTTAAATCATATTTATGCTCAAATCATTGACGACGAAAAAGGTGTAACTCTTGTTTCTTGTTCAACTCTTGACAAAGAAATTTCAAGCAAGTTGGACAGCTTAACAAAAACAGAAGCTGCAAAACTTGTTGGTGAAACAATTGGTAAAAGAGCTGTTGAAAAGAAAATTAAAGAAGTTGTTTTTGACAGAGGCGGATATCTTTACACAGGCCGTGTTCAAGCGGTTGCAGACGGTGCAAGAAGCGCTGGTCTTAAATTTTAGGAGTTTAGTATGGCAGAAGAAATTAAGAAAAATAAGACAGAAAGACCTCAAAAAAACAATCGTAAAGAAAGACCTGTTAAGGTTGACGACGGTTTAGATAAAAGACTTGTTTCTGTTCGTAGAGTAAGTAAAACTGTTAAAGGCGGAAGAACCATGCACTTCTCTGCTCTTGTAGTTATTGGAGATGGCAAGGGTAACATTGGAATGGGAATTGGTAAAGCAAGCGAAGTTCCAAATGCTATTGATAAAGCAACAGTTGTTGCAAAAAAGAACATGAAGAAAGTTGCACTTAATGAACACACAATTCCTCATGAAACAATTGGTAAGTTTGGAGCTACAAAAGTTTTGATGCTTCCAGCTGAGGAAGGTCGTGGAGTTATCGCTGGTGGTGCAGCTCGTGCAGTTCTTGAAGTTGCTGGTGTTAAAAACATTGTTACCAAAATTCATGGCTCAACAAACAGAATTAACGTTGTTAAGGCAACTATGAACGGACTTTTAGGCTTAAAGACAAGAGAAGAAATTGCTGCTCGTCGTGGTAAAAAGCCTGAGGAAATTTAAGCGGAGGTGAAGGAAAATGAAAAAAGAAAAAACATTAAAGGTCACCTATGTTAGAAGTGCTATTGGTTACAATAAAAACCAAATGAAAATTTTGGAAGCACTTGGTTTTAAAAAACTTAACCAAACAAGAATCCTTCCTGATAACGACTCCATTCGTGGAAGTTTATATCATGTAAGACACCTTGTTGAAGTGGTTGAAGAATAAGGAGCACGATATGAAATTAGAAAATCTTAAACCTAGCGAAGGTTCAACCGTTAAGAAGTTTAGAGTTGGTCGTGGTATCGGCTCTGGAAATGGAAAGACAAGTGGTAAAGGCCACAAAGGTCAATGGGCTAGAAGCGGTGGCGGAGTTAAAGCTGGTTTTGAAGGCGGAAATATCCCAATGATAAGAAAGCTTCCAATTCGTGGTTTCAATAACTATAACTATCGTAAAAACTATTCAACAGTTAATGTTGGCGACCTTGAAATCTTTGAGCCTAACACTGTTATCACAGAAGAACTTTTATATGAAACAAGAGTTGTTGGTAAACGTCAACCTTATGGACTTAAAGTTCTTGGAAATGGCGAAATCACAAAGCCTTTAATCATTAAGGCTAAGAAAGCAACTAAATCTGCAATAGAAAAAATTGAAAAAGCGGGTGGAAAAATCGAAATAGAGGAGTAATTTATGTTTAAAACTCTCGTTAATGCTTTTAAAGTAAAAGATATAAGAAAGAAACTTTTGATTGTGCTTGGCCTTCTTCTTGTTTATAGAGTTGGCTGTGCAATTGTCTGCCCAGGTTTTGACCTTAGTGACCAAATTGCAGATAGCACAAGCGGAACAACATTTTTCTCTCTTATGAATATGTTGTCAGGTAACGCACTTTCTAATGGTGCAATTCTTGCACTTGGTGTGTCGCCTTATATTACGGCATCCATTGTCATTCAACTTTTAACCGTTGCTATTCCTCCACTTGAAAGATTAGCAAAACAAGGTGAAGATGGCAAAAGAAAGATGCAATTTTACACTCGTATAACTGCTCTTGTCTTAGCACTTGCTCAGGCTATTGGTATTGTTGTTTCTTTCCAATCAGCAATCAATACTGATATTTTGGGATTGCCAACATGGGTAATTGGTATGGGCATTGTGCTTATCTTAACAGCAGGAGCAATGTTTACAGTTTGGATTGGTGAAAAAATAACACAATTAGGTGTTTGCGGAAGTGGTATGAGTTTACTTATCTTTGTTGGTATTTTAAGCAGTGCTGCTTCTGGAATTTCAAGCGCAATTTCACAAGTTGGTGATAACATCGACAATCTTTGGATGATTATTATCTATGTTGTTGCTGTTATCCTTATCTTCGGGCTTATCGTTTTCATCGACAATTCCGAAAGAAGAGTGCCTGTAAGTTATGCAAAGCAAATTAAGGGGCGCAAAATGTATGGCGGGCAAGATACCTTCATTCCTATTAAATTAAATAGTTCTGGGGTTATGCCAATCATCTTTGCAACTTCACTTCTCACTTTGCCTCAACTTATCATCAGCATTTTCTGGCCAGGTTCAGAAGCTGAAATATGGTATCAAACATGGCTTGGAACAAGTTCATGGATTTACATTGTTGTGCTTGCTCTTCTTATCTTTGCGTTTGCGTTCTTCTATTCAATGATAACGTTTGACACAAACGACATTTCAAGAAGATTACAACAGCAAGGTGGATTTGTTAAAGGTATAAGACCAGGTCGTGAAACCGCTGAATACTTGAAAAAAATATCTAGAAGAATTACATTGTTTGGTGCTTTCTTCTTGGCATTCATTGCGTTGGTTCCAAGTTTGGCATTCAAAGCAATTTCAGATTCTTCAACATTAACAAGTCTTATTAATGCATTTAGTGCAACAGGTCTTATGATTATAGTTTCTGTTGCTTTGGAATTTGATAAAAATCTTGAAGCACAAATGTATATGAGAAATTATAAAGGATTTTTAGATTAAGTAAACAAGTTTACATTTTAAAAATTATCATAAAAACTAAAAGTGAGGTATTTATGAAAATCATATTACTTGGAGCACCATTTTCTGGAAAGGGAACTCTTGCAAGAAATATTGTTAAAGATTTCAATCTTGTTCAAATTTCCACAGGGGACCTTTTCCGTGAAAATATTAAAAATGGAACAGAAGTTGGACTTTTAGCCAAAACTTATATGGATAAAGGAGAACTTGTTCCAGATGCTGTAACAATATCTATGCTTGAAAACCGTATCAAAGAAGACGATTGCAAAAATGGTTTTATTTTGGATGGTTTTCCAAGAAGCATTCCACAAGCAGAGGCTTTAAAGAAAATCACAGATATTGATGCAGTTATTCAGTTGGACGTTCCGCTTGACGAAATCAGGCGTCGTTGCGTTGGGAGAAGAACATGTTCTAAATGTGGCGAAATTTATAACACTTCTTCTTACGATAAAACCACATGTGCAAAGTGTGGTGCGCCATTGTTCCAAAGAGATGACGATAATTTGGAAACAATTAACTCTCGTCTGGAAGTTTATGAAAAAGTTACAGCACCACTCATAAACTTCTACGCTGATAGGTTGTTTGTTGTTAAAGGCTCCGAAAAAGGACCTGAGGAAACTTACAAACCTGTGAAAAACTTTTTAAAAGGATTATCAAAGTGATAGAAAAAACTCCTGCGGAAATTGTCCTTATTAGAAAAGCGTGTGAAATTACACGAGATGCTTTAATTCTTGCAAAATCTTTAATTCGTGAAGGAATTTCAACGTATGATATTGACAAATCCATTGAAAAGTTTATAATAGATAGTGGTGGAACTGCTCCTTGCAAAGGCTATATGGGTTATCCTTGTGCTTCTTGCATTTCGGTTAACGATATGGTCGTTCATGGCATTCCAAGCAAAAGCATTATCCTTAAAAATGGCGACATTGTCAGTGTTGACATTGTTGCTGCTTATAAAGGTTACTGCGGTGATGCCACAAGAACATTTTGTGTTGGCGAAGTTGATGGTGAGAAAAAGAAACTTGTTCGTGTGACCAAAGAGTGTTTTTTCAAAGGTATTGAAAATGCGCGAGTGGGCGACAGAATTGGAAAAATTTCTCATGCCATTCAACAACATGCTGAAAGCAACGGATTTTCGGTTGTCCGCGAATTAACTGGTCATGGAATTGGCCGTAAAATGCATGAGCCACCAGAAGTTCTTAACTATGGAAAAGAAACAGATGGTGCTGTTATCAAAGAAAACATGGTGATTGCCATTGAACCAATGATTAATGCTGGGAAAAAGGAAATTGCCATGCTTAGAGATGGTTGGAGTGTTGTGACTCGTGATGGAAAACCATCGGCACACTATGAAAACACTGTTCTTTTCACTGCAAAGGGTGCAGAAGTCTTAACCTTGGAGACGGACGATGAATATTATCCAAGGTGATGTCGTTGTTGCAACGGCTGGAAAAGAAAAAAACAATCTTTTTGTTGTTCTTGCGGTTGACGATAAGTTCTGCTTTATCGTGGACGGCAAAAGATTGAAACTTACAAAACCGAAGAAAAAAAGCCTTAAACATGTCCAAAAGGCTTCAAAAATGCCTTTCCCTAGTGATAGGCTTAAAATTGGACAAGAAAACATTAATGCGGAAATTCGAAAATTTTTAAAGGAGAGAATGGAGTATGTCAAAACAAGATGTCATTGAGTTTGATGGAGTTGTTACTGAGGTTTTACCTAGTATGACTTTTAAGGTTACACTTTCAAATGGTCATGTCATCACAGCTTACATTTCTGGTAAACTTAGACAACATTTTATCCGTATTATCGAAGGTGATAAAGTGAAAATTGAGATGAGTCCGTATGACCTCTCGAAAGGTCGTATAACTTGGAGAGAAAAAGGTTAAAAAGGAGCAAAAAAATGAAAGTCAGAGCATCGGTTAAACCAATGTGTGATAAATGCAAAGTTATCAAAAGAGATGGTAAAGTTATGGTAATTTGCTCAAAGAGCAAAAAACATAAACAAACACAAGGTTAAAAAAGGAGAATTTAAAAAATGGCAAGAATTGCTGGTGTTGACCTTCCAAACGACAAAAGATTGGAATATGGCTTAACTTATATTTATGGTATTGGTGTTAAAACATCACAAGAAATCTGCAAGAAAACTGGTATTTCAATGGATATTCGTGTGAAAGACCTTACCGAAGACCAAGTTGCTAAACTTCGTAACTATATTGAAAATCAACTTATCGTTGAAGGTGAACTTAAATCAAAAGTTAGTATGAATATCAAGAAATTAGGCGAAATTGGTTGCTATCGTGGTATTCGTCATCGTAAGGGACTTCCAGTTCGTGGACAAAGCACAAAAAATAATGCTAGAACAAGAAAAGGTCCAAAGAAAATTGTAAGCGGAAGCTCTAAGAAGGGTAAATAAGAGGTAGATTATGGCAAATACAAGTAAAAAAACTAAGGTAAGAAAAAGAATAAACCAAAAAATTGAAAAAGGTCAAGTTCATATTACAACCTCTTTCAATAACACTATCGTTTCCTTTACAGATTCAGTTGGAAATGTTATTTCTCAATGTTCTTCTGGAAGACTTGGTCTTAAAGGTTCAAAGAAAAGCACTCCATTTGCAGCTCAAACTTGCGTTGAAAGAGCCGCTGAAACTGCTCTTAACATGGGAATGAAGAGTGTTGAAGTTTTTGTTAAAGGGCCAGGAAGTGGTCGTGAAAGTGCAATTCGTTGCCTTTCAACTCTTGGTTTTAATGTTACACTTATTAAGGACGTATCTCCAATCGCACATAACGGTTGCAGACCTCCAAAAAGAAGAAGAGTATAAAAGGAGAAAATGATAATGGCAAGAAAAATTGAACCAGATTGCCGTCAATGTCGTAGAGAAGGCCGCAAACTTTTTCTTAAAGGCGAAAGATGTACATCAAAAAAATGTGCTATGGAAAGAAGACCAGTTATTCCTGGACAACATGGTGCATCAAGAAAGAGAGTTACTGAATACGGACTTCAACTTCGTGAAAAGCAAAAAGTTAAAAGAATGTATGGCATCTTAGAAAAACAATTTAGAAAATATTATGAAGATGCAGTTCGCGCTAAGGGTGTTGCAGGTGAAAATATGCTTTCCCTTATTGAAAGAAGACTTGACAATGTTATTTACAGAATGGGAATTGGTGCTTCAAGAGCAGAATGTCGTCAAATTGTAAATCATGGTCACATCACTGTTAACGGCAAAACAGTAAGTATCGCTTCTTATAGAGTTAAAGTTGGTGACGTTATTTCTATTAAAGAAAACAAACGTGATAACGAAATGTTTAAACAACTTAAAGGTATGAAAATTGTTATGCCTAAATGGCTTGAATTTGACACTGAAACTCTTACTGGTAAAATCTTAGCTAACCCAGAAAGAGCTGATATTGACACTGATATCAAAGAACAACTTATCGTTGAATTCTATTCTAGATAATATTAGGGGGATTTTAGTATGATGGAAATGGAAAAACCAAGAATCACTTGTGAAGAAACTGATGGCGGAAATTTCGCTAGATTCGTTGTTGAACCACTTGAAAAAGGCTATGGTATCACACTTGGAAACTGCATGAGAAGAACTCTTTTAAGTGCTCTTCCAGGTTCTGCACCAATCGCTTTTCGTATTGCAGGTGTTGCACACGAATTTTCAACTGTAAGAGGCATTGCAGAAGATGTTGTTGACATTGTTCTTAACCTCAAAGGGCTTGCAGTTAAATGCTCAAACCAAGAAAAGAACTTCATCACATATCTTCGTTTAAGAAAGAACACACCAGGCGAAGTTACTGCAAAAGATTTTGAACTTAATGACGAATGTGAAGTTTTAAATCCTGATCTTCATATCTGCACAATGGATGAAGGTGCTGTGCTTGATATGGATGTTATGATTGGAAACGGTCGTGGTTATGTTTCAGCTGACGAAAACAAAGATAAATATGATAACATTGACTTTATTGCAATGGATAGCATTTTCTCACCTGTTAAAAGAGTTAACTTTAATGTTGAACCAACACGTGTTGGAAACAGTATTGATTATGACAAACTCGTGCTTGAAGTAACCACAAATGGAACAACTTCTGCAAGAGAAATTGTAAGTTTGGCAGGTAAGATTATCAATGAACATGTTAATCTTTTCATTGAACTTTGTGCTCAAATGAGTGACATGAATATTCTTGTTTCAAAAGAAGAAGATAAGCAAGTGAAACTTATGGAACTTCCTATTGAAGAAATGGACCTTTCTGTTCGTTCTTATAACTGCTTGAAAAGAGCAGGCATCAATACAATTCAAGACCTTCTCAAAAAATCCAAGAGTGACATGTTTAAAGTTCGTAACCTTGGTGCTAAGAGTGTTGAAGAAGTTATCAACAAACTTGAAAGTTATGGTTTTAGTCTTCGCAAAGATGAAGAATAATTAAAAAAAGGAGAAAGAAAATGGCTAACGATAAATTAGGCAGACCTTCAAAAGAAAGAAATGCACTTCTTCGTGGACAAGTTTCCACACTTCTTTGGAATGGTAAAATTGAAACAACTTTGGCAAAAGCTAAGGCTACTGCTAGGGTTGCAGAAAAAATTATCACTCTTGCAATCAACTCTTATGAAGATACTGTTAAGGTTGTTAAAGAAGTTAAAGGTGCTGACGGAAAGAAGGTTAAGAAAGAAGTTCTTAACGACGGACCAAAGAAACTTGCTGCCAGAAGAAAAATTATGAGCTATGTTTATGATATTCAAGAACAAAGAAAAGAAAAGGAATCTAAGGAAACCTTTAAGGCTCGTATTGAAGGAATCAACCATCCAATCATTGAAAAAATATTCAATGTTTATGCTCCAAAATATGCTCAAAGAGCAAAAGAAGCAGGTGTTGGTGGCGGATATACAAGAGTTATCAAACTTGGTTCTCGTCGTGGCGATGCTGCTGAAATGGCAGTTGTGGAATTAGTTTAATTTGATAAAATTGCATTTTTCAAATGTCTTATTTAACCTTTGAATATATTAAAAAATTCCTATGTTCTCATAGGATTTTTTTATTTATCACATATTTCAAAATGAAAATGTTTAAAATATTTTTAATCCATTTAAAATTCTTGACTCATTTTTGGATTTTTGATAAAATTTCTTTATTGAAGAAAGGAGAAGAAATGGTTAAAACAAGAAAAAGTTTATTAACAATTTTGTTTGCATCAATCATGCTTTTGTGCTCGATGCTGCTACTTACTGCTTGTGGTGGAACATCTCCAACATTAAAAGTTGAAAGCAGTTTTAAAACAGATTATTTTTTAAATGAAGAATTAAGCACTGCTGGTGGAGTGTTTGTTTATACTGACGGAGATGGAAAGTCTACATATATAAATGCAAGTGAAACTAATATTGTTGGGTTTGATTCCTCAACTTCTGGTGAAAAGAAGTTGTATGTTTCATATCAAGATGCAACAGTTGAAGTGCCATATAATGTTTTTAATTTTGTTTGTGATGATTATGTTGGAACAAAAATTAAAACAACAAATTTAACAGGTGGCTCTGTTAAGGAAGAACCATATTATGAACTTGCAATTTACACATTTAACAACGATTATACTGGTATTAAAAATGATGATTATGTAAATTTAAATTTTTCTTACACCGTTGATGTTCAAGGTAATTTAGTTTTAGATTTTGGAAACAGACAAGAAACAGGAAAGTATGATAAAGGGATTATTGAAATGGTTTTAAGCGAAAATGCTGCGGAAAGAAAATCTCTTGTTTGCGAACCTGTTGTTACTCCTGCAAAAATTGAGTTAGAAGGTGATTTAAAAGCCGAATATTATTTAAATGATAAACTTGATGTGGATGGAGTAAAAATTAAATACACAAATGAAGAGGGGCAAGTTTCAACTGTTAATCTTTCAAGTTCTTATGTGTCTAATTTCGATACATCAGTTGCTGGTGAAAAACAATTAACAATAAATTACAATGATTTGGAAATGGAAATTCCATATAAAGTTTATAATTTTGAACTTGGAACCTATTATTGCATTTATTTCTATGATATAGCAGAAGAATCAGGACAAAGTCAAAATTATTCTGCATATCTTAAATTCAATGCAGATGGAACTTTTGTTCTTCAAAATGGCTTGCAAGAAGCACTTGAAGCTAATTTTGAAGCATCAACATCTTCCACAGACAAAAATTTAGTTTTGTCAAATATGCCAAATGTTCCTGGTGCAACATACAAAATGGAATATGATAACACAAATAACATAATAACTTACAGTAATGAAAATGGTGAAACCAAAGTTCAAATGACTTTCAAGAAAAATGATGAAGTGTTAAGATATGGAAAATACTCCGCAAATGATGGTCAATATTTAATTATTGAAAGGGCATTTGGAGGTCCAAATGAAGGTTTGGGCTTTGCATACCTTAAAAATGAAAGCGGAAGTTATGAAACATCTGTTATTGAATATGAAATAATTTCAAATAGCCACTCTTATTCCGCAAAAATAACAAGTTCCGCTGGAAAGGTAATCAATCTTGATATAGACAATGATTCATTTACAATGGCTTTGGAAGACACAAATATTAAATTTACTTACGAGCCAACCGAATTAAAACTTGGAACATACAATATAAAGGCTATGAGAGTCATAAACAAGGAAGATTTATCCTTTGAAGATAGTGTAAACAGTGGTGATGGAAGTTTTGTGTTAAGATTAACATTTAATGATGATGGCACTGGCACTGGTTTTGAATCTCATGGCGATGCTGGTGAATCTACTGAATTTAATTATATAACTCTTGTCGATAGTGGTATTGAAATCACAGTGAAAGGCTCAGAAGAAAGTATTGCTAGCATGATTACTTATTATGATAACACATTGTTGATGAGAATGTTGGAATTAGATGGTGAAATAACTTATTATATTTTAGAATTTACTTATTAATTTAAAATTGGCTATTAGTAAAAGACTCTTTTTTAAAGAGTCTTTTATTAATATTATCAACTCTTATTAATTAATCATAAATAAAAATATGTTTGATAGTATTGAAAAACTTGAAGATGTCTGTTTAAAAGATTTTTGCACTTTCAAAATTGGCGGAATTGGGAAAATTATTCTTTTCCCCAAAAATGTTTTAGAATTAAAAAGTGTTTTAAAAGAATGCAAAAATAATAATTTAAAATATTTTATTCTTGGCAATGGAAGTAATGTTTTGTTTCCTGACTATTATTTTGACAAAGTTATCATAAGCTTGAAAAATTTCAATGTTGTAAAAGTTATAAGGCAAAATGTGGTTTATGCTGAAAGCGGAGTGAATCTTTTTGCATTAAATAAATTTTTGGCTGACAACTCTTTGGCGGGGTTAGAGTTTTCGTTTGGTATCCCTGCAAGTGTTGGTGGCTTTGTCTATATGAATGGTGGAGCCTTTGGGCAAGAAATATCTAATTTTGTTTTGCGAGTTAAAATTTTTGAGAATGGAAAGGTTAAGTGGTTAAGTAGAAAAGATATAGATTTTCAATATCGACACTCGGGAATTAGTGGTATAATTTTGGGAGTTGAACTTAAACTTCAAAGTGGGGATAAGAAAAACATCATTAAAAAACAACAAGAAAACTTAGCAATAAGAAAGGAAAATCAACCATACAACAAATTCTCTGCTGGGAGTATTTTCAAAAGAGAAAATGGATGTATTCCAGCAAAAATAATTGACACAATGGGGCTTAAAGGTGTTAAAATAGGAGGAGCAGAGATTTCAAAAAAACATGCCGGTTTTATTGTTAATAATGGTGATGCAAAGGCTATTGATGTGATTGCTTTGATTCAATTCATTAAACATAAAACTCACATGAATTTTGAACTTGAAATTGTTGTTTTGGCATAAAATTGTCAACTTCAATGATGAAAAAAGTTTATAGGAGAAGTATGAAAGCGGTTATTCAAGTTGTTAATAATGCAACCTTGAAGGTTGAAAACAAACTTATATCAAAAATTGGACAAGGTCTTGTTGTTTATTTTTGTGTTGAGCAAGATGACAATGAAAATTTGCTTGATTATTTTGCAAAAAAAATTGCAAACATGAGAATTTTTGTTGATGAAAATGGTAAGATGAATAAATCTGTTATCGATGTTGGTGGAGAAATTTTGTTGGTTTCTCAATTCACTTTGGCTGGTGACACGGAAAAAGGAAATAGACCATCTTTTGTTTTGGCTGAAAGGCCAGAAAGGGCGAATGCATTATATTTGAAACTTGGAAAATTAATTAAAGATTTATATTCTGTTCCTGTCAGTTTCGGCGTTTTTGGTGCAGATATGAAAATAACACAAGAAAATAATGGACCTGTTACCATTATTATGGAAAAGAAATAACCGTTTTTTATTTTTTACGTTTTATATTATAACTAATAATTTTCTAACAATAAAATATTTCAAAGAGAATACATTTTGACTTGTATTTTCTTTTTTAAAATGATAAAATAGACATAAGGAGTTTTTTATGGTTTTATATGGTGACTTTCACACTCACACAACATATTCAAGACACAATCATGGCAAGGGAACAGTTCTTGAAAATGCATCAGTTGCAGCAGATAAAGGGCTTAAACAAATTGCAATAACTGACCATGGTTTTAATCATACTTTTTTTGGAATTAGGCGTAAAGATATTCCACAACTTCAAGAGGATATTTTAAATGCAAAAGAGGTTACCGGGGTTGATATTCTTCTTGGTGTTGAAGCAAACTTGATTTCACTTGAAGGCGATGTTGACGTCAGGGAAGAAGATTATGAATTTTTAGATATTTTTTTAATGGGTTATCACAGAATGATAAACACATCTTCTTTTAAAGATAAAATATATTTAAATTGGGCAAATGATATGGCTAAGATTTTTCATCCAAGCCAAGAGTTAATAAACAGGAACACCACAGCATTTTTGAAGGCATTAGACAAATATCCTATCGATGTTATCACACATTTAAATTATGGCTTTCAAACAGACACTTTGGCTGTTGCAAAGATGGCGAAACAAAAAGGTGTTTATGTTGAATTGAATGGCAAAAGAATTAATTTTACTGATGAAGAAATTTTGCTTATGGCAAGCGAAGGAGTTAAGTTTATTGTAAATTCCGACGCCCACACTCCTGACAAAGTTGGTGAAGTTAATAACGGATTAAATTTAATTTACAGATTGAACATTCCACTTTCACAAGTGGCAAATGTTGACAAATTACCAAAGTTTAACAAGAAAAGAGGTATTTAAAATGAGTTTTTCCAGACAATCAAAGATTGAAATATTAAAAACCAAAATTGAAGATGATTCTTCTGCTCTTTCTTTTTTGTCTGGACTTTTTCACTCTTGCGGAGAAATTGGAAAGAATGGTCCTCATTATTTTGTTTCCATTGTAAGTGATATCGAAGAATTGTTTCCTTATGTCAAAGAGATTGTTAAAAGGCTTTATGGAAACAGCATTGAGGAAAAGATTGCAGAAAATTATCTTATAAACAAAAACACTTTTTATGAAATGAAATTTGATGTGGAAAATTTTCAACAGTTACTTCTTGATGTTGGAGTGATTGAGTTTTCAAACGGAATTTCTTTTGTTTTTGATTTGAATAAAAATTTACTTCTTGAAGATAATGCTTGTCGAAGTTTCATTAAAGGTGTTTACATTGGATGCTCCACTTCCAGCATAAAATTTTCGGAAGGCGCGCAAAAGAGTGAGTCAACTGGATATCACTTAGAGTTTGTTTCAAAAAATCATAACTTTCTTTTGGAATTTTCATCAGTGCTTGCAAATTATAACATCATTGGCAAGATTTTTGAAAGAAAGGGTGACTTTGTTTATTATCTTAAAGATGTCAATGCCATCATTGATTTACTTGCTCTTATTGGTGCAAACGAAAGTGTGCTTGCCCTTTCAAATGAAATGGTCACAAGAGAATTAAGAAACAAAGTTAATAGGCAAGTAAATTGCATAAATGCAAACATCAACAAAACGGTTGAAGCAAGCTTAAAGCAGGTTGAAGCAATCAACACCATAATTTCAACAATTGGGCTTGAAAGTTTAACAGAAGATTTGCAAGAAGTTGCTCTTTTAAGGCTTGCCAATCAAGAGGAAAGTTTGGATGAACTTCTTAAACTTTCCACAATTAAGCTTACTCGTTCGGGGTTAAACCATAGATTTAGAAAATTAATTAAAATTGCAAAGGAGTTAGAAGAATGAAAGATTTTGTCCACTTACATGTTCACACAGAATTTTCTTTATTGGACGGAATTGCCAGAATTGAAAAGCTTGTTGATATAACCAAAGAAAGAGGTTATAGTGCTTGCGCCATCACTGACCATGGAAACATGTTCGGCACTTTGCAATTTTTTGAAGCATGCATAAAAGCTGGCATCAAGCCAATTTTGGGCTGTGAATTTTATATTTGTAATGATTTACATAAGAAACAAGGCACCAATGACATGGGACATATCATTCTTCTTGCAAAAACAACAGAAGGGCTTCATAATCTTTATAAATTGAATGGAATTGCCTATGTTGATGGTTTTTATTATAAACCAAGAATTGACTATGATACATTGGCAAAACATAGTGAAGGAGTAATTTGCCTTTCTGCATGTCTTGCAGGGCACATCCCACAATTAATTTTGCAAAGACGTTTTGAAGAAGCGGATAATCTTGCAATTAAACTTAAAAATATGTTTGCAGAAGGTGATTTTTATCTTGAACTTCAAGACCATGGATTGGAAGAACAAAAAGTTGTAAACTCATATTTAATTGACCTTGCAAAAAGAATTGGAGTTAAGCTTGTTGCAACAAATGATGTGCATTACCTTAATAAAGAAGATGCAGAGATGCAAGATGTTTTGATGTGCGTTCAAATGGGAAAATATCTTGAAGACGAAGATAGAATGCGTTTTCAAACCAACGAATTTTATTTGAAAACTCGTGAAGAAATGGAAGAAATTTTTCCAAGTGATGTTTTGGATACCACGATTGAGATTGCAAATAAATGTGATGTTGTTATCAAAACAAAATCACTTGGCGAAACACCAGGAGTTGATGAAAAATATAAGTTAGCGAACAACAAAAACTATATTCCTGTTTATAAGACTTCAACAGGTGAAGAACCATATGAATTTTTACGCAGAATTTCTTATGAAGGGCTTTATAAAAAATATAAAAATGTTACACAAGAAATATTGGACAGACTTGAAATGGAACTTACCGTCATTAAGGAACAGGGCTTTGTGGAATATTTCTTGATTGTTTGGGACTACATCAACTGGTCCATTGAACATGGCATCCCTGTTGGCCCAGGCAGAGGAAGCGGTGCAGGAAGCTTGGTTGCGTATTGCTCGGGGATAACCAGAGTTGACCCAATTAAGTATAATCTTTTCTTTGAACGTTTCATCAACAAAGAACGTGTTTCCATGCCCGACTTTGACGTTGACTTTTGCACCGACAGGCGTCCAGAAGCAATTGAATATGTAAGACGAAGATATGGTGCTGACCATGTGGCGCTTATTGTTACCTTTGGAAGAATGCAAGCAAAAAATGCCATTAGAGATGTTGCCAGGGTTTTAAGAACTCCATATCCTGAGGTTGATAAAATCACAAAACTTATTCCAGCAAAAAAGCCTGATGGAATTAAAAAACCACCACTTTTGAAATATTATTTTGGAACAACCGGAAAGCCTGAAAATGACCAGTATATCATCCCAGAATTAAGGGAAATGTATGACAATGACCCAAGTGTTAAACGTATTGTTGATATGGCAATTAAACTTGAATGTGTGCCAAGAAACACATCCACGCATGCGGCCGGGGTTTTAATTTCCCCAGAACCTGTTTCCAATTTCGTTCCACTTGCAAGAAATGGTGATGATATTGTTACGCAATATGATATGATTGAACTTGAACATTTGGGACTTTTAAAAATGGACTTCTTGGGCTTAATTACATTGACAGATATTAAAAAAGCTTGTGACTATGTTTATGAGGACCATGGAATTAAGCTTGATTTCTATGATATGGAATATAACGACCCAAATGTTTTTGAACTCATTTCATCTGGAAAAACAGACGCAGTGTTCCAACTTGAAAGTGCTGGCATGAAGAAGTTCATGAAAGATTTAAAGCCAAATTGTATGGATGATATTATTGCGGGAATTTCTTTGTATCGTCCTGGTCCTATGGACTTTATTCCAAAATTTGTTAAAAACAAGCAAGACCCAGAACATATTGAATATGATGACCCTTGCCTTGTTGATATTTTGGATGTAACCTATGGATGTATTGTTTATCAGGAACAAGTTATGAAAATCTTCCAAGTTATGGGTGGTTACAGCCTTGGACAAGCCGACAATATTCGCCGTATTATGGGTAAGAAAAAGGTTGACCAAATCGACAAAGAAAGAGTTAAATTTGTCAATGGTTGGGAAGACCCAGAAGGCAAAAAATCAATTCCTGGGGCGGTAAAACTTGGGCATGATAAGGCTGTTGCAGAGAAAATTTTTGATGAAATGAAAGAATTTGCAAAGTATGCTTTCAACAAATCTCATGCTGCCGCTTATGCCTATGTTTCATATCAAACTGCATATCTTAAATGCTATTATGAAGTTGAGTTTATCACCGCTGTTTTGAATAACAGAATCACAAATGCAGATAACTTGACAAAATATATCAATTATGCAAAAAGTGAAGGTATACCTGTTCTTCCACCAGATATAAACAAAAGCGGGACATATTTCAAAGTTGAAAATGGAGGCATAAGATTTGGTCTTGGTGGACTTAAACATGTTGGCACAACCATCATTGAAAATATGGAAAAAGAGAGAAATGAGAATGGTCCATTCAAGAGTATGGAAGACTTTATTGATCGTATGAGTGACTATTCAATGAACAGAAAGATGGTTGAGTGTTTAATTTTGAGTGGGGCCTTTGATTCCTTTGGAAAAACACGTTCCTCTTGTATGGCAATTTATGAAAAACTTATGCAAAGGGCGTCCAAAGACAAAAAGACAAGGCAACTTGGGCAAATATCATTTTTCGGAACAAATGATATTGAAGATAAAGTGGAATATCCAGATATAAAAGAATTTAACAAGAAAACACTTCTTAAAAACGAAAGAGAAATTATTGGTGTTTACATGTCAGGGCATCCACTTGAAGACCATGTGGATAAGTTTAAGAATTTTTCTCTCACTGCTGAAATGTATAGAGCAATGGTTTCAGTTGAAGATGAAGAAATGCAAGATGACAGCGAAGAAGATAAGTTTGCCGAAGAAATGCAACTTTTGGATGGACAACCATTTTCCTGTGGTGGAATTATTGTTGAAGCTAATCGTAAAAGAACAAAGTCTGGAAAAGATATGTGTTATGTGAAGCTTGAAGATTTAACTGGCACACTTGAAATTGTATTCTTTCCAAACATTTACCAAAAGTTTAGAAGCATTTTAGAAGAAGATAATATGGTAACAATTAAAGGGAAAATTAATGTGAGAGACGGAAATGCTCCATCCCTGGTTGCTGATGCTGCATATCTGTGGAATGATGAAGAAAAACAGGCAAAAGAGATGAGTAAGGGCAGAGTGTTTTTGAGATTTGACACAAAAGACATTGATGTTTACAGCAAAGTTAAAAGCACTTTAATGTCTTATCCAGGAGAATCTCAGGTGACGATACGCTGCACTTCAACTGGCTCGGCATTCAATTTCCAAAGTAAAGTTTCCATCAATAACTATCTTGTGAATGAACTTTCAGGAATAATTGGAAATGAAAATATTATTGTTCAGGAGCAAAAATGAAAATCTTAGTTTTATGTAGTGGTGGTGATGCACCAGGAATGAATAGATTTGTTTATGAAATTGTTAAAGCCTTTCCAAATGAAGTATTTTATGCCAAAGCTGGGTTTAAGGGCTTGGTTGAAAATAAGATATATCCACTCAGTTTAAGTGAAATGGAAAAAGTGAAAGATTTGGCTGGGGCTTATATTCTTTCATCACGCTACCCTGAGTTTAAGGAAGAAAAATATTTTAAAAAAGCCGTTAAAAATGTTAAAGATTTTGATGTTGTCATCATTATCGGGGGAAATGGTTCCCAAAAGGGTGCAAAACAACTTTATGACAATGGAGTGGAAACAATTTTTGTGCCTGGCACGATTGACAATGATGTCGACAACAGTTTTTATAGCATTGGGTTTGACAGTGCAGTGCATCAATGTGTCTATACTGTTGAAAATTCAATGCCAAGTGTTAACACTTTTTTTCAAACTTGCCTATTTGAAGTTATGGGAAACAAAAGTTCTGCCATTTGTGATGAGGTGGCAAAGCGAGTTGATGCAGACTACAAAATTGATTGTGTCAAAAAATTAAATTACAATGAAATTGTTAAAATAATTTTGAAAAACAAAAAGGCGGAAAAGGGAACAAAAATTATTGTTAAAGAAAAGATTCTTCCAGTTCAAGATATTGCTGATGGAATTAAATATAAAAATGAAAATATTGATGTAAAATGCCAAATTGTTGGAAGGTTGCAACGTGGTGGAAAACCAACAAAAACAGAATTAAAATTTGCCACTATTTTTGCAAAGGAAACAATTAAAAATATTAAAAATAAACGATATGGAAAAAAGATTTTAATTAATGAAAATAAAAAAGCTGAAAGTTTCGATTTTTAAAAGCAAAAAAATAATAAAAAACTGCAAAAAAAATGCAGTTTTTTTATTTTTTATTTAATTTTTTTAATATTTTCTATTATTTTTTTATTTTTAAATTAATTTTCTAATATTATTTTGCAATAAGTTAATTTTATAAGTGAAGAAAATGTTTGATTTTCATTTTCATAAGTTTCATTTGAAAGGTTGGAAAGATATTCGTAAATTTGCTCAAATTCTTTTCTTAGATTTGCAATCTCAGTGGACTCATCTTTTGAAAACAAAGTTTCAAAATTATTTTTTGTTGCAACAAAATTTGCAAAAGTCTCATTCACTTTTAGCTTCGCATTTATTTCGTCAATGACATCTGTGTCTAAACTTATTGAAATGTCGTATAAACTTTTATAAGTTTCATCTTTAATTGAAAAACAATCTTTTAAAATTTCTGTTTCTTTATTTGTGAAATTTCCTTCAAGTTTGGTGTTTTCAATTTTCTTTTCAAGAATTTCAGCATTATAGCCATTAGTTTTCAAATTACTTTTCACAAGTTCTGCATCGTTGACATTTGAATATATGCTGGCAATTAAATGATATTTCTCACTATCTTGATAAATATATCCTGCACAATTTTTGTTTTGAAATTCACTTTGAACTTTTTGGCAGTTTTCAAAAGTTTCGTCTTGATATATTGAAATTAAATAATAAGATTTTTCTCCACTTTCAACATTGGTTGTTGTTTGAAAAAGATTGCTTGAAACAATGCAGGTGGAAATAAGATAACCAACTGAAACACACAAAAGAAGACATAAAACTGCTGAAAAAGTTAAAAAATATGGAAATTTTTTCATATTTTAATATATTTTTTTAATTTTCAATTTAGAATATTTTTATATAATTGTTTTTAATTTCATTTCAAGTTTGATATAATATCTATATGAAAAACATATTTAACCTTTTTAAAAGAAAGTATAAAATTGGAGTTGCCTTTGGCGGTGGTGGAGCCAAGGGTATGGCTCATATTGGAGTTATTAAGGCCTTTGAAGAATTTGGGCTTAATTTTGATTATGTTGCTGGCACAAGTGTTGGAAGCATTATGGGTGCAGCATATGCATCTGGCATGAAAGCCGATGAAATTTTAAAAATTGCGAAAAGCATGAAAACAAGCGATATAAGAACAAGCAAGGTATTTTTTGTTCCTTCAAAGACTGAGGGAATTGAAAACATGATGAGAGAAAATTTTGGGGATATCAACATTGAGGATTTGAAAAAGCCTTTTTCTGCAATCGCAGTTGACATTAAAAGCACAAAAGAAATTTGCATTTCGCATGGAAACTTGGCAAAGGCTGTTGCTGGCAGTTGTTGTGTTCCGGGCATTTTTCAACCTGTTCAATTTGGTGATTATCTTCTTTGTGATGGTGGATTGCAAAACAATATTCCTGCTAATATCCCACGTTTCTTTGACTGCGACTTTGTTATTGCTGTTGACTGTAACAGCACAAGGACATATGGAACTGAAAGTTCAAAAACACTTGATGTAATCAGTTGTGCACTGAGAATACTTATGAAAAGTAACTCGATTAAAGGTTATCTTAATGCAGATCTTACAATTGCAAGTGACACAAAAAAATTTAGGTCAACAAAACTTGAAGGCATTGATGAAATGGTGGATTTAGGGTATCGAAATGCGGTTGATATGATGCCTGAAATCATGAAAGTTTTTGCTGGAAAATATCCAAAGAAAAAGAAAAAAGATTTTGGAAAGGATGACATATTGTTTATTTAAGATTTTAGATGCAAAAGATTAAAGAGTATTACAGAAAAATAAGGAATTTTAAATTAAATGACAGACACATATTTAAAATTTGTGCCATTTTATTTTTCACTGTCATTTTTTCACTTTATATGATTAACCAAATGAATTTATCCTTCTTATATAACAATTTTGGAGATGTTTTTAAAAGTGGTATTCAACTTTACAGCATTTATGTTGGGCAAGGTGACAGTTCCCTTCTTATTTTCCCTGACAAGACCACCCTTCTTGTGGATACAGGGACAGAAGAATATTCAAATGCATTTTGTAAGGAACTGAAAACTATTTTATCCCATAATGACATCAACCAAATTGATTACTTGGTTTTAACGCATCCAAATGCTGACCATATTGGTGGAGCAATGGAGCTTCTTGAAACTTTTGATGTGAAAGTTGTTTATAGGCCAAAGCTTTCTGTCCCAGGCGAAGATGAAAGTGAATATCCTGTTTATGCCGATATCCTATATTATGATGTTATGAATGCTGTGAAAAAGGAAAATTGTGAAATTCGCTATATCACTCCATCCACATTTAATGTGGATAACTTTGAAGTGAAATTTTGGACACCAAATGAAATTTATTATAGTGATGAAAATTCCTATTCGCCAATTATAACAGTCACAAATGGTGAACTCAGCTTTATGTTTACAGGGGATGCCACAGCAGAAACAGAGAAGGAGTTTTTATCCATGGTTAAAGATGATGAAATTAAGATAGACTTTTTAAAAGTGGCGCACCATGGCTCAAAAAACAGTTCAACATTAGATTTCTTAAACAAAATAAAACCTTCTTATGCAATAATTTCGGCGGGAGTGAACAACTGGTACAATTTCCCTTCGCAGGAAACTATTGACCGTTTGAAAAGTGTTGGAACAAAGGAAATTTACGAGACTAATGAACTTGGAACAATAGGCATTGGAATAAATGGCGTATCCTTTAAAATTGCAAGTGGATTTATATTTGACGACAAACCATTTTTATTAGTGCTATATTTCTGTGTGTTGTTTGCAATTTGCTCAGTTAGAATTAGTGACAAAGGCCGAAGAATCAAAATGTATCAGCAGTTTAGTGATAAAACCGAGTTTAGTTGCAAGCAAAAAACTATTGAAAATATATAAAAATTGTTTGTTAAAAATCAATATTGTGTTAAAATAAATTCATGGGTGAAAAAATAAACAAAATTGTAATCGTTTCGTTATATGAAAAGTTTTCAAATGAAATTGCAAGTTTGCTTTCACAAGATTTAGGCATGCTGTTTTGCTCCACAAAAGACATGTTGGAATATGAAATTATTGACAAAAAGGCAGTGGCAGAAAAATGCTCAGTTGCATATTTGAAAAAGCTTGAAAAAAAAGTGATTAAGCAAATTGCGTCTTTTGAAAATATTTGCGTATCAATATCTTATGAACTTCTTTCATCAAATTTTGATTTGTTTAAAGGAAATAGTGCAGTTGTGTTCATAGATTTACCTAAAAAGTTTATTAAATTGAATGACACACCAAGCTATATTTCATTTAAAGAAAGGCAAGATAAACTTAATGAAATTTCAACTTGCGCCATTAAGGTTAGAAAGATAGATAACAATGTTATTAAAGAAAAAATAATTAAAGCACTTGGAGGAGTTTTATGAATATAACTCAAAAATCAATTAATTATCTTAAAGCAATTTCGGCAGAAACCATCTCAAATGCAAAGTCAGGGCATTTAGGGGTCACACTTGGGGCATCTTCAATGTTGTTCGCCTTTTTTAAGGACCATTACAACTTTGATGCTTCCGACACCGACTTTTTAAATCGTGATAGATTTGTTCTTTCTGCTGGGCATGCAAGTGCTTTGTATTACACACTTCTTTCAATGTTTGGGTTTGATGTAAGCCTTCAAGATTTGAAAGAATTTAGAACTTATAAGTCAAAAACTCCTGGTCATCCTGAATACAGGGTAACAGATGGTGTTGAAGTTTCCACAGGCCCACTTGGGCAAGGTGTTGCAAACGCAGTTGGAATGGCCATTGCAGAAACAGTCATGGAAGAAAGGTTTAACACGGTTGGATTTGATATCATTAACCACCACACCTATTGTTTTTGTGGGGATGGAGACCTTATGGAAGGTGTTGCTCAGGAAGCGGTAAGCCTTGCAGGTGCTTTAAAATTAAATAAACTCATTTTGCTTTATGACAGCAATAATGTCACCATTGATGGACCTTTAAATATTGCAAATAGAGATAATGTTGCAAAAAAATTTAGAGCTATTGGGTGGAATGTTATAACTGTTCAAAATGGCAATTCTTATAATTCTTGCACAAGAGCAATTTCTATGGCGAAGAAAAGTAAGACCAAACCAACTATCATAATCTTTAAAACGACGATTGGTATTGGAACTGAAAAAGAAGGAACATCCTCAGTCCATGGGGCATACTTAAATCAAACAGAACTTGCCGCCTTCAAAGAAAAGTTAAAGGTTAAGGAAAGTTTTTATATTCCAAGTGATGTAAGAGATTTGTGCATGGCAACAGTGCGCAGGGGAAAATTAAATCATGAAAAGTGGAATCAAAATCTTGCAATGTATAGCAGCACTCATCCAGAACTATATAAAAGCTTTTTAGCATTTTTTGACAAGAAGAAAATTAACTATGAAAGAATTGTTAAAAATATCTCAAAATATGATGGTTTAAGCACAAGAAAAATTAACCATTATGCCATTGCTGAGCTTGCTTATCAATGCCCTCAACTTATTGGAGGAACTGCGGATGTTGCACCATCTTCAATGGCTTATATAGACAATGCTGGCAACTTTTCATCTGGCTATAAACGTGGCAAAAACATCCACTTTGGTGTGCGTGAGCATGCTATGGGCGCAGTTGTTAATGGCATTGCTTTGTATGAAGACTTCATCACATTTGATTCAACTTTTATGGCATTTTCAAACTATATGTTGCCAGCATTAAGGATGCGTGCCATGATGAAACTTCCTGTTATGAGTTTCTTTACACATGACAGTGTTATGGTTGGTCAAGATGGGCCTTCTCATCAACCAATTGAGCAAGTTGGGCAATTAAGGGCAATAATTGGCAACACTGTTTTTAGACCTTGTGACTATAAAGAATTGGTTGCAGGCTATCAATATTGTTTAAAAAACAGCAAACCTGTTGTTTTCTCTTTAACAAGGCAAGATATAAAGCATATCGACGACACATCTTTTGAAATGGCTTTAAATGGAGCATATATTTTAAAAGAAAATTCTCAAAAACCTGATATTGTTTTGGTTGCCAGTGGCAGTGAGGTTCCACTCGCATTAAATTGCGCAAAGGAACTTGAAAAGAAATATAGCGTCAATGTGGTGAGTATGCCATCTATTGAAGTGTTTGAAGAACAAATAACAAGTTATAAACAAAAAGTTTTGCCAAAAGATGCCTTAACAATTTATATTGAACTTTCAAACGACACAAAAGCCTTGAAGGTTTTGCCAAGAAATTGTTATTTATATGGTGTAAGTTCATATCAATATAGTGGAAATGGCGAGATTGTTGCAGAAAAAGCGGGCTTTAATGTTAAAGCTTTAACAAAATTCGTGGAAAATAAGATAAAACAACAAAATTAGTCAAATTTTAACAAATGGTAACACTTTTTTACACATAAGCATAAAACCTTTCTAATTATAATATTTTGTTATAAGGGTTAGAGAGGTTTTTTTATGATATCTAAAAAAAGTATTGTATTAAGTGATGTTAATAATGCTTCAAACAAAAAAGCGGTTTTAACCTTGGAGAAAAAAGAAGATGACATTTTTGGGACTGTGCGTTTTTACAATTTTCCTGCTGAAAATATGGGACTATTAACTCTTGGGTTTTATGTGAATGATAAGGTCATAAAGAGTGGTTTAACAAGAAAGGCGAACTCATTATATTCCTTTATGCTTGGTGAAGATTTTATATCTTCCAAATTTTCCTGTGCTGTGATTGAGTTTAATGAGGCGAAAGCGGTTCCTATTCTTTATGGGTCAAGCGAAGGGCGAGATGAAAATGTATATGCAAGCATAATAAACGAATTGGCATCTAATAATTCCATGAAAAATGTTAAAAAAGTTTTAGATGAAAATGGAATTGACTATGATGAAGACGAAAAAACTGAAATAGAAAGTGAAATTGATAAGTGTATGGAATGCGAAAATTGTGCAAATTGTTTTTATAAAAATTATTTTTACGAGAACAACAAAACAGAGGTTTTACAAAATGAAAAAACTGATGATGCAGTTAATGGAAACTTAAAAGAGGTTATCCCAGAGGAAAATCATCATGAAGAAATATTTAATGAGGATAGCTTTGTTGGCAAACTGAAACCACAAATAGATAAACTTTTTGAAAAAAATCCAATAGAAAAAAATTTGGAGGAGATGATACCAAATTCAAAATTTGTTAAGATAGAATACGAGGATGATGGCGATTTCTATGTTTTTGGTCTTTTATATGAAAATAACCGCATAAAATATGTGTGTTATGGGGTGCCTGCTGTTTATGAAGAAAGTCCACCGAATGAACTTTCTGGTTATCCAACCTTTTTGCCACTAAATAAGGATGATGAAAAAGGTTTTGGATATTGGCTTACTTATCAAGATGCCGAAACAGGAGAACCAGTCAAAGCGGTTATAGATTAAGGAGTAAGATGAAAATAATTGCATGGATTTTAATAGGTATAATTTGTTTGATATTAGTTGCCTTATTATATTATTTAATTGTCGGTGCAATTATTTTTCATTTCAGTTTGGGAAGAAAGGAACTGAAAAATCGTGTCAAAAAGAATAATTTAAAAAACAATTTGGAGAAATACAAAATAGATTTGTGTTGGTGGGATAATCTGCCATTTAAAAAAGTGAGTGTGCTAAGTTTTGATAATTTGAAACTTGTTGGACACTATTTAGATTTGAAAAGTGATAGAACTGTAATCTTAGTTCATGGATACAGTGCGAATTATAAAGAGATGCAACAATATGCCAAATTTTTTTATCAAAAAAACTTCAATATTTTGTGCGTAGAAAATCGAGGACATGGTGAAAGTGAGGGGTCTTTTGTTGGCATGGGTTGGACTGACAGAAAAGATTTAATGAATTGGATTGATTTTTTAAATAAAGAAAGTAGCAGCAAGATTGTGGTTATGGGAATATCCATGGGTGCAAGTGCCGTTTGTTGTTTAAGTGGTGAAAAACTGCCAAGTAATGTTGTGGGACTTATTGCAGATTCTCCATTCGACAATGCTGAACGAGAAATAAAATACATTTTAAGAAAAGCTGGTATATTTAAAAATATTTTGGTCAAACATTTACGTAGTTACGCAAAACGTATTCATGGTTTCGACCTTGCAGAAGCAGATATGATTAAATGTGTCAAGAAAACAAAAACTCCAATTTTATATATTCATGGAAAATTAGACACTTATGTTTTGCCTGAAAATTCAATTAATTTATATAATTCAACAAGCGAGTTTTTAAGAGAAATTGTGCTTGTGGATGAAGCAGGACATGTCATGAGTTATCCAGTGCTTGGAAATTTATATGAATGCAAGATAAACAACTTTTTTAAAAAATTTCATATCTTTGATTAGGAGGAGAATATGAAAAAAATTTCAAATAACGAAGAGGCTAAAATGCAATTAATTATGAAAATTTTGAAGGATAATTTAATCATAATTAAATAAAAAGAATGCTTAAATAAAATATTGGTAAAATATAATAAAAAAACGCAAAATTGCGTTTTTAAATGTTTTTTATTTAATTTCATTGTTATTTAAATTCATGCCGCTAACTTCTTGATTTAGTTCTTCAAGAACTTTTATTCTTTGTTCCAGGGCTGGAATTACTTTTCTTGAAAGATTCCAAACAAGTTTTTTTATTTCTTCTACTTCGGTTTCTATGTTATACAAATTTGCCATAATTTTCTCCTTTATGAAAATTGTATAACACAAATTTTTTCTTTGCAATTATTTGTGACTTTTTTTCTTTTTGTTTTTCATAAACAAAAGTGCAGTGATTATACCTATGCAGGCAAGGGCAATGGTAAGAGCATAAATTATTGCAGGATTAATTCCATCTGGGGAAATAGTTGAAGTTTTTAAATATCCATATTGCAAAGTGTTTTCAACCCTAAGTGCAACTCTTGTAAATTCTAAGCTCTCATCATAACCTTCATACAGATATATTCTTGTTCCACTTGTAACAAATGTTTCTGTTTCAACAATTTCTTCTCCATTTGCAAGGTAAAGATGTGTGTCTTGATTTGTGGATGCGTTAAAAGCGGGGTAGATTTCAATATCATTATTATTTTTCACAACAAAATCAGCAAATATATAAGCATTGTTTTCAAAGTTTATATTACCATAACTTTCAATAAGATAAAAAACTTTGTTTTGTGTGTCTTTCTCTTCAACAGGTTTTCCGTCCGCAAGTTTAATTTTTAATGTATCCTTATGTTTGATAACAATTATCTCATCATTTTCGTCTTTTATTTTTTCACCACTAAAAGAAGGCGAAGAGTAAAGATAACAAAAGTTTGCAGTGCAAATATACTCATTCTCAAATTCTTCTGCCATTGTGGCATTGAAACCAGAAAATGAGAATGCAAATAAGACTATTGCAAATGAAAAAAAGGAAATAATAAACTTTTTCATATTTTTATTATCTAATTTTTTCCATAAATTGTCAAGCAAAAAGTTTAACTCCACTTTTGGTTTTAAGTAATTTCTAAAAAACAAAAATAGGTTAAAATGATATTTATATATTCAAAATTGTGTAACAACTAATTTAATTTTGTTATATAAATATTTTTGTTTAATAAAATACAATATGAAATTTTTAACGATAAAAAAGCGGATATTGTGTGTTCTTTTGGTGATTTTGGTTGCAGTTTGTTCTATTGTCGGTGTTTGTTATACGGTTAGGGCGACAGGTTCGCCGAAGGCACAATCCACCATTGTGATTGATGCCGGGCATGGAGGGCGAGATTTCAAGTTAGGACGGTATGTAAAATAAAAAAGCATATCGGATTGATATGCTTTTTTTATATTGTATTATGTCGGCATTTAGCACAAAGTGGTGCCAAGTTTAAGTTGTACTTATTAATAATTTTTTTAGTCTTTTTATATACATCATAAAGAAAAGCTGCAGAAGGATAATGTCCAATATTGTTATACGGTATATAAGGGGATAGCATTGGCATACATCCACACTTACAGATTTCCTCAACTGCTTTAAGAGTATCTTTTTTACTTTCTAAGCCAACAATCAAACCAGACCTTACATTTTGAGAACCAAAGATTTCACTGGCAATTTTCAAGAAATAAAAATAATTATCTTTACCTAATTTATATTTTTCAGGGCAATATTTTGCACATATTTCGTTATTATATAATTCAAGATTTATCGAAAGTCCACTTACTCCAATTTTTTTAAGATGCTCGATATAAGGTTTAAATTGACTTCTATCTGTATAACTATCAAACCCTCTTGGAGTTGTCATCACATCAAAATC
>CALWQM010000012.1 GCA_944383685.1 uncultured Clostridia bacterium | reverse complement strand
TTATCTGTTTCAAAAGTATTTAATCTGTCTATAATTTTTGAAACTAATTATAAAAAAGAGTTTTACTTTAAAAGTAGAACTCCTTTTTTCTTGTTTATTCTGCTAGTTTCAAAATGATTTGACCTTCCTCTTGTTTTTTTCATTACACGACCAAACGCAACTCGCACTTTGTTGGCGAGTTGGTCGTGGCTTTATTGTTAGCATTGATAAGTGACCTCCGCCGAAGATAGGGGGCACGAAAATGTTTATCATTTTTGGGAGTTTTAAAATTTGTGAATGCATTAATATTTGTTTTTATTATAAGTTAAAAATTTATTCTATTGACACAGTTTTTGTTGTGTTATATAATATTTATAATGAGGTTCAGTATGGAAGATAAAAAGCTCTCAAAAGAAGAAGTTGATGATATTTTAAGTGTTAATGCAAGGTTAAACAAGGCTGTTGAAGACATTAAAGAAGTTTTCAGCAACAAGTTTTATCTTACCCAAAAAGATTTGGAAAATATCATTATTGATATTGTTTCAAAATGTGATGAAGAAGTGGCAGAAAATTTGTCATATATTTTTCTTGAATTTATTGAAAATGACATTGAAAATTTTGATATTAAAAAAAGAAGATGTTTTGCAAAAGCGGCAATCAAAAATTGTTTAGATTTGTATAATAGTGAAGTTAATCAAATTCAAAAAGATTTTTTTGCAGTTTTAAAAGAGTCTAAAAAATATAACATCGACCCATTTAGACTTGCAATTAAAGAGAATTTGAGAAGGGCAACAGTTAATTCTTTTAATGAAAGTTTGCAAGCTCTTGTTTTTGCTGAATATAACGGAATTGAAAAAGATAAAAAAGAAAAACTTTTTGAACAAAGCGACATTAAAAGATTGTTTGAGCAATGTGCTGGGCTTGCAAGTGGGGTGAGTGAAAAATGCATTCAAAACATTTTAAACACACTTTCAAGGTTTGTTAAGGATGAGAAAGGCAACTATATTGTAAGTCCAAAGTTTATTGTTTCAAAATGCCTTTCACTTCTTGATTATGGCACACCAAAGAAAATTGCAAAACTTGAAGAAATGATTTATTTTCTTCAAGAAAATTTAGTGCCTTATGAAATGACAAAGCGTGAACTTGTTTTGAGAGTTGCGGATAATCCAAGTGTGCTTTTGTTGACCCCTGAAAAAGTTTTGAATGTTGAAAATCAACTTGTTGAGGCAATTCACAAAATTGTTAAAAATCCTGGTTTTGTTGGGAAAGTAGATGATATTGACGAGTTTGCATTGGAGGAAGCTCATAAATTCAGTTTTAATTTTGACAATTTTAATGAAATGAGAGGGGTAAAACAGGATAGGATAGATAATTTGGAAAATATTTGTGATGTTTTGATTTCAAATTTGGGAGCCGATAATGCTTTAAAATGCATAACAAACATGAGAATTTTAAACACAGACACCGCTGTTTTAGATTGCTTTTTAACCAAACTTGCCATTCAAGAAAAAGAGCTCAATTTAGATTTAAGAAAATTTTTTGTTGAAAATCCTTATAGATGTTTAAATTTGCTTGAAGAAGATAATATTGGAATTAAACTTGCTGATAAAATGGGTGGACATAGAAGAACAAGAAACATTAAAGCACAAGATGTTCCAGAAAATATTAAAGCGGAAGATTTTAAAAAGAAATATAATAAACTTGCTTCTCCTCAAAAGAAAAAAGTTGATGAGCTTTCAAAAAACATTTTAGAAGAAATTGAAAAGGATAAAAAAGCGAGAAAAGAAAGGCAAAAACAAAACAAGCTTGAATATGAAAACATGCTTGTGGAAGGTGTGCTTGAAAGACTTTCAAAGGTAAAATTTAACACTCCTTATGCGTATATCCTTTCAAAATATAAGATGCTTTTGGATGAAAAATTCGGCAATGGTTATGCACAAAAGACTTACAACATTGATGAATATATCAAGTATTACAGTGACATGGTAGATTATAACCAAAAGTTTGCTGACATGAATGAAAAGGTGATTGATTTTGCAGATGAACTTGAAAAAATTAACTCTACGATAATTGGCAAAAATGCAAATTTAACAGAAGTTGAAGCAATAACAAAAGAATTTATTTCAAAATTTGGTGATTTTGCTAAAAGATTTATAACTTTTGAAAAAGATGAGTTCGTTAAATGTTTGAAAGAACCTGAGAACAGAATGCTTACATTAGATAACAAGTTTGGTTTCAATGCTCATGAAAGAATAATGAAAAATTATAAGGAAATTTTATCATACTTAAATCCTTCAATTTATATGGATTTTACAATAAATTCCTCTTGCATGAGATATCTTGAAATGATGACTGGCATTATGAAAAAAGAATTTCCAGATTCTTATGAAACAATCTGTCCTGAGTATGAAAGAGAAAATCTTATTTGCCAAGATATCCCTGTTGCCAACAAGATTGTGACATTGTATAATGTTGACCAAATAAATTATGGAATGCTTATGGTTTTTGAAGGATTTTTGAAAGAACTTAAAGAAGCTGGCAATAGAATTGTTACAGGTGTTGGCGGGATGGCTGTTTATCCTGATAGTAAAAAAGATGTTGGTGATTTAAAAAGCTTAGAAAATGATAGTGATTGGAGAGATATTCAGCAAGCTTCTCAAATGTATAGTCTGGAACAAAGAAGAGAAATAGTTAATAGGTGTCAAAAATTAGTTAATGATATGTTTAAATTGCAAGATAAAACAATTGTAAATGGAAAAATTAAAGCAATTTATGACCGTATCGGTAAACAAGTTCGAGATTTAGATTTGTTTGAAAGTGAAAGCAAATTATATTTTTCAACATGTGACTTAAAAGATACATCAATAAAAAGACAGTCCTTTTCAATTTTGAAAAATGATTCAAACAAAGAATGTCTTTCCATTGATTCTTTAACAAAAGAGGAACTTAAAGATATTGATGACTTGCCACTTAATAATTACATGGCATACATTATTCAAAAGTATGCTGGGGTGGATAATAAGCAAATTGAAATAGCAAAAAAGATGTCCAAAGAAAAATAAAGGATAACCATTTTGGTTATTCTTTTTCATTTTTTAAATTAATTTGTTTTTAATTGCTTTTTTCAATTTAATTAGATATAATATATATATAATACGCTTTAATCATTTTTTGCATAAAAATAAAAGAGGAGGCGAAAGACATGAACATTATTGAAGTTGATAATTTGACACAAGATTATGGGCATGGCAGAGGTGTGTTTGATGTGTCTTTTGCTGTTAAGGAAGGGGAAGTTTTCGGCTTTTTAGGGCCTAATGGTGCTGGAAAATCAACAACAATTCGTCACATTATGGGCTTTTCTCGTCCTCAAAAAGGCGAAACAAGAGTTTTTGGAATGGAAAGTTTTCATAATTACTATAAAATTCTTTCCAATGTTGGTTATTTGCCAGGTGAAATTGCTTTGCCGGAAGGGCTTACCGGGGTGGAATTTATTAAAATGATGGCAGATTTAAGGCATTGTAAAAACACCGAAAGGTTGGACTATCTTCTTGATAAATTTAAGTTGAATCCAAACATTGAAACAAAAACAATGAGTCTTGGAGAAAAAAGAAAACTTGCCATTGTTGCCGCTTTTATGAATGACCCCGATGTTTTAATTTTAGACGAGCCAACAAGTGGGTTGGACCCTGTTATGCAACAAAATTTCATTAATTTTATTAAAGAAGAAAAGAAAAGAGGAAAGACAATTCTTCTTTCATCCCACCTTTTTAATGAAGTTGAAGCAACTTGTGATAGAATTGCAATTATTAAAGATGGAAGAATTGTTTCCACTTTTGAAACAAACCTTATTAAGCATAATGAAAATAAAAGTTACGAAGTTTTCTTTGAGGATAAGGCTGAGTATGATAGATTTTTAAAAACTTTGCCAAAAGCAAAACTTAAAATGGAAAACATTGAAAAATATGGTGTTAAAAACAAAGATGATGAAAAATTAAAAGTCGAAATTGCTTGTCGTGATGAAAGTATCAACAAAATTGTGGAAATTTTAAGTGATTTTAAAATTAAGTCATTTAAAGAAATCAAATTTACACTGGAAGATTACTTTATGCAGTTCTATCGTGAAGATAAAGATTTTGGAGGGGTTAAATGGAAGAAAAAGAAGAAGTAATCAAAGTTACAAACCTCACAAAAGATTATGGGCAAAATCGTGGTATTTTTGATTTGAATTTTGACATTAAGCGTGGCGAAACTTTTGGTTTTGTGGGAACAAATGGAAGCGGTAAAACAACAACAATTCGTCATATTATGGGGTTTATTAGACCACAAAAAGGCAGTGTTCAAGTTTTAGGAATGGATGCTTGGAAAGATTCTTGTGAAATTAAAAAATATGTGTCCTATGTTCCTGGCGAAATTGCTTTTCCAGATTTAACAACGGGTATTGCATTTTTCAAAGCACAAGCGGAATTGCTAAACATTAAAAATTTGGATTACACAAATTCACTTATTAAGCGTCTTCAACTTGACCCTTCTGCGAACCTTAAAAGAATGAGCAAGGGTATGAAACAAAAAACGGCAATTGTTGCGGCACTTATGGCAGATAAGGAAATTCTTATTTTGGATGAGCCAACAACTGGGCTTGACCCTCTTATGAGAGAAACATTTTTGGAACTCATTAAAGAAGAAAAAGAAAAAGGTAAAACAATTTTGATGAGCAGCCAAATGTTTGATGAACTGGAAGCAACTTGTGACCGTGTGGCTCTTATTTTTGATGGAAAGATAATTGATATTGCTGATATTAATGCGCTTAAAAATTCCAATGTAAAGGCATATAAGATTGAATTTTTGGATAAAGAAGAATATAAAAAATTCAAAAAACTTAAATTTAAAATTATTCGTGACCAAGAAAAGTATTCTCAGGTGACAATTCAAATTGAAGACGAAAAAATTAATCATCTGTTTAAAGTTCTTAAAAATTACCACCTTAAATTCATCAGTGAAGTTAAGTTTAATTTGGAGAAACATTTTAAGGAAATTCTCGCAGAGAGATTAAAAGGAGGAGAAAATGTTTAGTAAGGCACTTTTTAAACAATCAATGAAAGCAAACTGGGTTAAATGGACATGTGTGACTGTTGCCACTTGTGTTATGCTTGCTATTGTTATCATTGCACTTGGCAGTTTGGCGATTGATAATATTCGTGACTCTCTTAAAGGTGTTTTTCAACAAGCAGACCAAGAATCAGTTCTTAAATCTAATTCAGTTGACAGTTATGAATTATACTTAACAACAACCCAATTTGAAAATGGTGTTGATACAATGAGTGCAATTCCAGGTGGAATAGCAATAAATATGATGTGGGGGCAAGTTCAAACAGAATATGAACAAAACTATCAAGAATTTGTTGATGCAAACTCAGGAACAGAGCCAACAGAGGACGATTTAGTTAAAATTAGAGAGCAAACTGTTGAAGATGTTTACTTATATTTCACAGAAGGGTCATTTGGCCCAATAATCGGTTCTCTCGGGTTGTCCGAAAGTGAAATTAAACAATTTTTAACAGTAACAGTTATGGCCTATGAAAGTGATAAAACATTGACAGAAACAGAGGCAAGGGTAACAGCAATTGAAAATGCTTTTCTTCAATATGTTCAAGATAATGCATATGAAATGTATATGCAGCAAGAGGGCTCAACAGAAGAATTGGCCACAGCTTCAAGTTTAGCTGCAAGGGCACTTGCCAGCCAAGCTATGCAATCATACAAAACTAAATCTGCGGAAGAAGGTTTTGTTTATTCAAAAGATGATTTCAAAGAAGAAGCTAATACTTATGTTAATCAAATGATCTATGATCAAGTTTTAGCAACTTTCAATATCACTGACGATTCAACCGATGAAGAAAAATCAGCAGCAGAGCAATATGCTGTGGCTTCAAAAGTTATTTCAAACACTGCAATAAGCACATATGAACTTTGGCTTCAAGAATATGGTAATGCAGAAAAATATCCTGATATGACAGAAGAACAGGAAAAAGCAAGTGCAAAAGAGCAGGCATCTGCAAGCATTATGGACCAAATTGATGAGGAGGTTGCAGCGGCTCTTAAAGAACTTGGTGAAATGGATATGTATGGGCTTATTATCGGTAACCTTTTCTATCGTGTTGCAGGAATTTTGCTTCCAATGGTATATGTAATTATGGTTGCAAATGGGCTTCTTGCTGGGCAAGTTGACAGTGGTTCAATGGCATATGTTCTTTCAACTCCAACAAAGAGAAGAACTGTTACAGTGACCCAAATGACATACTTAATGTTATCTCTTCTTGCAATGTTCTTACTTGTTACAGTTGTCAGTGTGGTTTCAATTTGGGTAGTTGGTGGAAATAACTTTACCATTAACTTTGCTGAAATATTAATTCTTAACCTTGGCGCATTCTTAACAATGTTTGCCTTTGCAGGTTTCTGCTTTATGTGTTCTTCAATTTTTAATCGTTCAAAATATTCAATGTCGATAGGTGGTGGAATTTCCATACTGATGCTTGTTTGCACAATATTAGGGTTGTTCGGTTCGGACGTTGTGCCTGCTGCTATGAGAATAGACCAAATGAACTTCTTTAACTATTTGTCAATAATTTCACTTTTTGATGCAACATCTATCCTATCTGGTGGTATGGACTTCTTATGGAAATTTGGAATTTTGGCACTTATTGGAATTTTGACATTTATTGTTGGAGTGTTCTGCTTTGAAAAGAAAGATTTACCACTTTAAAAAATTCAATATTTATAGTAAAGAGAGAGCAATCTCTCTTTTTTATTTCACTTAAATTTAATTTGAAATTGTTTATTAAAATTATATAATTTATCTAATTACTTGCATTTTTGTCACTTGTTTGCTAAAATATAAGAGTTAACTAGGAGAAATTATGATTACTGATATTGAACTTAAAAATAAATGGTTTGATTTTTTTGAAAGTAAGGGTTTTAAGCGTATTGCTGGTTATTCCATTATTCCTGAAAACGACCCAACTGTGCTTTTCACAACAGCTGGTATGCATCCACTTGTGCCATATTTGTTGGGGGAACCACATCCAGAAGGTAACAAGATTTGTGATATTCAAAGATGCATAAGAACAACTGATATAGACGAAGTTGGGGACGGAAGTCACTTGACATCTTTTGAAATGCTTGGCAACTGGTTTTTAGGTGAATGTGACAAGGAAAAAATGATTAAATATTCCTATGAGTTTTTAACTAGTCCAAAATATTTGGGGATACCAAAAGAAAGGCTTGCAACAACTGTTTTTGCTGGGGATAAAACTGCACCAAGAGATGATGTTGCTTACAAAGCATGGAAAGATTGTGGAATTAAAGATGTTTTCTATTTAGATAAAGACCACAACTGGTGGGCACTTGGTGGTGGTGTTGGACCATGTGGACCTGACACAGAAATGTTTTATGACACTGGCAAGCCAAAATGCAGTGAAACCTGTTCTCCTGCTTGTGATTGCGGAAAATATATTGAAATTTGGAATGATGTTTTCATGCAATTTGTTGTTGAAAAAGAAGGTGAATCTGTTAAAAAACTTTCTAAACCAAACATTGACACTGGGATGGGCTTGGAAAGAACAGTTATGATTTTGAATGGCTCAAAAACTGTTTATGATTGCGGAATTTTAAAGCAAGTTATTGACTTTATCAATTCAAAAGCAAAAGTCAAATATGAAGAGAACGAAATTTCCACTCGTTCATACAGAATTATAACTGACCATTTGCGTTCTTCAATGTTTATATTGGGAGATGAAAGAGGGGTTGTTCCTTCAAACGTTGGGCAGGGTTATATTTTAAGAAGATTTATTCGCCGTGCAGTTAATTGTGCAAGAAATATTGGTCTTGATGTTAAATATTTTAATGACATTATTGATATGTATGTTGATAGGCATGGTGAAGATTATGCCGATATTAAGAGAAACAGGCAATTCATTAAAGACGAACTCAATAAGGAAGTTGAAAAGTTCTCTAAGGCTATTGAAGAAGGTCATAAAGAGTTTGAAAAGGTTATTTTTGGCATTGAAAAACATAAAGAATTTGCAAAGCAAAAAGGTGAAGTTGTGCCAAACATAATTTCTGGTAAGGCTTGTTTTAGACTTTATGACACTTTTGGTTTTCCTTTTGAACTTACAAAGGAACTTGCAAAGGAAAGAGGATATGATGTTGATGAGGAAGGTTATAAAAAAGCCTTTGAAGAACATCAAGAAAAAAGCAGAACTGCTTCTGCTGGAACATTTAAAGGCGGGCTTGCAGATACTTCACAAGAGAGTGCTCGTCTTCACACAGCAACGCACCTTTTAATGGCTGGTTTAAGAAAAATGTTTGGACCACAAGTTATGCAAAAAGGTTCAAATATCACTCCTGAAAGACTTAGACTTGACTTTAATGTTGACCACAAAATGACACAAGAAGAAATTAAACAACTTGAAGATTTTGTTAATGATGCAATTTCAAAAGCTATTCCTGTGACTTATGAAGAATTGAGCATTGATGATGCAAAAAAAAGTGGCGCTGTTGGTGTTTTTGAAAATAAATATGGCGAAGTTGTTAAGGTTTACACTATTGGCGATGTAAGTAAGGAAATTTGTGGCGGACCACATGCCAAAAACACAGCAGATCTTCATCACTTAAAAATTGTTAAAGAAGAAAGTTCATCTGCTGGAATAAGAAGAATTAAGGCTATTCTTGATTAACCGACCTATCCTTGACATTACTTGATAATAATGGTATAATTAAAGTATAGAGATAAATATAGATTATTAATTAAGGAGGTATCATGGCACAAGGCGGAATAAGAAAAGGCTTTTTCTTCTATTTTGGTTTATTCGTTTTGCTTCTTATTGCCATTTTCTTGATTATTCTTGTTGTATTGCTTTTTAATCCAGGGAAAACCATTCTTTGGATGCAATATTTTACTGGTGATGGAACTCATCAAATCACAAAAACCACGGACACGGAAACGGATATTGATTTTAACAACTTAACAAGAATTGAAATTGATTGTTCTATGGCTGATGTAACAATTCAACGTCATGAAAACATCAAAAAAGATTGTATTCAAATTGTCAATAATGCAAAAGGTTTTGCAACAAGCGCACAAGCAAGAGATTTCTCTTACAGTGTAACTCAACAGGGCAGCGTATTAACAATTTCTGTTGTTGAGCCTGTTGGTTTCCTTTATATGTCCAGTGAAGTTTCAATCACTGTTAACATTGCTTGGATTGAACAAAATCAAGTTGTTACAACAAGTGGTGATTACAGCAATATTGATTTTGAAATAAGCACAACAAGTGGTGATGTTATAATTGGAAGCACTTCTCCTGGGTCACACACAGTTGCTCCAAAGTCAATTACAGCAGAAACAACATCTGGCAATATTTATGTAAATTCAAATTCTCAAATTGCAAACACTAATAACATAAGTTTCACAACTGATAATGGTTTAATTTCTGCAAACAGCAACAATGTTTCAATTAATTCAACAGATAAAAATGCAAAAGGTTTGGTTATCAATTCTGGTAACATTAAATTAAGAACAAATAAGGGTGAAATTAATTATGATTTAGTTCAAACTGGAAATGGAACTCTTACCATTGAAAATGACAGAGGAAGCATTGTGATTGGAACAATATCTGCTCAAAACACTTCTATCAACTGCTATGAAGGAAATTATAAGATTGGAACAATTAAAGGAAACATTTCTTTCACAGCAAGCGAAGATAAAATTGCTTCTCCTAATGTAAGAATCAGTGAAATTATTGGTGACTTTTCAATGAGTTCAAAAAATGATGCAAGTCCTGATGTCATTATTGATAAATTAACAGGTTATGCAAATGTTAATGGCATCAGTGGATATGTTGAAATAAAGGAACTTTCAGGGTTTGCTAACATAGATATGAATGATGGAAGCATGGTGATTAATTTTGCTGATCAAAGAAATGGTGCAACTGACACTTTAACTTCTCAATATGCTGATATCACTGTTGGGATGAAGGGTGAACTTAATCACAACATCAACATAACAACCACAGAAGGGAAAGTCACATTCAATGTCACAAATAAAGCAACATTTATTTCAACTGCATATCAAAAAGATAATGAAAGTGAAAAATTGGGTGACGACAAGATTGCTGTTAATATTGGTTATGAAGGCACAAAGAACCCATTAAATATTCAAAGTTCAACTTCCAATGCAAAGTCAACAATAGTAATCAAAACAAATGGAAATGTGGAATATAATTTAAAAGATGCAATTTGACATTTTGATTGACAAAAAAGGACCTTTTTCAAGGTTCTTTTTTATTTTATGTTTGGGTTAATATTCATTTTGTTTTTTGGAGTTTGTTTGATATAATTATTATTATGAAAATAATCCATTGTGCAGACCTTCATATTGAAGTTAAAGAAATGAAGGGACTTAGTGTTGAAAAGCGTAAAATAAAAAGAAACAGAATGCTTCAAAACTTTATTGATTTAGCAAATTTTGCTGAAAATAACAAGGTTGATGCAATTCTTCTTTGTGGGGACACTTTTGATGTTCCATCACCAACAAAAAACACTGTTTCATTGTTTAAAAAGGTGATTTTAAATCATCCAAACATCAAATTTTTTTATGTTTGGGGTAATCATGATGAAAAATTTTCCCCATTTGGTGCTGATGAAAAGCCCTCAAATTTCATTTTGTTTGGTGAAAACTTTAAAAAGTTTGATGTTGATGATGAGGTGACAATTGGCGGGGTATCCTTGCCAAGGTTTATCATGGATTCTTTTTATTCCACTGTGAATTTTGACAAAGATAGATTTAACATCTTGATGTTGCATGGACCTGTTAATACAGCTGACCAGTATTTCAATGGCATTTACACAAATAAACTTGTTGGAAAAAACATAGACTATTTGGCACTTGGGCATATTCATTTAGGTGGTAGTGGCAAAATTGATGAAAGGGGAATTTGGAGATTTAGTGGCTGTTTAGAAGGTAAAAATTTCAATGATGCAAGCAAAATTGGAGAAAAAAAAGGATTCTATTTGCTTGAAATAGAGAACAAAAAAATGACTTCAAGTTTTATTCCATTTAGCAGATATGATTACAGGGTGATTGAACTTAATATCACTTCAAACATTGACCATTTCCAAATAGTTAACAAATTGAATGAAATCTTGTCTAATTTATCAAAGGATGATATTGTTAAGGTTGTTTTGAAAGGTAAACATAAAGAAGAAAATCCAATTCAAGTTGACATGATTAAGGCTGAGTTTGAAAATAAGTTTTTTCATTTTGAAGTTGTGGATGAATCGCAAACTGAATTTGATTTTGAAAGATATTCAAAAGAAACCTATTCTTTAAAAGGCGAATTTTTAAGGTCAGTTTATGCAGATAAAACATTACAAGATGCAGAAAAAGAAAAGATTGCCACAATTGGGCTGGAAGCATTGAAAGGGGAGGATTTGTCTATATGAAATTAATATCTTGCCACATTGATGCTTTTGGAAAATTGAAAAATGTTGACCTTAAATTTGACGAACATTTAAATTCTATTTGTGAAGAAAATGGCTTTGGAAAAACAACTCTTGCAATGTTCATTAAGGCGATGTTTTATGGACTTGGTGCAAACGCAAGAAAAAACTCTAAGCTCACAGATAGAACTCAATATCAACCATTTGGTATGCAAGGTGGATATGGTGGTTCAATAGTTTTTAGTTGCGACAAGGGAAAATTTATTGTTAGGCGTGTTTTTAACAGAACAAGCACGTTAGATGAATTTTATCTTTTTGATGCTGAAAACAATATGCCATCAAAGGCTTTTTCAAGTGACATTGGACAAGAACTTTTTAATGTTGGAAAAGACACATTTGACGCCACAATATTTTTTGGACAAAAGCATTTGGAAAGTGAAGTTAATGATGATATTCGTGCAACATTATCAACAGGGGAACTTAGTGGGGATGATTTGGATTCACTGACTAAGGCGATTGAAAAGATTAAGGTGAAAAGAAAAGATATAAAAGCTCAATTAAAAACAATTGACCTTGAAAAAGAAAATAGGGAATTAAACACTTTATATTTGCAAGAAAATGAATATAACAAGAAGATAAAAAAATGCGAAAGTGATTTGGCTTTATATGATGAAAGGATTTTATATTACAAAAACGAACAAAAAAATCTTGATGATAAGAAGGATGAGTTTGAAGAATTAGATAAACAAAAATCTGTTCTTGAACTTTATATTAATGACAAAGAAAAAGAAAAAAATAATTTAAAATCTATAAAAAATGAAGAAAAATCTCAAAAAAATAATAAAAAATTAAAAATAAATAATATTTTTTTAATTTTATCAATTATTTTTGTCGTTTTTTCTTTAATTTCGCTTGGAGTTTATTTTGCATTAAATTCAGTATTTTTAATTGCAGGATTTGCCGTTTTGTTTGTGGTTGGTGTTTTGTTTATAATTTTGCATATTATGAAATTAAGAAGATTTAAGCAAAAATTAGATATTGAGGAAGACAATCAAAATTTAAAGTTTGAAGAACTTAAAAAAATTGATATACAGATTAATGAAAAAAGCAAACAACTTAAAGAAATAAATTTCAAGATTGAAAATCTTTTAGGCGGGAATGTAAATGCTTTCGTTGCCAATTATGAGAAAATTGCAAAATGCATTGAATCTTATGGCAATGAAAAAGTAAAAGCAAAAAATGATATAAAACATTATCAAGAAGAAGTTTCTCTTCTTCAAACAAAAATAATGGAACTTGATGATAAAATTCAAGAAGATAAAGAAAATTATGAACTTTTCAGTAATAATTTAAAGATTTTAGATAAGACTGAGGAGTTTTTAACAAATTCTGGAAACGATTTGTCAAAACGCTATGTTGAGCCTGTGCAAAGAAAATTTGATGAATTTTACAGCAAGTTTTTTGTTAAAGATCAAATTGTTGTGAATAGTGACCTTAATATGCTTTTGAAAAACAACTATTTGGAAGAAGGTTATTTAAGTGCAGGGCTGCAAGACCTTGTGCAAATATGTAAAAGGTTTGCACTTATTGATTTGATTTATAAAAAAGAAAAACCTTTTATAATTTTGGATGACCCTTTTATCAATTTGGATGACAAGAATTTAAAAATTGCACAAGAAATTTTAAATGAAATTTCTAAAAATTATCAAATAATATTTTTAACATGTCATTCATCAAGAAAATTATAAAATTAATAAAAAAATATAGTTTTTTTAATTTTTATATTAATTTTTTAGCATTTTTAATTATTTTTTAATTTTAAAATGGAGGTTTTCATTGAAAAATATTTCTTTGATTGCAAAAAAGTTGGGACTAAAAAGTGACGATATTGAAAAATATGGAGATTTTAAAGCAAAAATTAAAAGTGTTAATTCATGCGAAAAAGGCAAACTTATTTTGGTCACATCAATTAATCCAACAAAGTCTGGTGAAGGAAAAACCACTGTTGCAATAGGGCTTGCGGATGCTTTTTCGCTTTTAAAGAAAAGTGTTTGCCTTGCGCTTCGTGAACCTTCGCTTGGTCCAGTGTTTGGAATGAAAGGAGGGGCAACAGGTGGTGGAAAATCAGTTATTGTTCCAAGTGAAGATATCAACCTTCATTTTACTGGCGATATGCATGCAATTACATCTGCAAACAATCTTCTTTGTGCCATGATTGACAATCATATTTTTCAAGGGAATGACTTAAAAATTAAAACAGTTGTTTTTCATAGGTGTTTGGATATAAACGACAGAGCTTTGAGAGAAATAACTATTAATCAAGAAAAACTTAAAAACAACCTTCCAAGAAAGGAAAATTTTGTTATAACTCCTGCAAGTGAAATTATGGCGATAGTTTGTCTTGCAAAAAATTACAACGATTTACTTGAAAGGCTTGGAAAAATCATTGTTGGTTTTAATGATAATGACATGCCAATTTATGCACGAGATTTAAAGGCTGAAAATGCTTTGGCAATTATTTTGAAAGATGCTTTTAACCCAAATTTGGTGCAAACAGAACATGGCACACCAGCAATTATTCATGGTGGGCCGTTTGCTAACATTGCCCATGGATGCAACAGTTTGATTGCAACAAAAACCGCTTTAAGTTTGGCAGATTATGTTGTGACAGAGGCAGGTTTTGGTGCTGACCTTGGCGCAGAGAAATTTTTCGATATCAAATGCCGCTTGGGAGGACTTAATCCTTCCGGTGTTGTGGTGGTTGTTACAGTTAAGGCTTTGAAAGAGCATGGAAGCATTGAAAAAGGTTTTGAAAATCTTGACAAACATATAAGCAATATCCAGAATGTTTTCAACAAAAATTGCGTTGTTGCAATAAATAAATTTGAAAGTGATAAAGAAAATGATTTAGAACAAATTAGAAAGCATTGTGAAGATTTGAAGGTTCCTTGTGAAATTTGCAGTCCTTTCATTGAAGGTGGCAAGGGTTGTGAAAAACTATGTAAAATGGTTCTATCAAATTTAAATGAGGAAAAGCTTCATTATGCATATAGTGATAAGGACAGTTTAAAAGAAAAAATATGTTGTGTTGCAAAAAAAGTTTATGGGGCAAGCGGTGTTGAGTTTTCAAGTGTTGCAAAAGAAAAAATGAAAAAATATGAGAAAATTGTTAAAAATTTTCAAATTTGCATTGCAAAAACACAATATTCCCTTAGTGATGACGAAAAACTTCTTGGTAGGCCAACAAATTTTATTTTGCATATTAAAGATATTGAAATTAAAAATGGAGCAGGTTTTGTGGTTGTGATTTGCGGAAAAATTATGTTGATGCCAGGTTTGCCAAAAGTTCCTAATGCTGTTAACATGCACTTTAATGCGTAGTTTTAAATTTGATTCATTTATTTTTGATTTATGAAAGCCGAATGTTGTCGGCTTTTTATTTTATTATAGTTGACAGAGAATTTTTATTAATGATATAATTTTCATATGTTAGAAATAAAGAATTTAAGTTTTGATGTTGTTGATGACAACAACGAAAAAGATATTTTAAAAGATGTCAACTTGAAGTTTGAAGATGGGAAAATCTATGTTATCACTGGACCAAATGGAAGTGGTAAATCAACACTTGTTAAGATTATTATGGGCATTGTTAAAGCAAGTTCTGGAAAGATTCTCTTAAATGGTGAAGATATAACATCCAAGCAAATTTATGAAAGGGCAAGGCTTGGAATTGGTTATGCTTTCCAGCAACCTGTAACTTTTAAAGGGCTTAAAGTTAAAGATTTACTTAACATAAGCTCTGGAAAAAACAATGATTTTAATTCGCTTTGTGATTATCTTTCCATGGTTGGGCTTTGTGCAAAAGATTATATTAACCGTCCTCTTGATGACAAGTTGTCTGGCGGTGAGCTTAAAAGAATTGAGCTTGCCATGGTTTTGTCGCGCAAAGCAAAGTTAAATATTTTTGATGAGCCAGAAGCAGGAATTGACCTTTGGAGTTTTGATAACCTTACAAATATATTTAAAAATTTAAAGGATACAACCACAATAATTGTCAGCCACCAAGCCAAAATTTTGGAAATTGCTGATGTTGTTATTTTGCTTAAAAATGGTAGAGTTGAAAAAGTTGGAAAATACAAAGAATTAAAACCACTTATTCAAACAAGAACTTGTGGAAAATTGAGAGGTGTTAATGGACAAGATTGATGAGATGTTATTGGAAAAGGTTTCAGATTTACACAAGATTTCTCTTGGCGCTTTTAATATAAGAAAAAACGGGCAGGTGTTAGACAGAAAAAATACCAAGGAAATTGAAATCGTTCCAAAGAAAAATAAAAATGGTATAGATATTATTGTTCAGCCAAATGTGAAAAATAAAGCTGTTCATATTCCAGTTATAATTACTGTTGGTGGGCTTAATGACCTTGTGTATAATGACTTTTATATTGGCGAAAATGCTGATGTTGTGATTGTGGCTGGTTGCGGTATCCACAATAATACTGACGAAACAAGCACACATAATGGCATTCACTCCTTCCATTTGGCAAAAAACTCACATGTTAAATATATTGAAAGACATGTGGGCGAAGGAACTGGAAAAGGTGGAAAGATTTTAAACCCAATAACAAAGATTTATCAAAAAGAAAATTCTTCAATGGAAATTGAAACATTGCAACTTGGTGGGGTAACATCATCCGTAAGAAAAACATTTGCAAAACTTGCAGAAAATGCAAATTTGCACATACAAGAAAATATCTTAACAACAGAAAATCAAACCGCAACAACTCTTTTTAAGGTTAACTTAGTTGGAAAAAAATCTAAGGTGGAAGTTGTAAGTCACAGTGTTGCAAAGGATAATTCCTATCAGGAATTTAAGTCAAATTTAATTGGTGCAAATGAGTGTTTTGGGCATGTTGAATGTGATGGCATTCTTTTGAACAATGCTCGCATTATTTCAATTCCTATGATTGATGCAAAAGATAGTGAATCTTCTCTTGTGCATGAAGCCGCAATTGGAAAAATTGCAGGGGATGAACTTATAAAACTAATGACACTTGGTTTAAATCAAGAGGAAGCGGAAAACATGATTATTAAAGGTTTCCTTATGGGTTAATAGATATGTTTTTCAAAAAATATGATGGGAAATTTCTATCATATTTTTTTATTTAATATGTTTTGAAATAAATTTTTAATATGATAAAATGTTTAAGTATTAGTCATCACACTTATTAGGAGTTTAAATGGCAAAAAAATCAAAAGTGGAAAAAGCAGTTGAAAAACAAAAGAAAGCTCATCCTGTTGCCTTTTTGCTGATTGTTATATTTTTGGTTGTTGGTGCAGTTGGTGGGTATTTCACCACAAAATACATAACAAGAAATGATAAATTTGAAATTGTTGGCGAGCAAACTATAACCCTCAATGTTGGCGAAGTTTATGAAGATGAGGGTGCAGTTGCGATTAGTTTTGGCAAAGATATTTCAGCAGATATCAAAACTGAAAACAACATTGATAACACAACAGAAGGGCGCTATTATATTAAATACACTGTGGACAATTTTAGATATAATGGTGTGGTTAAGTATCGTTACATTATAGTTGTTGGAGGTGAAGGTGATGAGTAAGAAAACCAAAACTTCCACAAAAGTTGTGACAACAATTTTATGCATTTTAGCATTAATTGTTGGTTTTATTGCTTCTGGCTTTGTTTATATTTACATAAATAAGCCTGAAAGTGACATTTTTGTTAGTGGCGATTTTGAGGTTCATTTTATGGAACTTGGAAACACAATGACGGGTGATTGTATTTACATCAAAAGTGGTGACACTGATATTTTGATTGATGCAGGCTCTCGTTATGAATGTTCAACCACAATAATTAACTATGTTGACCAATATGTGACAGATAACACACTTGAATTTGTGATTGCAACTCATGCCGACCAAGACCATATTGCTGCATTTTCTGGAACAAGCACAAGAGAAGGTATTTTTGACCACTATAAAGTTGAAACTATTATTGATTTTCCATTGACAAATAAGGATACACTTGTTTTAAATAAATATCGAGAGGCGAGAGATAATGAAGTTGCTGAAAGCGGAGCAAAACATTACACTGCACTTGAATGTTATAACAATGAAGGTGGGGCTCAAAGAATTTATCAAATTTCGCCTAGTGTTGAAATGGAAATTTTGTATAATTATTACTATGAAAATACTACTAGTGATGAAAATAATTACTCTGTTTGTTTAATGTTCAATCAAGGGGATAATCACTATCTTTTTACTGGTGATTTGGAAAAATCAGGGGAAGAACATTTGGTTGAATATTATGAAGATATTGGAGAACCTTTGCCTCATTGCGTGCTTTATAAGGCAGGACATCATGGCTCAAAAACATCTTCAACTCCAACATTAATGGAAGCGATTAGTCCAGAATATGTTGTTGTTTGTTGTTGTGCTGGTTCAAGTGAATACACTGATGCCACGGAAAACCAATTTCCAACACAGGAATTTATAAATAATATTGCGCCATATACTGACAAAGTTTATATTCCTGTTGTGGTTGATAATTATGTTCCAAAGGATGATTGGGATTCACAAGGAACAGTTAAGTCAATGAATGGAAATATAATTTTTTCAGTAACAAATGGAGTTGTTTCAATAAAGTGTAGCAATAATGATTTGATTTTGAAAGAAACAGAATGGTTTAAGAATAACAGAACATGTCCAGCTGAGTGGCTATAAAGTTAAAAAATGAAGAAAGGAATATTCCTTTCTTTTTTTGTTGATATGCTTTGAATAGTGTAAGTAATTATTTTTTGTATTAATTTGTAGTAAATTAATATAATTATATACTTAATTGAGTTAAAATATATATGAAAATACCTCAAAAAAGTTGACTCGGGGGGAGGGTATTTGCTAAAATAATTTTAGAAACAAACAAGGCTTACGTATAAAACTTAAAAATTATGTAAAGAATTAATCAAAATAATAAAAAGAATACATAATAAATTTAAAAAACTTTCAAATTTTTGTCTAAAAGGAGAAATCTTGAAGAAGTTTTTGCTTTGCATATTTTCTTTCTTATTCATTGGAACTGCACTTGCGGGCAGTGCTTTTCTTCTTGCTGGCTGTGATTATTCTTATTCTCAAGAAGGGGATAATCAAATGCCTAATAATGGCGAAAATAATGATAGTGGAGAAAATAATGAACAAGAAGATAATGTAAATGATGATAATGAAGATGGAGAAGTTGAAACAGGTGCTCAGACAGATCACAATTTTACAGTTTATTGCCAGATAAGAACAAGTGGTACTTCATCAGGGTTTACCACAACGTCGTCAAATACAACTTCACCAGCTCAATTACTTGAAGTAATGTGGCACAATGCTCCAAACACAATTATTGCATGGGATAAAACTCCTACTATAAATAGTGGAGGAGAGTTAAGTGCAGGAATAGTTTATAAATGTTCATATTTTTATTATAAGCATTATTCTTTTTTTTGGGCAACATAGAAGATTTGTTGAAATATTTGTATATGAAAATGGTACTGGAGGTGATTATATTTATTGTGGGTATAGTACTAGTAATACTTTTGATAACGGAAGTTATAAATCTTATAATAGCAATGTTTCAGTTTTTTTAAATGGAAATGGAGGATGGTCAACGACTGAGCCATCTGGTACTATATATTATAATGCCAAGGGAACAGTGTATATGAAATTTAGAAGACAGTATAAACACAATTATTATATTTGGAGATATGGAAGTCCAGGCACCTATAATTCATATTCAAGTCTTACCAAGAATAGAGTTGCTGGTGTTGCAACAACATATGCTGGAAGGCTTGATTCTAATATTGAAGGCTATACCCAAATAGGTTGGGCTACGTCAAAAAATGTTTCAACGCCAACATATTCATTGGGAGCGAGTATGAGTAGTTCATCTTGGAATTCCAATGTGTCTTTCTACGCAGTCTATGCTCCAGAGATTAAAATTTATGCTTATTATACAAGTGATTATTCGAATTTTTATAATAGCAATGCTGGTGGTACCATAGGTGGAACATACACAAAAACTTCTGGTTCTACTTCTTCTTTTTCGCTTATTTATCATAATAGTTTTTATGCAAGATATAATAGTACAGTAAAATTAACTTCTACATCAAAAAGTGGATATATTTTTCGTGGTTGGTTTGATTCAACAAGTGCTTCAACACTACAAGGAAGTCCGCTTTCATCAAGTAGTAGTTATACATTTTATCCTACTACAGGTGCTCCATATACTCGAGTAGCCTTATTCGTGCGGTATAAGTTAATAACAATGTATAACCGGTATACTACAACATATGACACAATAAGTAAAGGTACAACTGGCGGTTCAATTAAGGTTTCATATACAAATACATCAAATTCTGCAAGTAGTTATACCCTTTCAGAAACTTCAACCGCTTATAGTTTTGCATCTGTTTATTCAAAAACTGTTACCTTAACTGCAACTGCCAATAGTGGTTATCAGTTTGTAGGGTGGTATTCATCTAGCCCATCAATTTCAAATGAGTCAACGAATAGACTTTCAACGTCAACCTCATATTCTTTCACAGCGTCGGCTCGGTCAAGTATATATGGGCTATTTGCAAAAGCTTACACATTAACAATTAAATATGCAAGTGGAAACTACACAAGTGGACATTCAACAACAATAACAGCCACAAATTCAACAATAGGATTAAGTCAAACGATATCAACTGGAAATTCATCTACATTTTCTACCTATTGTAGACCAAATTCACAGACAATTACAATAGCAAGAGTAAACGGCTCATACACATATTACATGGGGAATGGTTCAGCAACGACAAGTTCTTCGACAAATTCCTTTACATACTCTTGGTCAACAACAGCAGATGCAACAATAAATGTTTATGTAAGAGAAAGATATACAATCACTTACAATGGAAATGGGAATACTGGTGGAAGTGTACCAAGTGCGGTGTATAAAGCACATGGCCTTAATGTAACCCTTGCATCTAACAATTTAACTCGCACGGGTTACACTGCGAATGGTTGGAATGCAAATTCGGCTGGAACTGGAACACATTATAATAATGGCGCATCATATTCTGGGAATGGTAATGCAACCTTATATGCACAATGGACTGCGAACACATATTATGTTAAATTCAATGGCAATGGCTCAACAAGTGGAAGCATGAGTAATCAAACTTTTACATATGATAAAGCACAAAACTTAACAGCGAATGCATTTGCAAAAACAGGATACAGTTTTGCAGGCTGGGCAACAAGTGCAAGTGGTTCGGTTGTTTATGCTGACAAAGCAAGTGTTAAGAATTTAACCAACACAAATGGAGCCACGGTGAACCTATATGCTAAATGGAATGTTGTGACATACACAATAACATATGACGGCAATGGTGGAAGCAAGCCAAGTAATCTAAGTTACAATATTGAAAGCACATCAACATTATCTTCAAGCACAAGAAAAGGTTACACATTTAATGGTTGGAAGCCAAGCGCAACTTCCGGAAATTGGAGCAGTGGAACAACATATGCAAGCGGAACAAGTGTGAAAGGAAAGTATGGCAACGTTACACTTGTTGCTCAGTGGACAGCAAAACAATACACTTTAACTATTAAAGGTAATGGTGGAACACCTGACACACAAGTTTTGTCTCCAAAATTAATTTTTGATGGAGGGAATTGTTGGAATATAAGTGGTCAACTTCCAACAAAGACAGGGTATAGCATCGTTGGCTTCTTTACATCAGCAAGTGGTGGCGAGCAAGTTTATGATGCGAATGGAGTTTGCATAAATGGCACATATTGGCAAGATAAAAAATATAAATATGACGGTGATTTAACAGTCTATGCACACTGGCAAGCGAACTTAGAGGCAAAATATGACACAGCAGGCGGATACTATTATGTGGAAATTGGAAACATGCCACAAACAAAGGTGACAGATAGCAACTTAATTTCACAACTTAATAGTTCTTCCACTAACGGAGCTACCTATTACATCAATGGCACAACAATGGTGTCAAAGAAAGTGAATAATGTTGAGTATTGTAAGTATGGAAACAACTGGTATAAGGTTGAACCAATCAGGTGGAGACTTGCATATTCTTCTTCACAAACATCAGGTTATGGAACAACCACAGATACCTTTGCAGTATTAGACACCATCGTGTATGCGGGGCAATATGCATCAGGTAGGCTTGGTGGTGGACAAGGCTATGTCACAACAACCCTTGACGAGTTTAAGAAAAACATAACATCCACAACCTATTTAGCAGCATTCAGTGCAAATGTTGAAACCTATTCTGGGACAGGAATAACAAGCAGTAGTCAGTCTGCCAATATGTTCATTTCTTCCGCAGATGAGATATCAAGTGTGTTAAACAACAAGACAGGTTCAGCGAAGTATTCGGTTAAATTTAGTGACCTTGTAAGTGACATATTGGGGAATGGCATAAAGCAATATTACACAAGAAACTTAGGCTCAAACACAAGCACAATTAAATCTTATACAGAACTTGGAATGCTTACACAAAATCTTTGCACCAACATTCAAGGTGTTCAGTTCACAATTAAGGTCAGTGAATATGGCTGTGTTTAAAGTGATAAATTTACTTAAAGAAAGGAATATTCCTTTCTTTTTTTATTTATCTCGCAAATGAATGTGAGATTTATAAAGATATTAATTTGAAAGTGAACAAGCTTTCTTTTCACAAGTTTAATTACAAAATAATATAATATAGTAGGTTGAAAAACCTATTAATAGGGAGAACAATATGGCATTTAATAGATGTAATAATGGGTGCGGACGAAGAATTGTTTGCACCATAAATAATGGAGTCCCTACTATTCGAACAGTTATAGGTCCAACCGGTCCAACAGGAGCAACCGGCCCAACTGGGCCTACTGGTCCAACTGGCCCAGCTGGTGCTGATGGGGCAGGTGCGGTTTTAATTGGTGCCACAATTACTGGGACACCAGGCACTGATGCAAGTGTTTCAGCAAGAGCTGTGGGTGATGCAACTGAACTTACTTTCACAATACCACGAGGTGCGACTGGCCCAACAGGCTCTAATGGTGCAACCGGAGCAACAGGTCCAACGGGTGCGACTGGACCGACCGGAGCTACAGGAGCCACAGGTCCAACAGGTGCATCAGGCACAGGTGCCACAGGTCCAACTGGCCCAACGGGCGCTACTGGTGTGACAGGTCCAACCGGCCCAACGGGAGCAACTGGAACATCTATAACAGGCCCGACAGGTCCAACTGGTGCTTCTATTACAGGCCCAACCGGAGCAACCGGACCAACAGGTGCCACAGGCCCTACCGGACCAACAGGCGCATCAATAACAGGAGCAACAGGTCCAACAGGAGCAACCGGCCCAACTGGGCCGACTGGTCCAACGGGTCCAACTGGAACAACAACCACATTAACTGTTGGAACAACCACAACAGGAACACCAGGTACGGATGCAAGTGTTCAAACAGTGACAGGACCTGGAACAGTTACACTTAATTTTACAATACCACGAGGTGACACTGGGGCAACAGGAAGCACTGTGACTGGACCGACCGGAGCAACGGGTCCAACAGGTGCCACAGGCCCTACCGGCGGAACTGGTCCTACGGGAGAAACTGGACCAACAGGTGGAACTGGTGCAACAGGTGGAACTGGTGCAACTGGACCAACTGGTGCAAATGGGCTTGCAGCATATGGTGGATTATATAACAATGCAACACAAACTCCAACTTTAACAACTGCAAATACGTTTGTTCAACTTTCATTAAACACTGCATTACCAGAATTAAACACAACAAATGCTGCTAATGCAATAACTGTTACGGAGGCCGGTGTTTATGAAATATCATATAATATTGATTTAACAGGAACAGCAGAACTAACTTACAGTGCGGAAGCAAGGCAAAATACTACTGCAATTCCTCAAACAGTAACAACAAGCACGGCAACTGTGACAACCACAGGTGGTGGCACTTTCAATGCAACATTAACATGTTCTGCAATAGCTAATTTAAGTGCAAGTGATGCCATTGATTTAGCACTTACAACAACTGCCACACCTTCTGGAACAACAACAGTTCAGGCAAATGGAAGTTGTATTTTAACAGTTAAAAGGTTAGATGCATAGTTTTGTATAGTAGGAAAAAGATCGTATTTTAAATACGATCTTTTATTTTTAGTTAATTTTTTATGTTTAATTTTTAACATAGATTAAAAATTCTTTGTTTCCATCTCCACCTTTTATAGGAGATTCAATTAAGCCTAAAATGTTAAAATTTGCATTTATAAATGATTTTTTTAAGTTTTCAATAACTTTTTTATGCATTTTTTCATCTTTAACAATTCCTTTGTGTTTTCTGGCATACTCCAAACCGCATTCAAACTGTGGTTTAATTAAGGCAACAATTTCAACATTTTTAAAGTCAGTTGCTAATTTTTCTGTGAATTTTGTTAGACTAACAAAAGAAACATCAATACAAATAAACTGAATATCTTGAAAAATTTCAGCATTAAGAGTAAGAAAGTTTGTTTTTGATAGGTCCACCACTTTTGGGTTATTTTTTATGGTGTCAACAAGTTGGGATGTTCCAGTGTCTATTGCATAAACTTTTTTTGCGCCATTTTGCAGGCATACATCAGTGAAACCACCAGTTGAAGCGCCAATATCCATAACAACTTTATCTTTTAAATCAATTTTAAATTCTTCAATGGCTTTTTGTAATTTAAATCCACCGCGTGACACAAATTCAAAAGGTAGTGCATTAATTTCGCAATTTTCATCGAATTCCATTGATGGCTTTGTTACCAAAATTCCATTAACAAAAACTCTTGAAGATGTGATTGCTTCTTTTGATTTTTCTCTTGATTTATAAAACTTTCTTTCAGTTAAAATTAAATCTAATCTTTTTTTCATATTGGAATTATACAATAAATTTATATAAAAATTCATTATTTTTATTAAAAAAATCAAAAATTTCTTTTAATTGCTTTGTAAATAATTCTTTAAAATCAAAATTGCTTTTGAAAAAATATTGACATTTTGAAATGATGATAGTAGAAAAAAGCATTCTATCAAAGAATGCTTTTTATTTTGTGAAATTATTGTTTAATCTTTTTAACCATAAGGAGATTACTTCCTCTTTTCCCAGCTTTCATTCCGCCTGTTTGAACAATTTTGTCGCCAACTTTAACAAGTTTTGTTTGTTTTGTTCTTTCAATGCCATTTTTTAATACATCATCCATATTTTTATATTCTTTTTCAAGCACTGGAACAACTCCATAAAGAAGGCTCATTTTGTAATATGTTCTTTTATCTGGTGTGCAAGCAATGATTGGAACTTCTGGATGAAATCTGCTTACATATTTTGCTGTTTCACCTGTTTTTGTCACAACATTGATTGCCTTAACATTTTCAGTGTCTGCCAAGCTGCAAACGGCATAGCCAATGCTTGAAGAAGTGTTATGGGTCTTAAATTCCACAGGTTTAAAAGGAATATCTTTTTCAACTTCTTCTGCAATTTGTCTCATTGTGGAAACACTTTCAACGGGATATTTTCCAGAGGCAGTTTCACCAGAAAGCATGATTGCAGTTGTTTTGTCATATACAGCATTTGCAACATCCGAAATTTCTGCACGGGTTGGGCGTTTATTTTGAATCATACTTTCAAGCATTTGGGTGGCAGTTATGCAAATTTTGCCTTGTGCGTTACATTTTTTTATGAACTGTTTTTGCAAAGTTGGAAGTTTAACAAAATTAATTTCCACTCCAAGGTCGCCTCTTGCAACCATTATTCCGTCCGAGCAACTTAGTATTTTCTCAAAGTTTTTAACACCATCTGCACTTTCAATTTTTGAAATAATGCCGACATTAGTAAATTTTATACTTTTAAGATAATTTCTTACATCTTTAACATCTTCCGGATAACTTATGAATGAAATTGCAATGAAATCTGCTTCCATTTCTTTGGCGAATAAGATGTCACTTTTATCCTGTTCGCTTAAATATGGCATATCTGTTTTGATGCCAGGAAGATTGATACTTTTATGATTCGAAAGTTCGCCACTTGTTTTAACTTCACATTCAACTTCATCATTCTTAATTTTCTTTACTTCAAGTTCGATAAGTCCATCGTTCATTAAAATTTTACTGCCAGTTTTAAGAATTTTTGGAAGCCCTTTATAGGTTACGCTTACTTTGTGCTCATCCCCAATAATGTCTTTTGTGGTCAATGTGAATTTGTCGCCTATATTAAGGAAAATTTTTCCATCTTTAAAATCTTTAACCCTGATTTCTGGACCTTTTGTGTCAATCATTATTCCAATTGGCAAATTTAATTTTTCTCTAACTTTCTTAACCACATCAATCATTGCTTTATGAGATTCATGTGTGCCATGACTCATGTTGAACCTTGCAACGTTCATACCATTTTGCGCCATTTTTGTGATTGTTTCTTCGTTGTAGCAAGCTGGACCTATGGAGCATATTATTTTAGTTTTATTCATCTTCTTACCTCATTATATAATTTCAATAAATATTTTATCAATATAAAGTAAAAAATGCAAATGTTTTGGAAGTTGTTATTATCCATTTTTTTGCCGTTTGACATCTTTTTTGCATTAAATTATTAAAAACAGTTGATATATTTAATTTTTTATGTTAAAATTACCTAGCAAGGAGAAAAATATGATTAGTATGCTTTGCAGCATTTGGGGAGATTTTAGCGATTGGATAACCAATGCCTGGACAGATACCACATTTTATATTGTTGTTTCAATTTTGGCTATTTGTGGACTTTTGTTTCTCTCTGTCTTTGTTAAAAAATCTTATAACTATAATAAAGACGATAAAATTAAATGGGGACAGCTTGTGCTTGCAATTTTGTTTATAGCAGTGGTAGTTGTTCTTTGCGTTGCAAAGTTTGCGTAAATTAAGGAGATGTTATGAACTTTATGAGTATGTTACTTGCTGATGAAACTCAAATTCCAATTTGGATATCCGATTCTTTTCCAATTATCAGGATTGTGCTTTTTTGCATTATCTTTGCATGTGCTCTTGTTATGATTATCACAATTCTTTTCCAATCAGAAGATAGTGGCGGAACAGAGGCAATTACTGGAATCAAAGAAAGTTATTATGCACAAAATAAGGGGAGTTCAAGAGATGGAAAGTTGAAGCTTATTACCATTATTATGGCAATAACAATTTTTGTTTGTGCAATTCTTTATTTTGTTTCAATTCTTATTTATAGTGGGCAATAATGAATAAAAAAGAAAAAATTTTGGAGTTATTAAATAAAAATAGTTTGGTCTTTACAAATATTGACAAACTGTTTTTATTTATTTCATCTGCAATGGAAACAAGTGTTGAAGAAGTGAAAAAACTTTTTTACCAACTTGTGTCAAATGGCGATGTTTTTGAAATTAGAAAAAATAAGTTTATTACAATTCCTTCTCATGGCTATGTGAAAGGTGACTATTCTGGCACAAGCAAAGGTTTTGGTTTTGTGAAGGTGAAGGGAATGACTGATGATATCTTCATTCCTGCAAACAAAACTTTGGGTGCTCTTGATGGTGAAAAGGTAATTGTTAAAATAATTTCCCAAACCAATGAAGGAATTGATGGGGAAGTCGTTTCTGTTTATCAAGAATTAAAAAATATTGTTGGGCTTGTTAAGATTGTTGCTGGTAATTTGTTTTTGGACCCAGACAACAAACGCATATTAATTGATTTTCCTATTGTTAAAACTGGAATGAAACTTAAAAAAGACATGAAAGTTATGGCAAGAATTGTTAGAACTGACAAGGGAAAAGTTAAATGTGTTGTTGATGAAATTCTTGGCATGAATGATGATGTGAAAACACTTGAACTTTCTCTTATAAGAGAACATAACCTCTTTGAAGAATTTCCAGACGTTGTTGTGGAGGCTGAAAAAAATTTGCCAAAATCCATCTCTGCAAAACAGAAAAAAGGGCGTCTTGATTTAACCAATGAAGTGATTTTCACCATTGATGGTGCGGATGCCAAAGATTTGGATGATGCTGTTTCCATTAAAAAGTTTGACAAATATTATGAACTTGGTGTTCATATTGCAGACGTTGGGGAGTATGTTACACAAGATTCTGTTTTCGATGAAGAAGCTTACAGACGTGGAACAAGTGTTTATTTTCCAACATCAGTTTTGCCAATGCTTCCAAAAGCGCTTTCAAATGGCATCTGCTCTTTGAATGAAGGTGTTGAAAGATTGACCTTATCATGTATTATGAAAGTTGATTTTGACGGCAAGGTGATTGACTACAAAATTTGTGAAAGTGTGATTAAAAGCAAGGCTCGCTTAACTTATAAAGAAGTTCATGAAGCATTAACTGAAAACAAACTTAATGAAAAAACAAAAGATTTGGTTGATGATTTTAAAACCATGAGAGAACTTTGTGATATACTTGAAGCTAATCAAGCAAAGCGTGGTTCCTTAGATTTGGAGATTCCAGAAGTTCAGTTTGTTTTTGATGATAAAGGTATGGCGGTTGATATCACAAGGCGAGAACGCAATGAAGCTCACAAACTTATTGAAGACTTCATGCTTCTTGCAAATGAGGTTGTTGCAAAGCATTTTGATAAATTAAAAATTCCTTTTGTTTATCGTGTGCATGAAGCGCCAACCAAAGAAAAGGTTTTTGCACTTTGTGACTTTTTGAAAGGTATCGGGGTTAGATATCCACAAGTGCCAGATAATATCACTCCAAGTTATTTTCAAGAAATTCTTAAAATGGTGGAAGATACCAACACGCAAGATGTTGTTAACAAAATGCTTTTAAGAAGTATGCAAAAGGCTAAATACTCTAACAAAGACCTTGGGCACTTTGGGCTTGCACTTGTCAACTATTGTCACTTCACATCTCCAATTAGGCGTTATCCTGATTTAACTATTCATAGAATAATTAAAGAATGGTTACATGGTAAAATAACTCCTGAGAGAAAAGATGATTTGGATATTTTCACATTTGACTCTGCTGAACAATCAAGTGAGTGTGAAAGAAATGCTGATATGGCAGAACGTGACGTTGATGACCTTTGGAAAGCATATCTTATGAAAGACAGAATTGGAGAGGTCTTTGAAGCGACCATTTCTTCTGTTACTAACTTTGGAATTTTTGTTACTCTTGAAAACACTTGCGAGGGATTGGTTAGAATGGAGGGGCTTCCTGACGACACTTACATTTTCTTAGAAAAACAATTAAAACTTAAAGGTTCTGGAAATGTTTTCTCTATTGGTGACAAGGTGAAAGTTCAACTTACTAACGTGAATTTGCACAGCAGAGATATAGATTTCAAAGTGGTGTAAGAAGACAAAAATCAAGAAAAACACCTTAAATATGCAAAAATTTTTAAAAATTTATTGATTTTATGCTAATTTTTGAGAATTTTTATGATTTTAATTAAATTTAATTACAATTAAAAATTTACAAATTTTTTAATCTTATGCAATATTTTGACATGTTGTAACTAAATGTTGTAATATGTTAAATATTGCAATTTTATTATAGTTGTGGTATAATATGTTTTAAGGAGATGAGAATGGAAATAATTGCAAACAACAAAAAAGCTTTTCATGATTTTTTCATCTCTGATTGCGTGGAAGCAGGTATCGCTTTACAGGGAGCAGAAGTTAAGTCAATTCGTAAAGGTGGAGTGAGCATTTTAGATAGTTTTGTTGTTGTGAAAAATGGCGAAATGTTTTTGAAAAATGCTTATATAAAACCTTATGAAAAGGCAAATGTTTTCAAAGTTGATGAAAGGCGAACAAGAAAACTTTTGCTTCATAAAAATGAAATTTTAAAGTTTGAAAGACAGGTAAAAGAAAAAGGTTTTTCAATCATGCCAACAAAACTTTATATCAACAAAGATGGAAAAGTTAAGGTGGAAATTGGACTTGCAAAAGGTAAAAAACTTTATGACAAACGTCAAACTTTAAAGGATAAGGCTGTTAAAAGAGATATTGAAAGATATGCATCCAAGCATTGAAACTAGGGGGCGATTTAGTTTCGACAGAGCATAATTTATGAAATGTAAAGCATGTGGCGGTTCGTCCTTACGCCTTAAACAAGAACAAGCGTAAATAAACGCAGACGAAAATAATAATGTTGTTTCAATGAATGCTATGCCTTGCGCTGCTTAGTTGAAATAACGCCTGATTAGAGCATTATCTAATTCGCTTACTTTTTATCTTGCCAATAAAATTTTAAGTGTCAGTTTAGGCAAAAATTTTATGCAAAGTTCTTCCTTGTATGCATAAAAAATTTTTAAGGAATTGCTTTAAAAACCTGTTTGTGGGTGACTTTAAAGTGAAACTTAATCACAAAATAAACATGTAGAAAAGTTTTGTAAATATGTTTTGGACTCGGGAGCATAACCCGACGCCTCCACCAAAATGGACCGCTTTTTGCGGTCTTATTTTTATACTTTTCTAATTTTGATTTTATAAAAAATGTTGTTTATTATTAAAAAATTTCATTTTTTGCTTTAAAAACGTTGAAATTTTCATCAATTTTTATATATAATAATATATATAAACGTGTAAAAATCAAAATTTTGCTTTAAAATCTTCAATTTTTCTTAAAATAATGCATTTTTTTACTAAATTTTCTAAAAAAATCACCATTTTTGAAAAATTGCTATTGACATATATTGCGTTCTATGGTAAAATATGATTGAACAAAAATCTTTGATAGATTAGAAGGAAGGTGTGATATGTTAAATTCTCTTTTAAGCGTAAGCATTGAATCTACAATTTCAACCGTGTTTATTATTTTGGGAGTTGTTGTTGCTGCAAGCTTAATTTTGTATTTCATCTGGGAAGCAATTTTAATTTACTCTAAGAAAAATAATAAAGATGAAAATAAAACAAATGTTAATCAAAATGTTTCAAATCAAAATGTTGAAGATTTCCATTTTGAAGAAGAAGTTAAACAAGAACCAAAACTTTTACAAGAAGGAAACATTGTTGATGTTGATGAAGTAAAAGCAACAGAAGAACAAGCACAAGTTGAAGCTGTTGAAACAGAAGAAGAAAGAATCAACAGAGAAAGACGTGAATATCTTGAAAGAAGAAGACAAGAACTTATTAGAAGACTTCAAGAAGACGAAACAGAAGAAACTGAACAAGAAACAGAGGAAACTGCTGATGCCGAGGAAGAAGTTGAAGAAGAAGATGTTGATGACAATGACGAAGTAGAAGAAGCAGAAGAAGTTGAAGAGCAAGAAGACGAGGCTGACGAAGAGGTTGAAGAAGACGAGGTTCCAGAAGACAACCATGAAGAAGAGATTGCAAGACTTGAAGCTGAAAAAGAAGAACTTCTTCGTGAAAAAGAAAGATATGAACAAATGTGCAAAGAACTTGAAGAAGCAAAACAAAAACTTCTTGAAACTGTTCAACCTGAAATTGTTCAAGTTCCAGTATCATCCTTGGATGACCTTAAAGCTAGACTTGCTGATGCAGAAGAAAAACTTAGAGCTAATGAAAAAGATTTCAAACAATGCAAAAAAGATTTCATTCCTTTAAACAAAGTTTGGAAAACTCACGAAAATGATGAAAAGAAACTTCGTCGTAAAGAAGCATTAGTTGCTAAACAAAAAGTTGTTTTGTATGGCGTTAACAATTATGCTGATATAGATGAAGAAAAAGCTAAGAAATTGGCAGAAGATTTGGATTTACTTGATGGACTTAAACTTTCTGTTCAACATTGCGAAGAAGTTATGGCTAAGAACGAAGAAAGATATCCATTACTTAAAAGAATGTATGAAGTTTTGAAAAGACAAAACACAGAGCTTAAAGACGAAATCAAATCTCTTAAAGAACAAATTGCTGAAATTGAAGAAAAAGAAGGCAATGCTGACAACAGCGAAGAAGAATAATAAAATATTAAACCTCACTTTTTGTGGGGTTTATTTTTTGCCTTTTTGCTGAAAAGTGCAATTATAATATAGGAAATAAAAAAAATGAACTTATATTTTATAAAATTGGTAAGGCTTAATACACAGATTTAGAAACAGGTTAAAATAAATTGTAAAACAAATAAAAAGTTAAATTTATTTATTTTTGTATAACAAATTGCATAAATGTATAAAAATCTTTTAATAATATTTTGTAAAAATAAATTAATTTGATATAATCATATTATATGCTTGAAGTTTACAGTAAGGATAAAAATGATGTGCTTCTTGAAAGTGGTAGTTCAACGCAGGGACTATCTTTTATTGATGCACAAGATAGGCTTCAAAAAAATGGTAAAAACTTATTAACTGGTAAAAAGAAAAAAAGTGAATTTGTTAAATTTTTGGGGCAGTTTAAAGATGTTTTAATTCTTGTTCTTATTGCAAGTTGTATTCTTAGTATTGTGATTGGAATCATTAACAAAACCGTTGATGAATTTATTGATGCTGGAATAATTATGCTTGTGGTTTTAATTAATTCAATCATAGGATATGTTCAAGAACGAAAAAGTGAACAGGCAATGCAGGCTCTTAAAAATATGACAAAACCATATTGTAAGGTTATTCGTGAAGGAGTGATTCACAAAATTAAAAGCGAAGAGCTTGTTATTGGGGATATTGTGGTTTTGGAAGCAGGGGACATTGTTCCGGCTGATTTAAGGCTTATTGAAACTCAATCTTTGAAAATTGAAGAAAGTGCACTCACTGGTGAAAGTGAACCTGTGGAAAAAGATGCTGAACTTATTTTAAAGAAAGACATAATCTTGGCGGAACGCAAAAACATGGCTTTTATGGGTAGTGTTGTGACTTATGGCCGTGGAGTTGGTGTGGTTACGGATGTTGGCATGCAGACCGAAATGGGAAAAATTGCTTCTGCTCTTGATTCCATAAAGGAAGAAGAAACACCTTTGACCAAGCGTGTAAGGATAACAAGCATATACTTAACAGTTATTGTTTTGATTGTGGCTGTTATCATATTTATCATTGGCATTGCAACGGGAACAAGCTTTGTGACATCATTTACCATGGCGATTGCGATTGCGGTTTGTGCAATTCCTGAGGGGCTTCCTGCCTGTGTCACGGTTACAATGTCTATGGGTGTTAAGAGAATGAGTGAACAGCGAGCAATTGTTAAAAAATTGCCGGCAGTTGAAACACTTGGCTCAACGCAAGTTATCTGCACTGATAAAACTGGCACACTTACCATGAACAAGATGACCGTTAAAAAAGCATTTTTGTTTGATAATGCTCTTGATGAATTTAACAATCTCGATTTTAACAACAAAATATTTAAAGATAAAGAAAAAGAAGATGATGCTGAAAAGCCTGCTTTGAAACTTATAAAATCCAATAAAACGATACAAGAATTTGTTAAAGCAATGGTTCTCTGCAATGATGTGCAAATCAAAATGGAGGAAGATAACCTTGTTTGCGTTGGTGACCCAACCGAAGTTGCACTTGTGCATTGTGGTTATGTTTTTGATGCAGGAAAAGATTTATATGAAGGCAAATATCAACGTGTGGGCGAAGTGCCTTTTGACAGTGAAAGAAAAATGATGTCAACAATCAATTTGGTTGATGGCCAAAGGTATGTTTACACAAAAGGTGCGCTTGACAGTGTTATTGAAAGATGCAACAGAGTTTATGACAATGGAAAAATTAGAAAACTCACAAGTGCTGACAAAGAAACCATTTTGAATAAAAACCAAGAGTTGGCTTCGATGGCTTTGAGGGTGCTTGCTTTTGCTTTTAAAAAGGAAACAGAAGAAATAAAGCATTATACATCTCAAAACACTGAAAAAGACCTTGTTTTTGTTGGGCTTATTGGCATGATTGACCCACCAAGAAAGGAAGTTGCCGAGGCAATAAAAACATGTAAAGAAGCTGGAATTGATGTTGTTATGATAACTGGTGACCACAAAGATACCGCTTTTGCCATTGCAAAGGAACTTGGAATTTGCAATAATAAAAAGCATGTTATCACAGGCGAACAATTGAATAAAATTCCTGATGAAAAGTTTGCAAGTGTTGTAAGTGATTATAAAGTCTATGCAAGGGTAAGTCCAGAGCATAAAGTTAAAATTGTTAAAGCTTTGAAGGCAAACGATAAGATTGTTGCCATGACTGGTGATGGTGTAAACGATGCACCAAGCATTAAGGCGGCTGATATTGGTGTTGGTATGGGAATTACTGGAACCGATGTAACAAAGGAAGCGGCTGATATAATTTTAACAGATGACAATTTTGCAACTATTGTTGGGGCAGTTAAAGAGGGAAGAAAAATTTATCAAGGAATTTTAAAAATCTTAGAGTTTCTTCTTGGAACAAGTTTTGCGGAACTTTTTGCCATTGCGCTTATAACTTGCATTTTTAGAGACCATACATTCTTTACACCTGCACTTCTTCTTTGGATAAACTTTGTTTCCGACACTTTTGTTGGTCTTGCACTTGGTTTTGAAAAGGCGGATAAAAACATAATGAAAGAACCTCCGCAAAAGACTTCTGGAAATCTTTTTAAGGGGAAAGTTGGGTTTAACATCTTCTGCTCGTCAATATTTGTTTCTCTGTTTTTGATTGGATTATATTGTGTGCTTACATTCACATTTGATATGTCAAGCGAACATGTGACAACAATTTGCTTCTTATACTTATGTTTTGCTGAGTTGTTCCATGCGTACAACTTAAAGAGTGACAATCAAAGTCTGTTCAGCTCAAATCCATTTGATAACAAAGTTTTGAATTATGGATTTTTAATTTCGGCATTGCTAACAATAATTATTGTTGCATTGCCTATTGTGCCAGTTCAAAATGCACTTGGAATATGCATGATTGATTGGTGGGAGTGGCTTCTTGCGTTAGGGCTTGCACTTCTTATTATTCCTTACATTGAATTGGTTAAATTGTTTGTTCGACGCTGGAAAAAACAAAGGGCTAGAAAAAATGAAAACTAAAAGAAAAATTTTTGATTTAAGTGCTATTTCTATTATTGCGTGTGATTGTTTGCAAGGGGTTATCCTTATCTTTGTTGACCTCTTTTTGGTGGCGAACATACTTAAAAATCAATCACTTGGGCAAGATATAACTTACAATATAATTATGATTGGGGTGTTTTATGTCATCTACTATACAGCCCTTGGGCTTTCATATTTATATACGGGATATTTTTTAAAAAATCACAACAAAAGCATATTTGTTTCGGTTGGTGCAATTTGTTTAACACTTGTTGTTCTTATGATTTATTTACTTGGTGACCAACTTATAGTTTATCTTCCGCTTGTTGCATTTCTTTATGGTTTCAGCTTTGGGTTTTATTCGTCTGGATACCACAACTTAACAAGTGAAACAATTTCAAGTAAGCATCAGGTAAGATTTTTTGCTGTTAAGCGAATTGCATTTCAGGCAACATACATTGTTTTCCCTGTGGCTTTTGGTTTTATTATTGATAAAGTAAATTTCTCAATAATGGCACTTATTATGGTTGTTCTTTGTGTTGCTTTTGTTGTGTTCTCATTCTTAATTAGGCCTAAAAAGGTTTATAAACTTTCGTTTAATATAAGGAAATTTTATAGGTATTTGAAAAATAACAAACAAAGCACTGAGCCACTGAAATATGTTTATATAAACAACTTTTTTAGGGGTGCATCATATGACTGCTTTACAACCCTTATAACAATTCTTGTTTGGACAAGTTTACAATCAAATTCATCCCTTGGTATTATGCAATCAATTTTCACACTTTGCTCGCTTGTGACAATGTTTTTATATCTTCGTTATTATCGAAAAAAGCGTGCAAAACAGTTTATTTTCCCTGTTATCATTCTGGTAAGCTTAGCTGTTATTGGAATTATTTGTACGGCAGGAACAAGTTTAATTGCCATTGTAATTTTCTATGCTGTTTACACAATTTTGAATGTTATTTTGATGTCTATAAGCGACAGCAGAAAAGCAAGCATGGTGAGGATATTATCCCTTCATTCACACATTTTGGAAAGCACTGCATTAATGGAGTTTAGCCTTGCAACGGGCAGGGTTATGTCTTCTGTTTTGATTATTTTGGCGGGAGTTTTTGATGGGTTGGTTGGCAATGGCTCAACAATATTCCTTCTTATTAATCTTGGCATTGTTTGTGTTTTATATATCTTCTATGGACTATCTTGTTATTGGATTGAAAAGAGCTTGATAAGACAAGATGAGCAGTTTCATAAGATACATGTGAATGAACTTTTTGAACAGGTTGAAGATTAAGTTTTTTCCAAAAAGCATATATGCTTTACTTTTACTTTTAATTATTGTATAATTACAAAAGATAATTATACAATTTTTATTTTTTAAGGAGTTTTTATGATTTTAGATATACAAAAAGAAAAATTAACCACTTTGAAAGAAGATTTTAGCTTTATTAAGGAGTGTCTTTGACCCAGTTGGGACAAATGAAAAACTTGACGAATTGAAAGCAGAACAGCTGAAAGACGGATTCTATAACGATGCAAAAAAGGTTTCCAAAGTTGGCAGAGAAATGAAACTTTGCGAATATAAGTTGGAAAAAATTAAAGCTTTGGAAGATGGAATAAATAATTGTGAAGCCATAATTGAATTGCTTGAAGATAATGAAGATAATTCGCTTTTTGAAGAACTTAATTCTTCTCTTGAAAAGCTTGAAAAAGAAGTTGAAAATGCCAAACTTGAAACATTGCTTTCAGGTAAGTATGATAACTATAATGCCATCATGACCTTGCATGCTGGTGCTGGTGGAACGGAAGCACAAGACTGGACAGATATGCTTTACCGTATGTATTCAATGTATGCGGAAAAGAGTGGCTTTAAAATTAAAGTTTTGGATGTTTTGGATGGTGATGAAGCCGGAATTAAAAGTATTTCCTTTTTGGTCAGTGGGGAATATGCTTATGGCTATTTGAAGGCAGAAAAAGGGGTTCACAGGCTTGTTAGAATTTCACCTTTTGATGCAAACGCAAGAAGACACACAAGTTTTGCAAGTGTGGAAGTTATGCCTGAAATTGATGAAGCACCAGATATCACAATTCGCCCAGAAGATTTGAAAGTTGACACTTACAGAAGTTCTGGTGCAGGTGGGCAACATGTCAACAAAACAGAGTCTGCAATAAGAATCACACACATTCCAACAGGTATTATTGTGGCATGCCAAACAGAACGTTCCCAAATTCAAAATAGAGAAACCGCAATGAAAATGCTTTATAGTAAGCTTGTTGAAAAACAAGAACTTGAAGAAATGGAAAAACTTGCATCTATTAGAGGTGACATTAAAAAAATTGAATGGGGAAGCCAAATTCGTTCATATGTTTTTTGCCCTTACACTCTTGTTAAAGACCATAGGACAGGCTATGAGACAAGTGATGTTCAAAGTGTTATGAATGGAGAGATTCAAGAATTTATCAATGAATATCTTAAAAGGACAAGCGTTAACAAAGGAGCAGAAAATGGCTGATTATTTGGAAATAGCAAAGCAAAAATTTGATGCTTTGAAAGATAAAAAAGATGTTTTAATCTTGGCTGTTGAATCTTCTTGTGACGAAACCGCTGTCAGTGTTGTTAAAAATGGCAGAGAAGTTTTGTCCAATGTTGTTGCTTCACAGATTGAAATTCATAAACGTTTTGGTGGAGTTGTTCCAGAGGTTGCATCGCGAAATCATATCTTGGCAATTTCATCTTGCTATAAAAGGGCGATAGAGGAAGCAAAAATTGAAAGCAAAGACTTAGATGCTATTGCCGTCACTTATGGTGCTGGACTTATGGGAGCCCTTCTTGTTGGGGTGAATTTTGCAAAGACGGTTGCGTATTCTTTGAATATTCCATTAATTGCAGTCAGCCATGTTCATGGGCACATAAGTGCAAACTATATATCACATCAAGATTTAACTCCACCTTTTGCCTGCCTAATGGTAAGCGGTGGACACACAGCAATTCTTAATGTTGAAGACTATTGCAAAATTAAAGTTATTGGCTCAACTGTTGACGATTCTGTTGGGGAATGTTTTGATAAGGTGGCAAGAGTTTTAGGCTTACCTTATCCAGGTGGACCGGTGATTGATAAGATTGCAAAGGAAGGACTTGACAACATTAAGTTTAACTATCATTCACCATTGAAAGATACTTATAATTTTTCATTTAGTGGGCTTAAAACAGCAGTCGTGAATTATGTTCACAACAAAGAGCAAAAACATGAAGAAATAGATAAAAATGATGTGGCATGTTCTTTTCAAGAGCTTGTGACACAAGAGTTGGTTGAAAAAACAAAACATTTTTGTGAAAAAGAAGACGTAAAAAAGCTTGTTGTTGCAGGTGGTGTGGGCGCAAATTCAAGATTAAGAGAAAAGTTATCTTTATTTTGCGAGAAAAATGGAATAAAACTTTATTTACCTAATCTTAAATATTGCACAGATAATGCGGCAATGATTGGCTCAATGGCATATTATTATGCAAAAAATGGCATCGGGCTTGCTGATTTAACACTGACAGCAAAACCTAATGTGGATATCAGTATTGGGTAGGAGTGAACATGGAAAATGTAAAAAAATTTTTTAAAGATATTAAGTGGTATGAATACTTATTTGTTGGAATTTCACTTGTTGTTATGATAACTTTAAGTATAGTCTTTCATTCGCATATTTTTTACATTTTAAGTTCAACTTTTGGTGTGGTTGGAGTTTTATTTTTAACAAAAGTCAATGTTGTTGGTATTTTTGTAGGTATTGTTCAAATTGTATTTTATTCAATCATATCCTATTTAAATGGCTTTTACGGCGAAATGGTTAACAATTTGTGCGTAACTTTGCCACTATATATTGCTAATCTAATCACTTGGCTTAAAAATTTATATAGTAAAAATGGACAAGTAAAAATTAATTCTAGCATAAGTTGGAAAGAGGTTGTTGCTGCAATTTGTGTTGTTGTAATTCTTTCTGTTGGCATGTTTTTTGTGCTTGATTATTTTAACACAACAATGGTTTTTGTCAGCACTTTATCTTTCACTTTTAACACTTTGGCAATATATTTTCTTGCAAGAAGAAGTTCGCTGAATTTTGTGTTTTATATTTTCAGCAATATTGCCAATTTTGCAATGTGGGGAACATTAATAATAACAACACACGATTTATCAATGCTTATCACTTTGATTAATGTTGTTGTTTATTTCTTGCTAAATTGTTATGGATTATATAATTGGTTTATGACAAGAAAGAAACAAGAAAACGAAGATACATCATTTGATCAAATTATGAAAGTTTTAAAAAGTAATATTTAAGGGGTGATTTATGGAATTATTAGCACCGGCAGGAAATTTTGAAAAATTTTTAACAGCATTGCACTTTGGTGCAGATGCAGTTTATCTTGCAGGGAACAGGTTCGGGCTTCGGGCTTTTGCTGGCAATTTTACTGATGAAGAAATTGTTAAAGCTGTTCAAATTGCACACAGCAAGGGGAAGAAAGTTTATATAACATTGAATATCATTGCAAAAGATAACGACTTTGACGGGTTAAAAGAATATTTAGAGTTTTTGCAAAATAAGGCAAAAGTTGATGCAGTTATTGTGGCAGATATTGGGGTTTTGCAGTTTGTTAGAATCCATGCCCCAGTTTTGGATATTCATGTCAGCACTCAGGCAAATATTATCAACTCTTACACCGCAAACTTTTTTGCTGATTTAGGAGTGAAAAGGCTTATTCTTGCACGAGAGCTTTCTTTGGAGCAAATCAAAAACATAAGAAAGAATTTAAGCCCAAAAGTGGAAATTGAAGTTTTTGTGCATGGGGCAATGTGTATGGCATACTCTGGAAGATGTCTTCTGTCCAATTATTTAACAGGTAGAGATTCAAATCATGGTGAGTGTGTGCAAGCATGCCGTTGGAAATATTATGTCAGGGAAGTAAGCCGTGACGATGAGTTGGAAGTTCAAGAGGATGAGAAAGGCAGTTACATATTTAATTCAAAGGACTTAAATATGTTGCCATATTTAAAAGAGTTAAAGGAAGCAGGAGTTGACAGCATAAAAATAGAAGGACGAATGAAGTCTGCATATTATGTTGCAACAGTTGTAAACGCATACCGCATGGCCCTTGACATGTTGCCAAAGCGTCCAACAAAGGAACTTTGCCAAGAACTTTTGAAAGCTAGTCACAGAAGATACACAACAGGTTTTTATTTTAATGAAGAAAACAGGCAATACCAAGAGGATAGCATGCCAGTGCAAGACTCTGACTTTGTTGCTGTTGTCACAAAAGATTGTGAAACGGGTGAAGTTCAGGTTGAAATGAGAAATAAGTTTTCAGTTGGAGATGAGCTTGAAGTTTTAAGCCCCGACAAGAAGACATTCAATAAAAAAATCAAAATAGAAAAAATTGTAAATTCACTTGGTGAAGAAATTGAAAGTGCAAAGAAAGTGCAAGAAAAAGTTATCATCAATTGTAATTTACCATTAAAAGTTGGAGATATTTTAAGAAAATAACTTAAAAATTTTTAAATATTGTTTTTTGATTGACTTTAAAAAATCTTTTTTATATAATATGTTAAAATGAAAAATAAATAATTTTCATATAATATAATTGAAATAAAGGAAATTATGGCAAAAGTGAAGTTAAAGTATATTGAAAATGTTGAAGGAAGCAACCATTTAGCTTTTATTGAAGGTAAAAAGCTTATGGATGACGCAAAGGCGGATATAAGAAATTCCGTGTTTTCTTTGTTGCTTTTTTGTGCACTTTTAGCTTTGTTTGTGCTTATTTCTGGCTTTAATTTGTATTATTTACTTTTATTACTTGTCTTTATTATTATTTTTGTTGCAATGATTGTCACTTTTTCCTTGCAACGAAAAAAAGGAAAAAAACAGTGCATTAAAGCTGTGTTGGCATCCAAAAACACCGACATTGTGAATAAACAAGCAAGTGTTGAAAAGACGTCAAGAGCTGTGGTTGAATCAATGTCTTCAACAATAGATAAATATGATGCAAAAGAAAAATTTCCTGGAATTGCAAGAAAATTGGTTAGAAGTAATAGACATAAAAAAATGGCGGAACAAATTGCTGAATTTGAAGAAGAAACAGATAATAAAGGTTAATTTGTTTAAAATAGGGGAAGGTGATGTTTAACATTACCTTTTTTATTAATTTATTTGAGGGGATGATTCATTTTTATTATTGATATTTTTGAATAGTGAATATAAATTTGATTTAGATTAATAAATTTTTATATTTACCTTGTCAAAACTTTGAAATTTGTGGTAAAATTCATTTATGATTAGAATTACAAAAGATTGGGCTAACAGGCTCAGAGCAGAATTTGATAAAGAATATTTCAAAAAATTACAAGCTTTTTTGGAGGAAGAATATTCAAAATATGATGTTTATCCTAAAATGGAAAACATTTTCAATGCTCTCAATTACTGCCCTTATGATAAAGTTAAAGTGGTTATTATTGGACAAGACCCATATCATGAGCCTCATCAGGCACATGGTTTGTCTTTTTCTGTTGAAGAAGGGGTTCAATATCCACCTTCCCTTGTTAACATCTTCAAGGAAATTGAAGACGACTTACATGTGAAGGTAATAAATTCTGGAAATTTAGCACGTTGGGCAAAACAAGGGGTGATGCTTTTAAACACCACATTAACTGTTAGGCGAGGCATGGCAAATTCACACAGGGGAAAAGGTTGGGAAATTTTTACCAATGAAATAATCAAACAACTTTCAGCAAGAAAAGACCCTATTGTGTTTATTTTGTGGGGGAGCAATGCTCAAAGTTTCGAGCCGATTATTGAGAAACAGCATTTGGTTTTGAAGGCTCCACACCCAAGCCCTCTTTCTGCTTATCGTGGGTTCTTTGGGTGCAAGCATTTTTCAAAAGCAAATGGATTTCTTGTTAAAATGGGAAAAGAACCGATTGATTGGAGATAAGTATTAAAAATATCATCTTTAAAGTAAAAATTTTATAAATTTTATAAAATCTTGTAAAAATACTTGATTTTTAAACAAAAATTTGTTATATTAATAAGGCAGTTGTCAGTAATTAAAGGTTTTATTGATTTCTGTTCTTATAATTTGCGGAAGTGGCTCAGTGGTAGAGCGTTGCCTTGCCAAGGCAAATGTCGCGAGTTCGAATCTCGTCTTCCGCTCCATGAAGCGAAAGCAACCAAAAAACCTTGGTCCCTTAATTAAGGAGTGGTTATCAAATATGATAAAGAGGAAACTCTTAAAAAATTAAATTTTGGCGGAGTTGTTTACAATTAAATAAACACTTCGCCGTTTTTAATATAATAACCAAAATAATCATATTTGCATAAATTTAATTAAAGATTTGGTACCATCGCCAAGTGGTAAGGCAAAGGTCTGCAACACCTTTATTCCCCAGTTCAAATCTGGGTGGTACCTCCATTCCAGGTGTGGCGGAATGGCAGACGCACAGGACTTAAAATCCTGAGAGGGCAACTTCGTGTGGGTTCAAGTCCCACCACCTGGACCAAACAAAAACGTCATATGTTCGGTATTAACGAATGTGTGGTGTTTTTTCATTGTTTTAGCTGACAAAATTCATGTTATCTTTGCGTGGCGAGAAAATTTTGCTTTCAAAGCTAAAAAATCTTGTCTAAATCTGTTTAATTGCATGTAGATTACTTGGTTTTATTAAAAGATATATTAAATAACAATAAAATAAAAAAATTTTACAAAAATTTGAAAAATTTTGTAAAATCAGTTGTTTTTACACAAAGAATATGATAAAATGTCTTTGGTTGGTAAACAATGTTCATTCTCTTTTAAAAATGTTTATCAACCAAATTTGGGTACATATTGTCCCAAACAGGGAGAAGGTGCTTTACCTTCTTTTTGTTTTATAAGGTGAAAAATGAATAATATTTTTGAAAAATATTGTAAAAATGCTTTGACTTTTGAAAAAATATATGATATAATATAAATGTATTTAATGAATAATCCAATTTTGGATATAAAATTCATTCTCTTTCTGTTCATTAAATACATATAAAGAAGGCCGTGGGGATTGCCTTCTTTTTTTTGTTGGTCTATATTTTTAGCTATATATACTTATAGTAATTTGATTATTGTTTTAAAAAGCAAATGTTTAAAAATTATATATTGTGATTAATCATAAAACAATGATTTTTGTATTAAAATATATATGAAAATACCTCAAAAAAGTTGACTCGGGGAGGGGGGATTTGCTAAAATGATTTTAGGAACAAACAAGGCTTACATATAAAACTTAAAAATTACGCAAAGAATTTAATCAAAATATTAAAAAGAATACATAATAAATTTAAGAAACACTCAAGTTTTTGTTTAGAATAAAAGGGAGAAACTTTGAAGAAATTTTTACTTTGCATATTTTCATTCTTGTTCATTGGAACTGCACTTGCGGGCAGTAGTTTTCTTCTTGCCGGTTGTGATTCTTCATATTCTCAACAAAACCCAAATGACGAACAAGAAGATAACACAGAAAACGGAACGGGTGATGACGAAACTGAAAATGGTAACCAAAATGAAGAAAATGACCAATCAGGAGATGGTGAAACTGACAGCAGTGATGATACTGATTTAGGTGATGGTGATATAGATAATAACGAAGGTAATAGTGACAGTGATACTGGCAATGACAATGAAACATCTGGAAATGCAGGAACGCACCATGATTTAACAATTATTGCTCAGTATAGAACTTCATCATCTTCTTATAAAACAGCCACAACTTCAACAAGCAATCCTTCACAACTTTTTCAAGCAACATGGTATGAGCAAAGAGGAGTAACACAACCATGGGATGGTGGAACAACAAATTCAGGAGGTTCCAGGAGTGGGGCTGTTGTTAAAGCTTCTTATTTTGATTACACTTATGATAAAGCACTTTTAACAATTCCAAGATTTGTGGAATTAAGAAGTACTAGTAATAATAGTTCATCAATTGGCTATGGATATAATCTAGTTGGATATAGCACGAGTTCATCTTGGAGTAATTCTAGTTATACAACAAAATATACAACAATATATAGAAATGGTACAACTACTACCACCACAATGCCATCAGGTAAAGGTAGTTATTCCACACAAGGCACTATTTATTTAAAATTTAGAGATGAAAGAACAATACTTTATTATGGTTGGACAAATATGAATGGTGCGGTAACAATAGGGGAATATAATACAGATTTATATAATATGGATTTGTGTTTGGTTGGAGTATCTGGTGAATTAGATGAAGATCCTCCATTCCCAGCACCAGATGGATACACTTTCTTAGGTTGGTCAAAAACCCAGAATGACTATACACCAGACTATGAACCAGGAGAATCATTTTCAACAACATTTTTAGATAATGGAGGTGTAGCTCTTTATGCAGTTTATGCACCAAAGATAACCATTTATTCTTATTATACAAGTGATTATAATTCAATTTTAGGTCCATCTTCAACAGGTGGAACAATAAAAATTTCATATACCAACACTTCAGGAAGTTCAGCTTCAGCATCTTCAATATATAATTCAAGTTATGATGTTGGGTATAATAAGTCAGTAACACTTACTGCAACAGCGAAAAGTGGATATTCTTTCCGTGGTTGGTATACTGCAAGACCTACATCTTCTGCAACCCCAGTAAGCACAAGTTCAAGTTACAGTTTCACTCCAACAACTGGAGCCCCCTACGAACGGTATGCATTATTCGTGCGGACACAGATAGTAAACATACACAATCAATACACAACAACATACACTTCGTTTAGTGATGGAAGCAGTGGAGGAACAACATCAGTTACATATACAAATAATGCCAATAAAAGCACAACATCCACAGTTTCAACAAGTCTTGATATCAATGCTTTATATAACAAAACTGTGAAACTTACTGCAACTGCTAAGTCTGGTTATAAATTTATGGGTTGGTATTCTGCTGAACCAACATCAAATGAGTCATCTTTTAGAGTAAGTACCTCAACATCTTACAGTTTTACATCAAATACTGACCAAACAAAAATTTATGCATTGTTTGCTAAGGAGTTTACATTCACAGTGAATTTCACTGATTATGGTTACACAAACAGCACAAATATCCGGTTTGTGCAAGATGATATAGATATGGATGTGACAGTTTCCGCAGGTAAATCATACAGCTTCACAACATATTGCAGGCCAACATCACAAAGAATAGAATTTACAACTACGGGGTCAGGAGATTATTATATTGGGAACGGTTCAGTTGATGAAGATTCATCAGTAAATAGTTATGCTGGGTATTGGACAACTATTGTTGATGTTGAACTTGACATTACTGTAAGGCAAAGATATACAATCACATATAATAAAAATAATGGATCTGGGACATTATCACCAACTTCTCAATATAAGATGTATGGCAAAAATGTCACGCTTGGAACAAACAATTTAACTCGAACTGGTTACGCGCCAAATGGTTGGAACACTAATGCTTCTGGAACTGGCACACATTACAATAATGGTGCTTCATATTCCGGAAATGGAAATGTTACGCTTTATGCACAATGGACAGCAAACACTTATGTTGTTAATTTTGATACGGCAAATGAAATTTTATATCCTTATGGTAAAAATCAATCTTCAACTCAGGGAACATATACAACCAAGGTTGAAAACAATGTTATATAAAGTTACATCTGTTGGCATTAATGGTCCGCATGCTAGTGGTGTTGATTTAACTATTGGACAACAATATAAATGGTCAATTGATGTAAAATGTTCAAGAGCAATCACAATACGTTCTATGGGACATGAGATGGGTGGTGTTAAAAGCAATGTTGCAGTGACTACATCCTGGCAAACAATAACATACACTTTTACAGCCACAGAAAATGCGAATGGTTATCATGCATTTATATTCTATAACAATAATAACACATGGCAAGTTGGGGATGTATTTTCATATAAAAATTTGTCAATTCAAAAAGTAAGCGGGATGAAGGCAGATAATGCGATTGGAAATTTGACGGTGACTTACAATGGCACTTATGCAAGTTTGCCAACACCAACAAAAACTGGTTACACCTTTGCAGGTTGGTATTTGGATAGTGGTTTAACAAAACAAGTTACAACATCAACAAAAGTTACAACAGCAAGCAATCATACATTATATTCAAAATGGACAGTAAATACATACCAAGTCGATGTTAACACGTATTTGGAAAATACACATGTTGTGAACCTTGATTCAATTCAATTTGATGTTAAGGTAAACGGCTCGGTGGCAGCGACAAATGCACATGATTATAATAAGTATTTAAATTATGGTTCAAGTGTTGAGATATATAACATAAGGGTAAATTCGGGATATAGTTATCAAAAATATGTTATATCAGTTTCAGGAATAGAAAGTTCAGGAAGTTCCAAAACAAACAACATAAAGTCCTATCGTGGTCTTTTGTGCAGGAATCGTGAACTTTTGTTTACACAATAACACTTGACAGACAAGGTGCAACCAATGGAACAAGTGCAATATATTTGAAGTATGCAGTTGGTTGGTATTCAAACAGCGCTGCAACAACATCAATCACAAAAGTGCCAACTCTTCCAACAAAAGCAGGTTTCACTTTTGGAGGATATTACACAGGAACAAATGGCAGTGGAACACAGATTGTAAATAGTTCAGGACAAATCACAGGAGCAAATAACTATATTACAGCAAATGACACACTCTATGCTAAGTGGACGGCAAACCTTGAGGCAAAATACGACTCAGCGGGCGGATATTGGTATGTTGAAATTGGAAATATGCCACAGACAAAGGTGACAGACAGCAACTTAATTTCACAACTTAATAGTTCAACCACAAATGGAGCAACATATTACATCAATGGCACAACAATGGTATCAAAGAAAGTGAACAATGTTGAGTATTGTAAGTATGGAAATAACTGGTATAAGGTTGAGCCAATTAGGTGGAGACTTGCTTATTCTTCTTCACAAAAATCAGGCTATGGAACAACCACAGATACCTTTGCAGTGTTAGACACCATCGTGTATGCAGGTCAATATGCATCAGGTAGGTTAGGTGGCGGACAAGGCTATGTCACAACAACTCTTGACGAGTTTAAGAAAAACATAACATCCACAACGTATTTAGCAACATTCAGTGCAAATGTTGAAAGTTATGGAACACAGGTTGTGATAACAAGTAAGACCGCCAATATGTTCATATCATCTGCTGATGAAATATCAAGTGTGTTAAACAACAAGACAGGTTCAGCGAAGTATTCAGTTAAATTCAGTGATCTTGTAAGTGACATATTGGGCAATGGTATAAACCAATATTACACAAGAAACTTAGGCTCAAATATAAGCAATATTAAAAGTTATACTGAACTTGGAATGCCTACACAAAACCTTTGCACAAACATTCAAGGTGTTCAATTCACAATTAAGGTTAGTGAATATGGCTGTGTATAATTAATAAAAAGCCTAGAAAATATACTAGGCTTTTTTAAATTTAAAAAATATTGAAAAATATTGTAAAATTATTTTACTTTTATAATTTATAATGTTATAATTAAATTGTATTTAATAAAATTGCCTTGATTATTAAATACAAATACATATATATGTAGGCAAAAAAGGAAGGTTTTTTTGAATGGGGGATAGCCTTTCTTTTTTGTTTTCATTTTAATTCTCGTTTATAATGTCTTTAATGATTTGAATTAAATATTTTGCTTTTTTACAATCGGTTTTGAAACTTTGCAGTCTAAAAAAAAGATAGTGGTAGAATTAATTACACTATCTTTTTTGTTATTTCCAAATGTTATTAATATTTATTGATTGGTTTTTTTCAAAATGATAACAATAAAAACATGCCGACTGGCATGTTTACTTGCTTCTTAAATTAATCAAAATTACTTAGATTTTTTTGCGTCATCTAATAATTTTGCAAAGTGTGCTTTTTTACGAGCAGCTGAATTTGCATGAATAACATTTTCTCTTGCTGCACTGTCAAGCTTTGAAACAAGTTGTTTATATATTTCTGCTGCACTGTCAACATCATTAGCAAGTGCTTCTTTGAACTTCTTAATGTATGTCTTAATTTCAGATTTAACAGAATTGTTAACTACTCTTCTTTCTTTTTCGATTAAAACTCTTTTCTTTGCTGATTTAATGTTTGCCATGTTTTTCTCCTTAAAAAATATCAATAGTGATTATAGCATATTAAAATTAAAAAATCAACTTATTTTTTATAAATTTTATGTCAATATTTATTTTATGATTGATTTAGTGGATGAATGTGGCAAAGATTTGGCATCTTGTGGCTATGAAACAGTGGAATTAGGGAAATATGACATCACCTGTTCCAAGCTTTTTATTGACACTGATGGAAAAGCAAAAAAGTATGGTTTTGATAAGGGGCATTATTATATTTTAAATGCTCCATTAATTTTAGGGTTGCCAGATGAGCATTTCAAATTGCTAAAAGGGGAAATCAAGGAAAGATTAAAGGTAATTTATAAGGAAAACAAGGTAAAAAAAGATAGCAGACTTTTGTTTGTTGGAATAGGTAATCCTGATGTTGTTTGCGACAGTTTTGGAACGGAAGTTATAAGCAAGATTGATATTAAACCTTTTGAAAAAGATAATAAAATTTTTAAAATATCTCCAAATACCTTTTCAAACACTGGTATCAATGCCTATGAAATTACAAGGCTTTTGGTGGAAGCATTTGATATTTCTGTTGTTGTTTTATTTGATTCACTTGCAACAACCAACTTGCATAGGCTTGGAACTTCTATTCAATTTAATGATGCAGGGTTAACTCCTGGAAGTGCCTTGAATAAGTTTGGTATGCCAATTAATAAGGAAAGTTTAAATGTTCCTTGCATATCTGTTGGTGTGCCTTTCATGATTTCGGCGGGGGATATTTCCAAAAACTGCTCCAAAGATTTAATTTTGGCAGAGAAAGATGTTGGAGAAAAAGTTGATTATCTTTCTTCGCTTGTTGCAGAAGTTTTTAATGAAATGTTGTAATTTGATTTTTAAATTTAAAGTATTTATAGTGTAGGAATTAAATACAGCATTTTTTTGAAATTTAACTTAATTATTTTCATATATATTTTATATGAAAAATGTTTTGTTGATGGACAGCGGTTCGGGCGGTGTTAATATATTAAAAGAATGTGTGAAAATTTGTCCTTATTGCAACTATCTCCTTTATTGTGACACTGAAAATTTGCCTTATGGAACAAAAGGCAAGAAAGAACTATATGAAATAACGAAAAGAAATCTTGAAAAAATTTATTCATTTTTTAAATTTGAATATGTTGTTTTGGCTTGCAACACTTTGACGGCAACAGTTATTGACGAGATAAGGAAAAAGTTTTCTTTGATTACTTTCATTGGTACTGTACCTGCAATTAAGCCTGCACTTGAAGAAAACAAGGCAAAAGATGTTTTGGTTATTGCAACAAAGGCAACAATAAAAAATAATAAATTAATTAAGAAATATAAAAAAAGCGGAATCAAACTTTTACCGCTTAATGATTTAGCTCCGCTTATTGACCAAAATTTGGATTGCTTAGATAATCTTAAAGACTATTTAAAACTTAATCTTAAAGGACAATTCAAGGCTATTGTGCTTGGTTGCACGCACTATCAAGCTTTAACAAATCAAATGCACGAAGTTTTCCCTGATGTAAAAATTTATAACAGTGCGAATGGCGTGGCAAGGAGGCTTTTAAGTTTTGTTGGGAAGCAAGAAAATATAAACTTTCAAGTTCAAATTTTTTGTGAGCAAACCGAACTTTTGGGAAAGTTCTGGTGGTATTATAATTTGTAAGTCTAAATTGGGATAAAAAAGAAAACAGGCAGTGCCTGTTAGTCTTCAAACAAATTTGCATTTAAAAATACTGGGTCGCAAGTGACATTCATTCCTAACTTTTTCAAAGTGTTTTCTTCACTGCTTGGCAAAATGTAAGTGCTGTGTGCTTCACAACCTTGCAATTTTTCAAGTTGCTCAATAGTTTTCTTTGCTTTTTCGTTTCTTGCAGAGCAGATTGAAAGTGCAACAAGGATATCGTCAACAGTTAAAAGGGTGCTGCGAGATTTAAGAATTTTGGTTCTGTATTCCACAATAGGCATCAAGATGTCGTCAGTGATAACATCAAAATCATCTCCAAGATCTGCAAGTGTTCTTAAAGCATTCAAAACAACAGCACCGCTTGCAGTTATGATTTTTTTTGATTTTCCAGTCACAATTTTGCCATTTGGAAGTTCAACTGCAACTGTTGGGAAGTTAGATTCTTTTGCAACTGTTCTTGAAACATTGATAACTTTTAAAATATCGTCAGTAACTTTAACTTCGCTGACAAGAGATTTATTTCTTTCCAAGTTATCAAAGGTTATTTGACCCTTTTTATAATCACATTCAGCTCTGTAATATCTTCTTAAAATTTCCTTTTTTGCAGAAATTACAGCCAATTTATCGTCAATAATAGCGTCTTTAATCATGTTGACACCCATATCGGTTGGAGATTTATAGATGTCCTTATTGATTATTTTATGTAAGATATTCTGCAAGATTGGGAAAACAGCAATATCTCTATTATAGTTTATTGCAAGCTTGCCATAAGCATTGAAATGGAAAGGGTCGATTTGATTTACATCATTAAGGTCGGCGGTTGCTGCTTCATAGGCAATGTTCACAGGGTGTTTAAGAGGTAAATTCCAAACAGGGAAAGTTTCAAACTTTGCATATCCTGCTTTTCTTCCTCTTTTATATTCATGATATAACTGAGATAAGCAAGTTGCAAGTTTTCCGCTTGATGGCCCTGGGGCGGTGACAACAACAAGAGGGCGTGTGGTTTCAATGTAAGGGTTAGCACCATAACCTTCGTCACTAACAATGGTTTCAACATCGTTTGGATAGCCTTTTGTGTAATGGTGTATGTAAACTTTTTCGCCACGTTGTTCCAATTTTTGTGCAAATTTTGTGGCACTTGTTTGACCTTTAAACAAAGTGATTACAAAGGATGAAACAGTTAAACCTAAGGCTCTTAAATTGTCAACAAGTCTTAAAACTTCATCTGCATAGTTTAAGCCTAAGTCTGCCCTTATTTTGTTTTTTTCAATGTCGTTTGCACTTATACAAAAAACAATTTCTGTTATTTTCTTCATTTTTTGAAGCAATTTAATTTTAATGTTTGGGTCGAAACCTGGAAGAACTCTTGCGGCGTGCAAATCGTCAAAAATTTTACCACCAAATTCAAGATAAAGTTTATTATGAAATTTTTTAATACGTTTACTTATGTTTTCACTTTGAAGTTTCAAATAAAGTTCATTGTCAAAACATACTTTTTTATTTTCGTTTTTTGATGTTTCTTTCTTGGTTTTCATATCAAAATCTCCTTAACAAATTTATTATAACTCATTAAAAATTTTTTTCATAATAATTTCACCACTTTATTTTTAAAATTAAATTTATTTGATTTGTATTTTTATTCTTTTAATGAACAAATTAAGTATATGGATTTAAAAACAGCATTACTTTTAATAATTCCAGCAGTAATAATTATACTTTTAATTTTTCCAATTTTTTTGGAAGTGCGTGTGTCATATAATCCACTTTTGAACAGGGGAGTGGTTGCACTTTTTTTGTTTAAGAAAAAGATTTTTTATTACTTTTTGGAAATTCATGGAAAATATATTGTGCTTATCAATGACACAGAAACAAAGCAAGAAGAACTTAATTTTCAAAGCCAAAAGTTTGCAATTATTGAAGAATTTATGAAGCAAATTAAAGACAAGATTAGGGTTAAACATTTTTTTGTTTATTACAATATAGGCACAGGGGATGCCTTCACTTCAAGTTTACTTTGTGCAGTTATTAATCAACTTTTAAACTTCTTTTTTGTCAATTTAAAAAGCAGAAAACCAACTGCATCACTTTGTGTTTATGACACTGTTTCCTTCAATAGAGAAATTTTTGAAATGGCGATTAACACAAAAATTTCACTTTCTCTGTTTGATTTGGTATATTCTTTTATTTATTCATGCATAATAATTAAGAGTAAAAATTGATACTATATATTGTGTAATATGCTTCATAATACGCAAATTGTTGTGTGGTATGCAAAAGGGGTGAGTAATGAAAAAATATGATGACTATAATGGAGTTAATGATTTAATCACAAATGCTTTTGACAAAATTAAGACCATTGTTGACAGCAGCACCATCATTGGAGAGAAAATTGAAACCAGTGATGGCACAGTTATTTTGCCAATTTCAAAAGTTACGATTGGCTATGTTGTTGGTGGCGGAGAGTATGCAGATTTATCTGCAAGGCGTGTTGCAAATCATTATCCAATGTCTGGTGGAAGTGGTGGCGGAATGAGTGTCACACCAGTTGGTTTTTTAATTGAAAAGGCTGGGGAATTTACCTTTGTTAATGTGGAAAATAAAAGTTTGTATCAAACGGTTTTAAACATGTTTAATACCTTTATGAATGAGATGAAAAAGAAAAATGAAAAGGCTGAGGAGAATATAAATGACTAAAAAAATTCTTGTTGCCACTTTGGTGTTTTTGCTTTTGGCGAGCATAATTTTGTCTTCCCTTGCTTCACTTATTATGCCTTTCACAGCAAGAGCAGAAAACGGGCTTTACACATCTGCGGTTGGTGGTTGTGTTTTGGAAACAACAACTGGCAGAGTTTTGTTTGGAAAGAATAAAGATAAAAAACTTGCAATGGCAAGCACAACAAAAATTATGACGGCAATAACAGCCATTGAAAATTGTCAGGATTTGGATGAAAAATTTGAAGTTTCACCAAAGGCTGTGGGGATTGAAGGGACAAGTCTTTATTTAAGAAAAGGGGATGTTTACAGCACAAGAGATTTGCTTTATGCTTTGATGCTTATCTCTGGAAATGATGCTTCGGTTGCCATTGCTGAGCATGTGGCAGGTTCAACAAGTGAATTTGTGACACTTATGAATGAACTTGCAAAGAAAATTGGAGCAAAAAACACTCACTTTGCAAACACTCATGGGCTTGATGCTGATGGACATTACACCACGGCTTATGACCTTGCCCTTATCACTTCTTACGCACTTGAAAATGACACATTTAGGGAAATTGTTTCCACTAAGAACACAAAAATCACTAATGGTGAAGGTGAAAACAGGTATTTAAAAAATAAGAATAAACTTCTTAACACCATGGAAGGTTGCATAGGTGTTAAAACTGGTTTTACTGATGATGCTGGAAGATGCTTGGTTTCTGCGATTGAAAAAAATGGCATGCGTCTTGTTTGTGTTGTTTTAAATTGTGGGCCAATGTTTGAAGAAAGCAAACTTCTTCTTGAAACTTGTTGCAATTTATATTCACTTGTTGATGTTACAGGGCTTTATAATTACTCGAAGGAAGTTAAGGTTGATGACGGAAGAAAGAAAACTGCACTTATTGGAACAAAGGAGAAATTTTTGTATCCACTTTCAAATTATGAAAAAGAAAAACTTTTAAAATTTGAATATAATCTTCCAACTTGCCTTCAAGCACCTTTGAAGAAAGGGGAAGAAGTTGGGGAAATTAAAGTATTTTTAAATAAAGACTTGCTATTTTGTGAAAAAATTTATACAATAGAAGATGTAAAACCAAAAACAATTTTGCAACGTCTTAAAGAATTTGCGGGGAATTGGTAAGGATTTATTTAAAAGGAATGTTAAATGAGATTAAACAAGTTTTTAAGTACTTGTGGAATTGCTTCAAGAAGAAAGTGTGAGGAACTTATTAAAAGTGGGCTTGTTAAGGTTAATGGAAAGGTTGAAACAAACCTTGCAACCACTGTTGATGAAAAGAAAGATGAAATAATTTATAACGGGGAGGTTTTGAAACTACCTTCCTCTTTTGTTTATCTTAAAATGAACAAGCCAAAAGGCTATGCTTGCACTGCAAGTGACGAAAAAGGCAGAAAGACCATTTTTGATTTGTTGGAGGATAAAAGTGTTCGTCTTTTCAATATTGGCAGGCTTGATTATGACACAGAAGGGTTAATTCTTTTGACCAATGACGGCGATTTTGCAAATTTGGTTATTCATCCAAGTTTTGAAATTGAAAAAGAATATATTGTTACCGTTGAAGGTAAAATGGTTGAAAGTGAATTTGCTGTTTTAAGAAAAGGTGTTGTTGTGGACGGTGTGCGTATGCCAGAAGCAAGAGTGAAACCTATTTCTTTTGACGGCAAGTTTACAAAGGTTTCAGTTGTTATCACAGAAGGTCAAAATCACCAAGTAAGACGTATGTTTGATGCAATTGGTAAAAGCATTAAACTTTTAAAGAGAGTTAGAATTGGAAGTGTGCTTTTGGGTAATCTTTACAGGGGCAAAACAAAGCCAATGACAGAAGAAGAAATTGCAAGTTTTAAAAAGTAAGGAATTATAAACTTGCTGTTTTCAAATCATCTAAAATTTATCATTGGAGGAAATATGATTTTGTATCACGGAACACAGGATAGCAATTTAAAAGAGCTTAGAACAGATTTTCATTCGGGAAGAAAAAATGACAGTGAGAACATTTATTTAACAGATAGTTTTGCCTGTGCATTTATGTATGCAGGCTGTGTTTTAAGATGTTTTGAATATGATAAAAAGAATGATGTTTTGTGGTTGCTTGAAAAAGCACCAAATGCTTTTGAAAAAATGTATAAAGGTCATAGTTGTTATATTTATTCTATTAATGTTGAAGATGCTGTTAAAGTGAACCATATAACAAATCATGTTTATGTTTGTAAACATAATATTTTTTTAGATAAAAATAATTGTGAATATATTCCAGATTGTTATGAAAAACTTTTACAATTAGAAAAAGATGGAATCTTAAAGTTGCAAAGATGGAACAACTGGTCAAAAGAACAACAACATAATATTAAGGAAAAATTTATAAAACAATTTACCCCATATATGGAGGAAAATAAAAAATCTTTTCCAGAAAGTTATAAAATTTTAGTTAATCTTTATCCAGAACTTGCTGTTAAAGAAAAACATTAATTTGGATGTGAAAGGAGAAAAATGAAAGTTGCAATTATTGGTGCGGGTGCATCAGGCCTTATGCTTGGTGGGCTTTTAACTAAAAAGGACTTTGATGTTACAATCTTTGATAAAAATGAAAAAGCAGGCAAAAAGCTTTATATCACTGGCAAGGGAAGATGCAACATAACAAATCTTTGTGATGTTGACGAATTTTTAAAAAATGTTGTTCGCGGTGATAAGTTTATTAAATCTGCAATATATTCTTTCACACCACAAGATTGTTTAGATTTTTTTGAAAACAGGGAGCTTAAAACAAAACTTGAAAGAGGAAACAGAATTTTTCCAGCAAGTGATAAGTCAAGCGATGTTATTAAAACACTTTTAGTGCATTGTAAGGATGTCAATTTTAAGTTCAATTCCAACATTGAGAAAATTGAGAAACATGGCAATGATTTTGTTGTTTACTCAAATGGCGAAAAATTTATATATGACAAGGTTGTCATTGCAACTGGTGGGGCAAGTTACACAGCAACAGGAAGTGATGGAAGCGGATATAAGTTTGCCAAAAGTTTTGGGCATACTGTGGAAGAAATTAGACCTGCACTTTGCCCTATTAAGTTGAAAGATGATTTGTCGGCTTTGCAAGGAGTTTCTCTTAAAAATGTAAGTTTAAATGCTGTTGTAGATGGCAAGAAAAAATCACTTTTTGGGGAAATGCTTTTCACAGATATTGGAATTTCTGGACCTATTGTTTTGTCACTTTCAAGTTTAATAAACAGGGCTTCCAGTGTGTCGCTTAGTTTAGATTTAAAACCAGCATTAAGTGAAAGTCAGTTGGATGCAAGGCTTTTAAGAGATTTTGATGCCAACAAAAACAAAGATTTTGCAAACATATTAAAAGGGCTTATGCCAAATGCTCTTGTAAGTTTTTTTGCTGAAAAGTGCCATATAGCTCTTAATAAAAAGGTTCACGATATAACCAAAGAGGAAAGGAAAAAAGTTATAGACACTCTTAAAAATTTACCACTAAACTATGATGGGCTTTATCCATTAAATGCTGGAATTATCACAAGCGGTGGGGTGAGTTTAAAGGAAGTTAATCCAAAAACTTTTGAAAGTAAGTTGGTAAGTGGGCTTTATTTTGTTGGGGAAGTTTTGGATGTTGATGCCCTTACTGGTGGGTTTAATTTGCAGATTGCTTTTGCATCGGCATATTCTTGTGCAAAAAATATGAATTAACTAAATTTATTTGACATATCTTTATTTTAAATATATATTATTATAGAAATGATTTGGGTTAAACCTAAATTTTGTATAGGAGAAAAAATATGTTTCTTTGGATAGTTAGAATACTTCTTTGGATACCTCTTTCAATTATGCATCCAACATATATTTATGGCAGAAAAAATAGACCAAAGGGAAAGGCAATCATTTGTTCAAATCACCGTTCAAATTGGGATATTGTGCTTTATCTTTTGCACACAAAAGAACGTGTTAAGATTTTGGCAAAAAAGGAGCTTGCAAACAATAAATTTTTTGGTTTTATCTTAAAACATCTTGGTGCAATATTTATTGACAGAGAAGGGAATGATATCAATGCCATTAAAGAGTGTATGAAAGCTCTTAAAGAAGGAAAAAAACTTTTCATATTCCCAGAGGGCACAAGACTTAAAGACGAATCAAAAATACTTGGAGAGATAAAAAGCGGAATGGCTATGATTGCCATAAAAACCAAAACTCCAATCATTCCAGTTTGGAATGCAAGAAAGCCAAAACTTTTTAGAAAATCAAAGATATTTATTGGTAAGCCTTATGAATTAAGCGAATTTTATGGAAAGAAACTTGATGAAGAAACTCTTAATGAAGCAAACCAAGTTGTGAGAGAAAAAATGCTTGAACTTTATAGTGAAAGCCAACAAGGCAAAAAGAAAAAAGATGAGAAATAAAAGCTCATCTTTTATTATTTTTTTAGTTGGATGCTTGTTATCTTTCATCCATAATTTCAACAATTTCAGCTTTACCTTCAAATAAGATTTCTTTCACATCTTCATCTTTCACATTTTCTTGTTTCCAGTACTCGTGGGCAGTTTTTTCATAATCTTCAAAGCTTCCGCCATTTCTGTCCAGCATAACATTTCCGCATTTATGTATTTTACCATTAAGTTTAACAGCAATAGCTTGCAAGTGAGGTTCTTTACTTTTTTCAAAATTTTTTAATGCAGTTTGCCTTGATAATGATAGATACATGCAATGAAGCCTTGAAGGATAATCAGGATAAAATTCCTTCCTAACTTTTTCTGTGGCAAGTTCTCTTACAACAAAATCATATTCATCACATAGATGGGCGAAGGTTAAAATGTTTTTCTTTAAAAGCTTTCTGTGTTGTTTTTCATATGCAATGTTAGATAACCTTATATTTTCAATTTGAAACTTTGTTTGAAAGACTTTGCGATATTGCCCAGTTATTGTTTTTTCATTAAAAGTTATTTTGTCTCCAACACTAAATTTTTTGGATTTTGCAATTTGATATAAAATTAAATCTTTTACCTTTTCCATTTTTTAATTTTACCATATAACTTTGAAAAACAAAACCAAAACAAAGAAATAATTAAAAATTTTATTAAATCTTTGACATTTTCTTTTTTATTTGATATCCTATTAAAAATATTACAATAAGGATTTATTATGAACGAAGAATTTAACTTGGAAACTATTGACAAAACTTTTACATCTTATAAAAAAGGTCAAATTTTTGATGGTGTTGTTGTTTTAAAAAGAGAAGATGGTGTAATTTTTAATATTGGCGGAAAGAATGATGCTTTCATTCCAGCAAGCGATTTTGATGATTTTTCTTTGGTGAAGATTGGTGACAGATTTCCTGTTATTATCACAAAACAAAAGAATGAAGAAGGGCTTATTGAGGCTTCAATGCGTCTTGCAAGAGATATTAAAATTGCCAATCAAAATGCTCAATCTTTAAGGCTTGGAAGCAAGTTCACTTTTGTTGTGACTTCTGTTAACAACAATGGTTTACATTCCAAAATGGGAGATTACTCAGTTTTCGTGCCAGCAAGTGAAGCATCTTTAAAATATGTTAAAGATTTGAAAGCATTTCTTCATAAGCAACTTGAAGTTGTGGTAACTGAAATTGACCATGAAAAGAAAACAATCATTGCAAGCGCAAAACTTTTGCAAGAGCAAGTTAAGGTTGCACTTGAAAACAATTTCTGGAACAGTATTTTTGTTAACAAGATTGTCACAGGGAAAATTAAAAAAATTATGCCTTATGGTGCTTTTGTGGAAGTGGATGGAATTGACTGCTTTGTGCATATTTCCAATCTTTCTTATGACAAAGTCAGTGATGTGCATGAAGTTTTGCATGAAGGTGATGTAAAACAATTTAGAGTTATCAATCTTGATAGGGAAAACAAGAAGGTTGAACTTTCCTATAAAGCCCTTTTGGAAGACCCAAAAATTTCAAGAGTAAAGGAGCTTGAAGTTGGCAAAGTTTATAAGGGCAAAGTGGTTAAACTTTTGCGTTTTGGTGCCATTGTTAAAGTTGAGAATGGTGCAACAGGACTTCTTCATATTCAAAATTGCACAGAAAATAGACAAAAAAATATTTATGAACTTGTTAAGGTTGACGATGAAATTAATGTTGTTGTGCTTTCAAAGGATGAAGACGAGGGCAAAGTTTCCTTTAAACTTGAAAAAATGATTGGTTAACAATTTTAAAAAGTGTATTGCAAACTCCTAGGCAATTTGCGGGTGAAAGAGATTTAGAAAAGTTGGAGCAAGAACAAGAACTTGCAGAAATTGAAAAAGAATTGGAGGCTTATGCTGATAGAAAATCTCCTGAACAATTAGGAAAAGAAAGGATTAGTGAAGAAGAAAGAAAAAAGGAAGAGAGGAGAAAAAGTCTTGGAGAGTATCTTGCAAACCAACCAAAAGAGTTATAAAAAAGTGTGAAAACTCTTTTTTATTTTGTCTTTAAAATTATGTGACAAATCAAATTTATTTTGCTATAATAATATTATATCCATAAAGAGTGTGCGAGGGACAGCCCCAATGACCACACAGCAACCTAGTTTTAACCAAGGTGCTAATGGCTGACTCGATGGGTGACAAGTTGACAACAAGCCCATCAAAACGATGGGATTTATTTTTGCTCTCTTTGTGGAAATTTATATGAAATTTTCAAAAGGAGGCAAATATGAAATTGGATAAATTATGAAAAATAAAATTTTTGATTTTTAATATATAAATGGTTTTTATTTAAGATTAAATTTGATAAAATCAAAATAAAGGAGTGAATATGAATATTATAACAAGTGAAAGTGTGAACATTGGACATCCAGATAAAACTTGCGATTATATTGCAGATGCATTTTTGGATGAAGCACTTAAACAAGATAAAAACAGTCAAATGGCGGTTGAATGTGCCATTAAAAATGATAAACTTTTTATTTATGGAGAGGCAACAACAAAAGCAAAGATTGATTATGATGGCATTGCAAGAAAAATACTTAAAGAAATAGGCTATAAAAATGATTTTCAAATTATAAAGGAGATAAGCGAGCAAAGTCCAGATATAAATCAAGCGGTTGTGAAAAAAGAACTTTGTGCAAATGACCAAGGCATGGTCTATGGATATGCAACAAATGAAACAGCTTCTTTTATGCCTTTGCCAATTATTGTTGCACATAAATTAATGAAAAATTATGATGATTACAGAAAGACGACTAACTTTTTCTTTGCTGATGCAAAGAGTCAAGTTTCGGTTAAGTATGAGAATAAAAAACCTGTAAGTTTTTCAACAATCCTTATAAGTGTTTCACATGATGAAAAATTTTCTAATGAAGAAATTTGTAAACTTATTTTGGAAAATGTGATTGTTCCAACTTTAAGCGAGTTTGAGAGTTTTGTTAAGGATGATTTGAAAATTCTTATCAACCCAAGTGGTAAATTCACGATTTGGGGAAGTTTTGGCGATAGTGGTTGCGTTGGGAGAAAAATTATTGTTGACACCTATGGTGGTGTTGGCAGAGTTGGTGGCGGTTGTTTCAGTTCAAAAAATGCCACAAAAGTTGACAGGTCAGGGGCTTACTATGCAAGATATGTTGCAAAAAACATTGTGGCAAATGGCTTTGCTGACATCTGCGAAATTGAAGTGTCTTATGCCATTGGGCTTCCGGAGCCAGTGAGTATTAACATTGATTGTTTTGGAACAAATAAGGTTGAAATGGGAAAAATTTATGAGATTGTGAAAAATAATTTCAGTTTCCGTTTAAGTAATATTATAAAAGAACTAGATTTGTTAAAGCCTATTTATAAAAAGACGGCTTGCTTTGGCCATTTTGGCAGAGAGGAGTTTCCTTGGGAGAAAATTGTCGAATTAAATTAAAATAAGTCTTGTAAAAATCTTTTTATCGTGGTATAATAAACCTTGAAGGAGATGTGAAATGGTTAGATTATCAAGATTGAAAAGCAAGTATATTCCATCATATAAAGAACCTTCTCAGGAAGAGCAATTAAATAGACTTGCAGAAGGTGAAGAACTTTTTAATGCTCATTTGGCAGAAAGTGAAGAAAGGCGTCGTAGATTTGAAGAATTAAAAAATGACCCAAAAATGCAAGAAAAAAGAAAAGCTTATCAAGAAGGTGTGAAGGCAAAAAGAGACCAAAAAATTGAAGAATCAAAACAAAGATTGGCAAAAGAAAGGGAAGAAATTGAAGCAAGGAAACAGGAAAAACAAGCACAATTAGAAAAGAAGCAACAAGATTTTAAAGAACTTTGCCAAATTTTTGATGAAGAGGCAAAGGCAAAAGATATTGAAACCCTTGCGAAAGATTATGCTGAAAATTTTAAGCAAAATCAAGATTTATATAAGTATGCAGTAAGTGTTAAACCTGAAATTTGCATTTACCTTGGCGCAGATGAAATTTTTAACTATAATTTCTTTAAAAAGAATAGTGATGTGGTATTTGAAAATTTTGACATAATTAAACAGAGATACGGAACAGTTAAGATAGTTAAGTTTTTCAATTATATTTATAGAAAAGATGAAATTTTATATGAAGATATCTTAGATAAGTTAACTGGTTTAGATAATAAAAATATTATGCCATATTATCTATGGGGAAGTGTATGTGAAAATAATGGTTATATTAAATTAGAATTATTTGATCAACTATTGTCTGAAAGTGACAAAGATTTACTTTTTAGAAATGACGAATTTTTAAAATATAATCATGATAGGATTTTATCTCATTATCCTTCCATATTTAAAAGTTTATCAAGAGAGACAATTGAAGGAAATATGAGATTTGTTGACTTTTTTAATGAAAGATATTATTCTTCTTCAGAAACACAAAAAACTAAATTAGAAAAATTATGGAAAGAAAAAATACCAACTTTGGTTTTAGGTGGGCAAGAGGAAATTCAAAAACTTGAACTAAGTGAACAAGAAAGAATTGAAAGAGATATAGAAAATTATGGAAAATACCAAGCAAAAGTAAGCAGAATTAAAAATGAAAGATATAGAGAGTCTAGGGGAAAATAATATTTAATATGAAAAATAAAAGTAGAAAAACTACTTTTATTTTTTTAATATTTTATTATAATAAATTTATCTTATTTTTTTAAGTTTAAAGAATTTATTTAATTTTCTGGTTCGCTTGTTTTTAATGGATACAGGACAAAAAACTTAAAAAATTTTAATCAAAATAATACAATAAAAATTAATTAAAAAATTTTAAGTAATAATTTTTTGTAAATCATTTGGTATTTTTTTTAACATAGTGTATAATAACTCACGTTTAAGGAGATTATATGAAGAAAATTGCAATCGTGGCTGACACAAACAGCGGTATTACACAAGAAGAAGCAAAGGAATTAGGAATTTATCTTGTTCCTATGCCATTTATTATTGGAGATGATGTTCTTTATGAGGGAGTTGATTTATCACAAGAAGAATTTTATAAATTGCAAAGAGAAGATGCAAAGATAACAACCTCTCAACCTAATATAAATTCAATTGTTGAGCTTTGGGAAGATTTGCTTAAAACTTATGACCAAGTTATCCATATACCAATGACAAGTGCTTTAAGTCAATCCTGTGAAACAGCAGAAAGTTTTGCTAAAAATTATCCTGACAAAGTTTTTGTTGTTGACAATAAAAGAATTTCAATAACAATGAAATCTTCTGTTTTTGATGCAATCAAACTTGCAAAAGATGGAATGGACGGCAAAGAAATTAAAGAATATTTGGAAAACGATGGCTTGAACGCAAGTATTTATCTTGTGGTTGACACTTTGAAATATCTTAAACGTGGCGGAAGGGTAACACCAGCAGCAGCTGCCATTGGAACTGTTTTAAACATCAAACCTATTCTCACCATTCAAGGCGGAAAGATTGATAAGTTCGCAATGGTAACAAATATTAGATCTGCAAAGAAGAAAATGATTGCAGCGCTTAGAAATGATATCGAAACAAGATTTCAAAAGTATGTTCAAAATGGAGAGTTTGCCATTGCTGTTGCTCACACCACTAATGATGAGAATGCTCAAATTTTTAAACAAGAACTGCAAGAAGAATTTCCAAACATTCCATGTACTTTTGTTGACCCTCTTGCTCTTAGCATTGCAACTCACACTGGTCCAAAAGTTTTGGCTGTTGGCGGATATAGATTTTATAAATAACAGGCATTGCCTGTTTTTTATTTGATTTTAAAATTATTTTACCTGTTCAAGATTTTATATTTACTTTACAAAAAAAGTTTTTGTTGATATACTTTAACTATTGGGGGACTTATGGCGGTAAGCAGTGAAAAAAAGTTTTTTTTGGACAAACTTATAAGGGAAAATAACATTGATATATGTGAAGTTTTAAAAACTAATATAGATTATGAGTTGGCTGGAAGCCATAATTATCATCTTTTTACTCATGAAAATATAAATGTGTCAAATGAGCCAATGACAAAAGAAGATGTTTTAAATTTATACAAAATGGCTTATGATAGTTGGTATGATTTTATTGTTAATTTAGATGAAAATAAATTTTCTGGAAGAACATTGGAATGCATTAGAAAACTTAAACAAAATGGCAAATTTAAGAAAGAAAACATGTCGCCATATGATTGTCAAAGGTTTATTTATAAAACTTATGATGAAGAATTTAAGGAAAGTGGTTTAAGATTTTTAAATGCACAAAATGAAGATGACCCAGTGTATAATAACAATGTTTATCCTGATTTTGTTCATGTTTATACGCATCTATTACCACGTGGTAAAAATATTGATTGCAGATTATATTTGAATTTGCAACCGCAAAATATTATACCAACTCTCAAATTATTTTTAAGTGAATGTGACAAAAACAATTTAAGCACCTATTTTAAATTTGATACGGGTTTTTGCCATAGAAATGATAATATTGTTATTTATGCTAGCTATCGAAATGTTCAAAAATATGTTGATATTTTAAATAAAATTAAAAAAGAAAACCCAGATTTATTTGTTGGGGCAGAAAAGGGAAATCCAATTTTGCCCCAAATTGATGGGTATATTGGTTTTGGAGAAGAACCAAAGTATGCTCATTCTTCTTATAATGACGAAAGAGCAAAGGCAGTTGATGAATTTTTTAGAGATTTTTCAAAAAAAGAAATTAAGCGCATTGGAAACTATACCGGAATCATAAAAAACTCTTATGGCGAAAATTTAGATTTAAGGCAATATTTGAAATATCGTCTTGTTGAATCATTTAAGGAAACACTTGACAATCATCAGCGTGATATTTTAAGTCGCAATTATCCGCATAGATATAAAACAAATGAACAAATTAGGGCTTATATTGAAATTGAAAGTAATATTTATAATAAATGCAGAAATTCAATTCCACCTTTTTTGGATAAACAGTTTGATGAAAAGGTAGATATGATTTTAAAAGATATGCAGGAAGGAAAACTTCCACATTCTGTTAATGTTATGTTCAAAACTCAAAGAGCAGAATTATCAATGTTTTCTAAGGAATATACAGAGGACGTTTTAAAGAAGAATGGATGCATCAATTATTCATTTAATCTTGATTTAGATTTAAAGGAAAAGCTATTTAATGTTTTTGGTGTTAAAGAGAATGCTCTTAATTATATAACAAAAGAAAATTTGAAACCATATTTTGACAAGCATCATGTTTCAATTGATAATATATTTTTGAATACTGAAACTGAAATGGAACTTCAAAGTAGAGAAAAAAGTAAATAGGAGTTTTTATGAAAGATTGTTTGTTTTGCAAAATTATCAAAGGAGATGTTTCTTCATATAAGGTTTATGAGGATGAAAATGTTTATGCTTTTTTAGATGTTACAAATGACGTTTATGGACATACTTTGGTTGTTTCTAAAAAGCATTATGAGAATTTAATGGACTGCCCAGATAGAACTCTTGGCAAAATAATTTCAAGTGTTAAAAAAATTGGAAATCACTTTGTTAATGATTGCGGGTTTGAAGGATACAATGTTTTGAATAATAGTGGAGAAAGTGCAGAACAAACAGTTATGCATCTTTGTTTCCATATCATGCCAAGAAAGTTGGGAGATGGTGTTAAGCTTTTGGGAACTTTTGGAAAACAAGAAAAAATGCTTGAAGAAATAGCCAAAGAGTTATATTTTGAAGATGAAAAAAGCGAAATGCAAGATTTTTCTTCTTTCAAAGAAGATTGTGATGTTATCTACACTGATGGCGCTTGCTCTGGCAATCCTGGAAAGGGTGGCTATGGCGGAGTTTATCTTCCAAAAGGTGAAGAAAAAATTCAAGAGTTTTCAGGCGGTGAAGACGAAACAACAAATAACCGTATGGAACTTACAGCGGTGATTGAAGGGTTGAAACTTACCGAAGAAAATGAGAAAGTGAAGGTATATAGTGACAGTGCTTATGTTGTTAATGCTTTCAATCAAAATTGGCTTGTGAACTGGAAAAGAAATAATTGGAGAACTTCTGGCGGCGGAGAGGTTTTGAATATCGACCTTTGGAAAGAGCTTGACGATTTAGTAAGCAAAAGAAAGGTTGAGTTTGTTAAGGTCAAAGGCCATAGTGATAATGTTCTTAACAATCGTTGCGATGAACTTGCGACAAGTTATTATAAGGAGTAAATTTGAAAGTTACATTTTGGAAACATAAATTTCAATTAGTTGTATTTCTTACTGTGTTTATGCCAATAGTTCTTGCTTTGTTTATAGCAGGACTTGTGATGATAATTTTGGATGCTGAGAATTTTTGGCCGTTATTTTTGGCGGGTATAGTTAGTTTATTAGGGTCTATTTTTATGTTGTTTGAAGAAAAAAGAATGCCGTCAAAAGTAATTTTCAGTGAAGTGGGAATTGTGTGGCTTTTCCTTAGAAAAACAGTAACATATATTGAGTGGACCGAGATAACTGAAATAACAACAAAAATTCGTGGAAGAGGGGTAAGAGACCTATCTTTTATTGCAGGAGATAAAAGAATTGATGTAACCTTAACAAAAAAAATGTATGATGCAATTATGATTATTTGTCCTGAGCCTAACATTAAAATGGATATAAAAGAACTGAAAGAAAAATATATGTTAATATGAAAAATGGGTAGATTAAATAAAGATAATTAATATTGCTGTTAAAAGAGTTGATAAAATTGCATGAGTCAGTTTTTGCAGTGTAAATATTTTTAAAGGCATTTCCACTTTGTTGAGCATTGTGATTGATTGAAGGAGGGTGGATATTCCGCCAAAACTTATAACAAAACTGCAAAGTAAAACGGCTAAATTTAAGTTTGGTAAGTTTGACAAACTTAAACATCCTTTTGTTATTTCAATTATACCTTCCCAAAAACCTGCCAAACTTTCAGGAAGCAAGTTGAGAATTGGTGAAAAGCATTCGATAATTATAAAGAAAATGGTTATTATGCAACCGACAGAGAGTATTGAAAGAGTGGAAGACAAAACAATTTCACTTATATCAATACTCTTTTTTTCAGGAGATTCACTGATTTGCTTATTTTTTTCATTATTTTCAATTTCTTTATTCTTATGAAAGTTAAAGATTTTGATTTTGTTATTTGCAATCGTTAAATTTCTGTATATTAGCCCATTTAAAAAAGCACCGATTATATGAGAAATAAAAAGGACATACCCCACTGTGGTACTTTTAAACATCATTGTTCCAACTGCACCAACAATAAACATTGGACCTGATGTGGAGCAAAAAGCCGACATACGAAAAGCATCTTGTTTTGTTATTGATTTTTGACTATATAAGTCGGCTACCATTTTTGAACCAACAGGATAACCAGAAAGTATCGCCATTAAAAATGTGTAAATAGATATTGATGGAGTGCCGAAAAGTTTACGAGAAAATTTGCCAAGGGGGTGTGTTATTTTTTCAAGTTGTCCTATTGAAGATAACAGGCGGGTGAAAAACATAAATGGTAAAACACTTGGCAAAACATTAAAAGCCCATGCACTTATTCCGTCAAGAGATTGCTCAATAAATTTTGCAGGGGAAACTATCATATTGATAAGAAAAAATATTACGAGTAATGTAAGCAATGCCATAAGTAAACTGTTAGTTTTTTGTTTTGTTGAAAGATTTTTCAATTTAACTCCTATTTTGTTGACAAAATTTTTAAGGCTGATTATAATTAAATTAATGCTATGAATTTTGTTCAATTTTTAATTTGCAAAGAATTGGACAACATTGATATATTTTATTTTTTTATTTAAGAAAAAAGAATAAAAATGATTGGAGTTTTTTATGTTTAAGATTAAAGATTTAATTAAAGAAGCAAAGAAAAAACAAAAAACAATTGTCTTTCCAGAAGTTAGTTTTTCTGACAGAACTTTGGAAGCAGTTAAAATTTTGCAAAAGAAAGGCATCTGCAAAGTTTTGCTTGTTGGTGATGCAAGTGCATTAATTTTGCGTGATAAAGATATGGAAAAATTTGAAATTGTTAATCCTGTTACTTTCCCTGAAAGAAATAAATTGGTGAAAACTCTCTACGAAAAGAGAAAGGACAAGGGTATGACAATGGAACAAGCAGACGAAATTGAAAAAGACCCTTACTATTTTGCAACACTTCTGGTTGAATGTGGTTATGCTGATGGCATGGTTGCTGGGGCTGAGGCATCAACTGCAACAACAGTGAAACCTGCACTTCAAATCATTAAAGGCAAAAACAAGAAACCTGTTTCAAGTTGTTTTTTGGTTTATGGCGACAACAAGTTTTTGAAAGGTAAGGCTTTGATTTTAAGCGATTGTGGCGTGCTTGAAAAACCAGATGCAGACACACTTTGTGAAATCGCAGAGGCAAGTGTAAGAAGTGCTAAGCAGTTTAAGATTGGAACTCCAAAAGTTGCTTTCTTATCATATTCAAGCAAGGGCAGTGCTAAAAGTGAAGATGTGACAAAAGTTCGTGAGGCTTTTGAAAAATTCCATAAAAAGCAAAAGGATGTTATTGCTGATGGAGAACTTCAATTTGATGCTGCAATGGTGCCAAGAGTGGCAGGAACAAAAGCACCAGATAGTCCGCTTAAAGGTGATGCAAATGTGCTTATTTTCCCAGATATAAATGCTGGAAACATTTGCTACAAAACCACACAATATATTGGTGGGCTTAATGCAATTGGACCAATCTTACAAAATCTCAAAAAACCTGTGAACGATTTATCTCGCGGGTGCAATGTAAACGATATTGTTGTGGTAAGTGCAATCACTTGCCTTCAATGTGAAGATAAAGATAAAAAAGGAGAAAATTAATGAAAATTTTAGTTGTTAATGCAGGAAGTTCTTCTTTAAAGTACCAACTTCTTGATATGAGTAATGATAAACTTCTTGCAAAAGGTAACTGTGAAAAAATAGGTTTAAGTGACCCAATTATTTCATATAAACATGACGGTAAAGAAGAAATTTTTGAGGGTGCAAAAAATCACGAAGAAGCAATTAAAAAGGTTTTAAACATTTTAATTGATAAAAATATTGGCGTAATCAAAAGCTTTGACGAGATTGGTGCCATTGGACACCGCGTTGTTATGGGTGGCTGGATTTTCAAAGAAAGCACTTTGATTGATGATGAAGTTATTGATCAAATTGATAAATTGGCTGAAATGGCTCCACTTCATAATCCTGCTCACGTTTTATGCATGCGTGCTTGTAAAAAGGTTATGCCAAACATTCCACAAGTTGCAATTTTTGACACATCTTTCCACTCAACAATGCCAGAAAAAGCATATATGTATGCAATTAAATATGAAGACTATGAAAAATTCCATGTTAGAAGATATGGGGCACATGGCACAAGCCACAGGTTTGTTACACAGGAACTTGCAAAAGTGCTTGGAAAAGATGTAAGTGAAGTTAATGCGATTACTTGCCACCTTGGAAATGGCTCTTCCATCACTGCCATTAAAAATGGTCAAAGTGTTGACACATCAATGGGGCTCACACCTCTTCAAGGGGTTGTTATGGGAACTCGTTCTGGTGATATTGACCCAACTGTTGTTCAGTTCTTATGCTCACATAAAAATCAATCAGTTGACCAAGTTTTAAATTATCTTAATAAAGAATGTGGACTTTTGGGCGTTTCTGGCATTTCAAGTGACCATAGAGAAGTTTCTCAATCCGCAGAGAAGGGAAATAAGAGAGCTCAACTTGCGCTTGACCTTCTTGCATATTCAGTAAAAAAATATATTGGTATGTATATGGCAATTTTAAATGGCGCTGAGGCAATTGTGTTCACAGGCGGTATTGGAGAAAATAGTTACGAAGCTCGTGAACAGATTTTGGAAGATATGGAATATCTTGGAATTGTTATTGATAAAAAGAAAAATGCAAACTTCAAACGTGGTCAAATTGAACTTATTTCAAGCCCAGAATCTAAGGTTAAAGTTTATGTTATTCCAACTAATGAAGAACTTATGATGGCAAGAGATACATTAAGAATTGTAAAAAATTTAAAAAATAGTAAATAAAACTTGACAAAATTTGTGTTATAGTGTAAAATAACTAAGCAAAATGTAATAAATCTACTAAAAGGAGATGAAAAAATGGCTGTTCCAAAGGGTAAGGTTTCAAAACAGAGAAAACACACAAGAAATTCTGCTAACTTTAAAGCAGAAGCAGTTTCACTTGTTGAATGTCCAAAGTGCCACGAATTAAAAGAACCTCACAAGGTTTGCAAAAATTGTGGAACTTATAAGAATAAAACTGTTGTTGAAGATAAAGATAAGAAAAAGAAGTAAAAAAAACACGCTTTTAAATAAGCGTGTTTTTTAAATAATTTATAGTTAGATTTTATGATTACTGTTAGTAAGTATTTTTTTATTTATTTATAGTAAGTTTATGCAATTATACACCTATGTTAATCATAAATTTTGTTTAATTGAGCTAAAATATATATGAAAATACCTCAAAAAAGTTGACTCGGGGGGGGTATTATTGTGTTTATTTTCATTTTTATTTTTTGGAACTGCTGTTTCCGGCAGCATATTTCTTTTGTCAGGATGTGATTCTTCATATTCGCAGGAAGAAAATGAAGAAAACTATGGGCATAATAAAAAAAGAATGATTTTATGTCATTCTTTTTTTTATTTTGTGATTTTATGTTTTTTAATTATTTATTTTTATCAATGCCATCATATAGGGAAATTGATTTGTTTAAATCTCTTATTTCGTTAACAGATTTTTCCAATTTACTCATAAGTTGCAGGTGAGATTTTTTCTTTTCACTGAGTTTAATCTTTAAAAGGTTTCTACATTCTTCCTCTTGCAAAGGATTTTGACTTATGTATTTTTTTAATGCTTGCTTATATTCGTTACCAAACAATTTAATCATTCTTTCACGATATGCAAGGGTTAACTCTGCATCAAATTCAAATTTATTTTCTGTTTTTACTCTTATACAAAAGTCATTTAATCTTACTGAAAATTCTGGATTTACATCAATGATAAAATGATTAAATTCCAATCTTTGGTTTGCCTTTTTGAAAATATTGGTGTTTACATTGTATTTTTTGAAAATTAAATCATTAATACCCAAAACATATTTATGAGTGCTCCAATCATGAGTAAGCTTATCTATTTTTCCTAAAAATTCAATCATTATTATTTCTCCTTAATTTGTTTTAAGTTTATCACACATTTACGTTATTGTCAATATGGAAATTATTAATATTCTTTGACTTATTTTATGATTTTTGTTATTATAAGAATGTTTAGTTTTTAATATATTTTAGATAAGGAGATATATATGAAAGTTGTTGTTGATGCATTTGGTGGAGATAATGCACCTCTTGAAGTTGTTGAAGGAGCTGTGCTTGCAATTAAGGAAAACAAAGATTTAACTGTTGTTTTGTGTGGTGATGAAAATAAAATTAAAGAAATCTTAAAAGGCAGAACTGAACGCATTGAAATTGTGAATGCCAGTGAAGTTATTACCAATGATGATGTGCCAACTGTTGCAATTAGGCAGAAAAAAGATTCTTCTCTTGTTAAAGCTTTTGACTTGCTTAAAGAAGATGAAAATATTATTGGGCTTGTTTCAGCAGGAAGCACAGGGGCGATTCTTTCTGGCGCAATTATGAAAATTGGAAGAATTAAAGGAATTTCTCGCCCTGCTCTTGCTCCTATTTTGCCAACAAAAAAGGGTGGAGATGTTATCATTATTGACAGCGGTGCAAATGTTGACTGTAAAAGTGTAAACCTTTTGCATTTTGCAATTATGGGCAGTGCATATTATTCTATTGTTGAAAATGTTAAAGAGCCAAGGGTTGCCCTTTTAAACAATGGAAGTGAAGAACACAAGGGTAATGAACTTGTTAAGGAAACATATCCTCTTATGAAAAAATTGCCAATTAACTTTGTTGGAAATTGTGAAGGCAAAGAAGTTATGGGCGGTGATGTTGATGTTATTGTTACAGATGGTTTTGCAGGAAATGTTCTTTTAAAGGGTGTTGAAGGAACGGCAAGTGCAATTCTTTCTGTTTTGAAAAGTGAAATCAAGGCAAGACCAATGTCTATGATTGGTGCACTTTTTATGAAGAAAACCTTTAAAGTTTTAAAGACCAAATTAGATGCCAACAAGCATGGCGGAGCACCATTTTTGGGTTGTAAAAAATTGGTTGTTAAAAACCATGGCTCTTGTGGAAGAACAAATATTTGTGCTTCAATTAATCAAGTTATTAAACTTCATGAAAATAATCTCATTTCCAAAATTGAAAAAATGGTTGGAGAGATGACAGACAAAATCGAGGCGCAAAATGATTGATGAAAAATTGGGAGTTACATTTAAAAACCGCAAGCTTATAAACGAAGCTTTGACTCATCCTTCAAAGTCTAAAAATAATTATCAAAGATTGGAATTTTTGGGAGACAGCATTCTCGATTTTTTGGTGGGAGAGTATCTATTTTTAAATTGTGATAAAAATGAAGGAGATTTGACTGTTTTAAGGTCGCATTATGTTTCCGAAGAATATTTGGCAGAATGTTTTGACAGGCTTGACATTTCAAACGAATTAATCTTGGGAAAAAGTTTGCAAAACAAAGTTACAAGGGCAATTAAAGGAGATGTTATTGAGGCAATTATTGCCGTGGTTTATCTTGAAAATGGCTTGGATTTTGTTCGAGATTTTATTATTAATCTTTTGGGACTTGATGGGTTTAGAGATGTTAAAGATACCAATTATAAATCTCAACTTCAAGAACTTGTGCAAGCAAACTTTAAGTGTGCTATGAAATATAAGACAGAAAAAGAAGATGACAATTTTGTTGCGCATTTTTATATGGATGAGGATTTGATTGCAACAGGATATGGAAAAGACAAATTAAGTGCTGAGCAAAATTGTGCTTTTGTTGCTTTAAACAAATTGTTTAGCGATTAGTCCTTGTTTAGTTTAATTATATTAGTTATTTTTATAGAATTTTATTTTGGGTGGGCTTGAAAGCCTGGCAATTTGCCAGCTGTGCCTTTAAAGGCACAAAAATTTTGCGAAAAATTCGCAAAATTTTGCTTTCAAGCCCTTATTTGTTTTTGATTATTGTTTAAATTATGATAAAATATATTTGTTATTATAAGTTATTTTAAATAAAATTACATCAACTTTTAATTAAGTTAATAAGGTTAGGGAAAGATATGTATTTTAAGAAAATTGAAATGATTGGATTTAAGTCGTTCGCTGATAAAACTTCCATTGAATTTAATGGAGGTTTTACTGCAATTGTTGGTCCAAATGGTTGTGGAAAAAGTAATGTATCCGATGCTATTCGTTGGGTTCTTGGTGAACAAAGCGCGAAGTCACTTCGTGGTGATAACATGCAGGACGTTATTTTTAAGGGCACAGAGAAAAGAAGAAGTTTATCTTATTGTGAAGTTACATTAACATTTGACAACACAGACAGATTTTTTAATATTTCTTATGACGAACTTTCCATAACAAGAAAATTATATCGTTCAGGTGAAAGTGAATACCAAATCAATAAAAATACATGTCGTTTAAAAGATATTACGGACCTTTTGTTTGACAGTGGTATTGGTAAAAATGGTTATTCTGTTATTGGACAAGGTAAGGTTAGTGAAATTGTTGATGAAAAACCAGAAGAACGCCGTGCCATGTTTGAAGAAGCGGCTGGCATTGCTAAATTTAAAAGCCGTAAGGATGAAGCTGAAAGAAAGCTTGAAAGAACAAGAGATAACCTTGTTCGTATTGATGATATCATTGCTGAAATTGAAAGACAAATGGGGCCTTTAAAGAAACAAGCCGAGGATGCCAAAAAGTATTTGGAATATAAGGGGCAATTAAAGGACCTTGAAGTTAATGCATATATTTTCCAATATGAAAATGCGAATACTGTTAAAGCTGAAATCAATCAAAGGTTAACTGCTCTTGCAGAAGAACTTGATATTCGTCAAAAGGAACTTGAAGAAACCACAACAAAGTATGATGCGGAACTTCAAAAACTTTCAACTTTTGATAAGGAAATTTCAGCCCTTAACGATGAACTTTTACGTGTTACAGTTGAAATTGAAAAGCAGGAAGGTGAAGTTAGGGTTATACGCGAAAAAATAAATTACACTCAAAAGGAAAATGATAGGCTTCATTTAGACTTATCTAATGCTGGAACTGTTTTAAAAAATTGTGAAGAAACAAGAGAAATTAAACAGCTTGAACTTGATGAGTTAAATAGTAAACTTGAAACTTTGAAAAAGACCTATGCAGGGCTTTCAAATAAACACCTTGAAATTGTTGATGAAATGACTTTGAGTGAAAATGAAGCAGGACTTTCTCAACAAAAGTTTATTGACACCCTTGGTTCACTTTCGGATGTTAAAAGTAATGCATCTCGTTATGAGGCAGAGAAAAACATCTTAAAAGAAAATTTAGAAAACTTGCAAAAGAATTTGGATGAAGCAAAATCTAAAATCGAAAGTTTGCAAAAACTTGAAAAAGACACCAAGAACAATGTTGACCTTTTATCAAAATCTTTTAATGATTTAAAGGAAAAGTGCGCAGATATTTCTGGCAAAAACTTTATTGCATCCAAAAGATTGAAAGAACTTGAAACAGAAAAAGCAAACATTGGAACACAAATCAAGGTTTATGAGAATAGGCGAAAGCTGCTTCTTGAAATGCAAGCAGAATTTGAGGGGTATGCATATAGTGTTAAGAGAATTTTGAAAGAGAGTGAAAAAAATTCTGCGGTAAGAAGTAAAATGGTTGGTGTGCTTGCTTCCCTTATCAAAGTCCCAGCACAATTTGAAACCGCCGTTGAAGTTGCTCTTGGGGCAGCTGTTCAAAATATTGTAACCTTCAATGAAAATGGGGCAAAAGATTTAATTAATTATTTGAAAGAAAACAAGTTTGGACGTGCAACATTTCTTCCTATTAACTCCATGAAAAGGCGTGACCTTGATGAACGCATGGTAGCTGGCAAAAAAGGTGTTTTTGGGGTTGCAAGCAAACTTATTGAGTATGATAAGCAAATTGATAATGTTATCAGCAACTTGCTTGGGGCAACTGTTATTGTTGACACTCTTGCAACAGCTGTTGACCTTGCAAAAGATAATCATTTTTCTTTCAAAATTGTCACACTTGATGGGGATGTTGTAAGCACGCAAGGTTCTCTCACTGGTGGTAGCAAAAAGAGTGAAGCTGTTAACTTGATTTCAAGACAGAGAGAAATAGAAACTCTTGCAACAGAAATTGAAAAATTACAGAAAAATGATAAAGAAATTGCTGATGAGATTGAACACTTGAAAAGTGATATTGCAGAATATTCAACAAATGAAAATGAATTCTTAGCACAAAGAAATGATTGTGAAATTAGGCTTGTTAAGGAACAAGAAAAATTGGATGCTTGCGAGAAAGACCTTGAAGAAGCTTTGGAAGAAGAAAAAGTTTATGACATGGAAAAAACTTCTGTTCAAAACAAGATTAATTTGATTGAAAAAGAACTTGGTGAAATTAACCTTGTTAAAAATGCTTTAAGCGGAAATAAGGAAGATGCAGATTTACTTATCAAGCAAAAACAAGAAAAATCTAATGCTCTTCGTGCAGAAAGAGATGAAATTGTTTCCAAAATGACCACAATCAAAGTTGAAATTGCTTCAAGCGAAGAAAAAATTAACAATCTTACTGATGAACTTGATAGATTGATTGCTGAAATTGACAAGCAAAATGTTAATTCTGCAAATTTAACAAAACAAATCGCTGAAAATGACGCATTTATTTTGCAAGCAGAAGAAATGATAAAGGTGCAAATTGAAAATGCCGGACCTTCAAGTGCAAAAGACAATATGAATGCTATTCGTGCAAAAAGAGAAAAACTTGAAGAAGAAAAAGGTGATATTTCTTCAACTTTGAAAAAATATGATGAAACAAAAACACAAATACTTGAAAGTATTTCAAAAATTAACGACAGAAAATACCGTGAAGATATGAATTTGTCTAAGGTTGACAGTGAACTTGAAGCAATGCAAGAACGCATTTATGAGGAATATAATTTGACATATTCAACTTGCTTAGAACACAGAAGACCTGATTTTGACTATAAAGAAGCAAGCATTGAGATTAATAAGCTTAAAAAGGATATTTCTGCTCTTGGTTATGTCAATGTTCACGCTATTGAAGATGTGGCAACACTTTTGGATAGATATAATGATATGTCAACCCAGTCTGCTGACTTAAAGAAAGCGGAAGAAGATTTGGTTAAAATCATTAAAGATTTATCAGGTGAAATGCTGACAAAGTTTAATGAGGAATTTGAAAAAATTAACAGCAGTTTTAAAGTTGTTTTCCGTGAACTTTTTGGTGGTGGAAATGCAAAATTGGAACTTACAGAAAGTGAGGATCCACTTCTTGCAGGTGTTGAAATTATGGTTCAACTTCCAGGTAAAGCACCAAACAAATTGTCGCTTCTCAGTGGTGGTGAAAAAACTCTTACTGCTATTGCACTTTTGTTTGCAATATTAAGATTGAAACCATTGCCATTCTCGTTACTTGACGAAATTGAAGCAGCCTTGGATGATGCAAATATTGAAAGATTTGCATTATACTTAAAGAAACTTTCAGAGTCAACTCAGTTCATTGTTATCACACACAGAAAACCAACAATGGAACTTGCAGACAGTTTGTATGGTGTTACAATGGAAGAAAAGGGTGTTTCTAAGATTGTTTCTGTTAAACTTGCTGATGCAATTAAACAAGCAGAGCAAGCAAATTAAAATAAGGAGAGTTTATGGGCTTATTTAAAAAGATTGGACAGGCATTGAAAAAAACAAAGGATGCCTTAACTCGTAAATTGGATGAATTATTAAGCCATGGTGAACTTAATGATGAATTTTTTGATGATTTAACTGATATTTTGATTTCTGCTGATGTTGGTGTTAGAAGTTCAATGGAAATTGTTGAGGAACTTCGTGATGAATGCCACAAAAGAAAGGTAAGAAAGGGAGATGAGGTTAAGAAAGTTTTAAAAGAAATTCTTAAACAATATTTTAATGATGCACCAAAAATTGAAATTGAATATCCTGCAATTATAACAATTGTTGGAGTTAATGGAGTTGGTAAGACAACAACCATTGGCAAGCTTGCTTCCTATTTTAAGAGCAACAAAAAAGATGTGACACTTGTTGCAGGTGACACTTTCCGTGCGGCAGCATCTTCACAACTCACTGAATGGGCAGAGAGAACAAAAACAAGAATTATTAAGCATGCGGAAGGGGCGGATGCCGCTGCTGTTGTGTTTGATGGGATATCCAGTGCCAAAGCAAAAAAGACAGATGTTTTAATTGTGGACACAGCAGGAAGGCTTCACACAAAAACCAATTTAATGGAAGAACTTAAAAAGATAGACAAAATTGTCAATCGTGAATATGCGGATGCTCATAAATATACCTTCATTGTTTTGGATGCAACAACAGGGCAAAATGCTCTATCTCAAATTAAAGCATTTGATGAATTTGTTGATATTGATGGAATAATTTTAACTAAGCTTGACGGGACAGCAAAAGGTGGAGTTATCATTGCGATTGAAAAAGAATATAAGTTACCTGTTGTCTTTGTTGGAACAGGTGAGAAGGTTGATGATTTACAGCCATTTGATGCAGAAGAGTTTGTTGAAGAATTATTCTAAATAAACAATTTATATTGCATAATACTAAGCATACTACACAATATATGGTGTAGTATGCTTTTTTTATTATATTTGATTTAAATAATTTTTCATTTACTTTTATTAAATGGCTATGCTTGAAATTTTATAAATAAACAAATATGGTTTACTAATTAGGAATAAAATCATATAAAAATTACAATCTAAATAGTTTAAACAAAGATTGTAAATTTGCCAACTATTTTTATTGGTCAAGCAAAATTCGACAAAAAACATCATATAAATTTTGCATAGGAGTTTATATGGTTTTTGAAAGTTTTGTTTATTTTTTTAGTCGAATAAATTTGTTTACAAATTTCGTTGATACTGTGCAAGGGTTCCCAAAACCTTTATCTATTGAAGAAGAAAGGGTAGAGTTTGAAAAAATGAAAAGGGGAGATAAAAAAGCAAGAGATAAACTTATCAGTCATAATTTAAGGCTTGTTGCACATGTTGTTAAAAAATATACAAACACTTTGGAAGTTGATGACCTTTTGTCTGTTGGAACGATTGGACTTATTAAGGCGATTGACACTTTTGACTATGATAAAAAAGTGCAACTTTCAACCTATGCTGCAAGATGTATCAACAATGAAATTTTAATGCTTATTAGAGCAAACAAAAAACATAAAAATGTTGTTTCACTTAATAGTTTAACAAGCAATAATGAAGAGGATAATGACTTGGAGCTTATGGATGTTATATCTTCGGATGAAGATGAACTTTTTAATCAAGTGGATAACAATTTGACTATGCAAAAAATTAAACACATAATAAACACAAAACTCGATGAACGTGAAAGAATGATAATTAATTTGAGATATGGGCTTATTGATGAGAGAGGGTTAACTCAAAAAGAAGTTGCTGAAAAACTTGGAATTTCAAGATCATATATTTCAAGAATAGAGAATAAAGCTTTGGAAGTTATAAAAGAAAATTTTCAAGAAGAAGACAACAAAAATAAAAATACCGTAGAAGCAAAAAATATAAAAACATCTTAATTTTACAATTAAATTGAAAAAATTTAAAAAAATTTGTTAAAAATGCTTGACAAGGTATTTTTTGAATTTATAATAATTTATATATAGTATAAGTTTCTATAAAGGCTAAAATTTAAAAATTTATCTAAAAATTATGTTAAATTGCTGATTTTTTTAAAAAATTTAATAAATTTTTTAAAATTTTAACATCTTATGATAAGTTTTTAAATGAAATTATGCTATTTTAAAAGGGGCAAAGTATGGATAAAGTGCAATTCTACGATTTTGTCAATAAGTTGATTGTCCCATTATTTACAGGTTCGTATGTAGCAGGGGAAACAGAATCGTCTTCAAGAGATTTAGAGGTGGCATTAGGGAAGGGGAATTCTGTCCTTATGAAGCCAACAAAAACTGATGAATATAGAATTATTTTAAAAAGAGGGCAAGCTTTCAAATCTTTTGAAGTTAACCTTATTCGTGCAATTTTGGAGGAAATGACAACTATTTCTTCTTATCATTTTGATAATGCTGTTTATGTTCAAAAACTTCAAAGTGTGGCAATTGAAAAGGCGCTAATTGATAGTATAACTGACACTGCGTCGGAAACTGTTATTGGTATTATATCCATGCTTGAAAAGTGGTCAACAAGGACTTATGAAGGAAGCAATGTTTCGATGGGAATATTTGTTAATCTCATGTCCAATAATGAATTAGAAAACAGTGTATCCTATTTTGATATAATTGACCATGACTTTTTTGCAAGGTTGACGGATGGTGTTTCGTCCTTTGTTGAATTTGACAGAAATGGCAGGCTTAATGGTTATATTAATTTAAAAAGCACAAAGTTTGCACCAACTGTTTCCCCATATATTTATGATAGAGTTGCAAGAAGTTGCAATGATAAAAGAATTGGAATTGTTTTAACAACCAAGGGTGATATCTTAATTTTTTACGCAAGACAACTTATGTTTGCAAAGCGTAATGGTAAGTGGTGCGTATATTCGCATGATGAAGTTATAAGGCTTTTGTATAACAATGTTTCTTACACTGCAAAACAAATTAGACGTGCAATTTATAACACTGCACTTGATTGCTCTTTTGGATATAAAGGGGCTTGCATTGTTTATCTAAACAAAGACAAAACCAAAGAAGCGATGCAACACATTGATGGAGCTGATATAATCTCCAAACCGCATTTTGAAATTAAAAAACAAATTGAACTCGAAGAGGCTGGAAAATTATATAATATATCTAATGCTAAAAAAATTGAAAAAGATTATAATTGTTCCTATGAAGAATTTATGGAAAGAAATAATTGTGTGAAGTCTAAATCAATTTCGAAAATTATTTCTGGCAGAAAATTGCATGAACTTGACAGAACCCTTTTGGAAGAATTGGTTGCGATTGATGGTGCGCTTATTGTTGATTTTGATGGAACAATTATTGCAGTTGGAGCAATTATTAAAATTGAAGCGGGAAGCCTTGGAGGAGGCCGACTTGCTGCAACCAAAAGTATGGCTAAATATGGTGTTGGAATTAAAGTTTCACAAGATGGAATAATGCAAGGTTTTAGTGCTGACAAGCATGGTAAAGTTAAACAAATATTTAACGTTGGCTAAGTCATTAGAATTTCTAATGACTTTTTTTATAAATTTTTTTAATTAATGATTTTTGTTAATTTTTTGGTATGAATGTTGATTTTTAATTTAAAGAGTGGTATAATTTAATAGTCAGTCAAACAGATGGTCGCTGTGTGCTTATGATGAGCACAGAGAGGAAAGTCCGAGCATCAAAAGAACAGGGTGCCAGTTAACGGCTGGTGGAGGCGACTCTAAGGATAGTGCAACAGAAATAGACTGCCCTTTAATTAGGGTGATGGTGGAAAGGTAGGGTAAGAGCCTACCGGAAACTTGGTAACAAGTTTTGCTCTGTAAACCCCACTCGATGCAAGGTTAAGTTTAGGCTTTATGCGTTCTTTCATGCCTAACAAAAATACCGCTTGAATTTGTTGGTGACAACAAAGCTAGATAGATGACCATTTAATACAGAACTCGGCTTACAGTTTGGCTGAATAATTTAAAATTAAGATGGAAGTATTCCATCTTTTTATTTTTAGAAAAGATTATATTTTTATATAAATTTAACAAAAAATATGAAAAATTGGTTTGAAATTTCTTTTTTTTGAAAAAATCATTTTATGATTAATTTAAGTTATGCTTTAAAAGCAAAGCAAACAATTTTAAATAGGGTGCGTTTTCATTCACCTGTATGCTTTAATGCTGATATAGATAAAACTTTGCTATTTAATTTTGGGGTTGATGTTAGATATCCAGTTTTTAAATTTGATAAAGTTTTGAATGCAAATTTAATTAAAGCATTTGAACTTGCAAGTGAAGAAGAAAAATTTAACTTATTATTACCATTAGAAAAAATCAATAAAAAACATGAAAAAATGTTAAAAAAAGTTAAAAATTGTGTGTTTTACAGTGAAATTTCTTCTAATTTGCAATTTTTAAACATGATAAACAAATTAAATATTAACTATAAATCTTCATCAAACTATGATTTTAAATTTAAAGATAAGTTCTTTAAGGTCAACGATGATATTATCAATCCAACTTATAAAGATTTTGCATTGATAAAAGATGATATTTTAAAAGATAATGTTGAGTTTTCATATAAAGAGTTTTTGTTGAATGGGAATAATATTTATTTTAATATTAAAAATATTGATAAAAATGAGAAAAAAATTAAAATTTATTTAAATTTTCCGTTAAAAAAAGGATATTTTTACTTTAAAAAACAAAATGGTAATATAAAAATTACTAATCTTTTAACAAAAGAGATTTATTATTTTAATTATGTTTGCCCAAATGCAAAATTCAGTTTTTCTGCCATTGATGGTTTAGATAATTCTTGTTTTTCAACAATTTTTTTAACAATGAATTTTACCTTGAAAGCAAAAGAAGAAAGAAGTTTCTTTTTCCAATTTTCAAATAAAAAACTTCCTTTAAGTTTTAAAAAGAAAAGTGACTTTTGCAAGTTGTTTGAAATTTCAACAAAAAAGTGTTTTGAAATTTTTGATGTTCGTGTTAAAACTAAGAATCAAAAATTTGACCAATTTTTTAATAATGATTTACCCAAGAAAATTTGGCTTAACTGGAATTTAAATGAAATTGATGATTCGTTGATTGAAAAATATATGAATTTGCGAAGGTTGTTTGTTAGGGGAAAAGAAAAGATAGATTTTGTTTCTTTTAAGGAAATAGGGTTAAAAGAACTTGGAATTTTCAATAGTGAATATTATAAAAAAATTCTGGTGTCTTTTGGGCTTGAAAAATATCTTCAAGTTGGAGAGGTTAAATATGCTAACATTTCAAATGTAACAAGATTTAGTTTAAAAAAGAAAGACCCAATTTATCTTTCACTTGATAGATAAAATTGAGTTGGGTAATTAATTTGTGACGACATCGAAGGTAATATGAGTCTGTTAATGATTAGCAAATTAAGTTACTTATTGTTTTTAATTGGGGAGGGGGAAAAATAAAAATAAATAAAATATGAAAATTCATTTTATTTATTTTGTAAGATAAAATAATGAAAACACAATTCCTCAAAAAAAGATAAAAAATTTTAAGTAATTTTAACAATATAATTGTATTTTGAAAATTTATTTGTTATAATCAAATAAGTTATGGATAATATACAACGAATACCACTTGCTGAACGTATGCGTGCAAAAACCCTTGATGATTTTGTTGGGCAGGAGCATATTGTTGGCAAAAATAAATTATTGACAAGAGCAATCCGAGCAGGCAATGTTGGGAGTCTTATTTTTTATGGCCCACCAGGAACAGGAAAGACCACTCTTGCAAATATTATTGCAAAAATGCTTGATGCCAACATTGAAAAACTTAATGCGGTTTCAAGTGGTGTTGCGGAAGCAAAGGCGATTATTGAAAGAGCCAGAGCAAATAAAGCTATGTTTAATAAGGATACATATCTTTTATTAGATGAATGTCATAGATGGAATAAGGCACAAAGTGATTGTGTTTTGCAAGCAATCGAAGAAGGAAGCATTTACTTTATTGGTTCAACAACTGAAAATCCATACACCAGCATGACAAGGGCTATTGTTTCAAGATGTAGTGTTTTTGAATTTAAAAAAGTAAGTGAAAATGACATATTGAAAGTTATTAATAGAGCACTGACTGACAAAGAGAATGGGCTTGGCGATATTAAGATTAAAATGGACGAGGATGCAAAAAAATATCTTGCTTTTGCTTGCAATGGGGATGTAAGAACCGCCTTAAATGCTTTGGAACTTGCTGTTAAATCAACAAATATGTCGCAAGATAAGTATGTGCATATAGATAAAACCACAATGGCAGAATGCTTGAACAAAAGACCACTTTCCATTGATGAAACCGGTTATTATGATTACCTTTCCGCTTTTTGCAAAAGTTTGAGGGGAAGTGATACAGAGGCTGCGTTATATTACAGCCAAAGGCTTATTAAAGCAGGAATTGACCCATTAATTATTGCAAGGCGAATGATTGCCCATGCAAGTGAAGATATTGGAATGGCAGACTCAAATGCACTTTTGATTGCTTGCTGTGCAATGTATGCAGTTGAAAAAATTGGTCCACCAGAGTGCTATTTGAATTTATCGCATGCAATTATCTATTTATGTGAAGCTGAGAAATCAAACAGTGTTTACATTGCAATGCAAAAAGCGATGGATGATGCTGAAAGTGAAAGAGAGGATATTGTGCCTAATCATTTAAAAAATCATCCAAGCACAAACAAGGATGGGCATGGGAAATATAAATATCCGCATAACTATGGCGGTTATGTTGAACAGCAATATATGCCGGATAAACTTAAAGACAGGGTTTATTACGAACCAAGTCAAAATGGAAAAGAAAAAAATTTGGTAAGAAAAAAATTTAGCAAAAATATTAAAAAATAAAATTAAAAAGCGAGGATTATTTAGATGTTTGGAAGAAGAGCAGATGGACGTAGAGTTAAAAATCTTATGGTTATTGAAAAAGCAGGACCATATTTTATGCCTGAAAGAATTGACGGTGTAAATTTATATAAGCAACAAATTAGATGTAAGGCACTTGACGAATTTATTTTGAAAGAAAGGCAAGAATCTGGGGTGCATTTCAATTACACAGAAATTTTGATTGCAGCATGCGTAAGAATGATTTATGAAAGACCAAAAGTTAATAGATTTATTGTTAACTGCCAAATTTTTCAACGCAATGAAATCACTGTTTCAATGGCCGTTAAACCTAAACTTACTGATGATGCGGATGAGATAACCCTCAAATTTCATTTCACTGGCAGAGAAAATATTTATGAAATTAAGAAAATTGTGGATGATGAAATTAAAAGAAATATTGGTGAAAATGCACAAACTCATGAAACAACAAAGGTTGCGGGGTTATTGGGCAAAATGCCATATTGGATGTTTAAGGTTGCAATGAAACTTATTAGATTTTTAGATAGATATGGACTTCTTCCAAAGTCTCTTATTGATGCAAGTCCTTTCCATACCAGCATTTTTGTGACCGACCTTAAAAGCATTAAACTTAACAAAGTTTATCACCACTTATATAATTTTGGAACAACAACAATGTTTGGAGCACTGGGAAAAGTTAATTATGTTCCAGTAAGCGACAGAGATGGCAACATTCACACTGAAAAAATTATGGATTTGGGACTTTCACTGGATGAAAGAGTTGCAGATGGTTTATATTATGGAAACAGTGTTCGTCTTCTTCTTAAATATTTGGAAAATCCTGAGGCTTTGAAACAATCTTTGGCAGAAGTGGAAGTTAAGGGAAAGGCAAAGAAAATGTCAAAGAAAAAATTGGATAAAAAAGAGAGAAGACTTTTAAAGAAAAAAGAAAGAATGGATAAAAAGGCAAAGGAATAACTTTGCCTTTTTTGTTGAATTATTTATCTTTTTGCGCTAATTTAATAAGCTTAAAAACCTGTTTTTTGCTGTCACTTTTATGTCATAATGACGGCATATTTTTAATATTTGTAAAATATTGTAAAATTATTTAAAAATACTTGGCATATATGTTTGACTATCATTTTTTTTATTTTTTATAATCTCTTTTGTTTTGCAAAGGAGAAAATTATGAATGAAACATATTGGACAAAAACTTTACTTGGAGTATATAACTATTTGGACAACATTGCAGGGGCTATTGATAAAATAACATTGAAAACAGCACTAAATTCTTTTGAGTATTCAAAGGCAAATATGTATAAAAATAATGTTTATAATATTTCCAATAAACTCATTGATTTAGCGGAAAGAAAGATAACTTTGATTAATCTTAAATTGCTTGTTGACGATGTTTTAAAAAACATTCCAATTAAAGATGCGGTGTTTTTAATTAATCGTTATTTTGACAGATTAAAGTGCAAAGATTTGGCAGAAAAATATAATATCAGTATGCGCACTGTGTTTAGAAAACTTACAAGTGCAGAGTTAAGCTTTGAACATAGACTTAAAGTTAAGGGATACAACGATTTAACCTTAAATGATATGCTTAAAAATGAAAGTTGGATATTAAACTATTATAATCAAATAAAAAATAAAAAGGAGGAAGATTTTAATATTTCTTCATCCTCACTTGAAAGAGTTGTTTCATTATAAAAAGTTATAAATCTTTATCATCAAATTCAAAATAATCTCCATGATGTATTTTTCTTATTCCGCTTGATTTGCTTTTTTCTGCCTTTTGCTTTTTTGGAACAAGTTTAGATGGCTTAATTAAAAAAAATAAAATGAATATGCTTGGAATTGTTATTGAAACTATTAACAATATTTTTGTTCCTGTTGAAAGTGACGAAAAACTTGAACTTGCGTTTGTCTCTTGCAAAAAAACATCCTCACTTATCTCTTCAAAGGTTTCATTGTTGGTTGGAATTGATGGTAAATCATCTGTTATAGATGAATAGATATAACCTCTAAAAGTTGAACCATTTACTAAGGCGCTTGCATAATACCATTCGTTTGTTTTACTGCTCACTTCTTCACCGTTCATTATGCCGTAAAAGTTGAATATTTGTTCTTTTTCAAACTCGTGAACTGGGGCCGAAGTTGAGTTTGGGCTTTCATATAGGGCATATTCAACATAATTTGTGAAAGTGGCATTAACGTAAGGCGAAGAAGGTTGTCCTCGCATCAATGTTACATCATTTTTTTTGACAAAGCCGTTTAAGTCTTTATAGACTGCTTTGAAAAAATTTCCTTCAATGTCTTCCACTTTAACAAAATAAGAATTTGGAAGTTTAAAGAGTTTGGAGTTTTCATTTGCAGAAGTGTAGAAATATGTTTCTTCACTTTTTATTTTGCCGCAATAGATATTATCGCTTTCTGCCGAAGTGATATTTTGAAAACTTACAGAAATAATTGTTAAACCAAAAATTAATAAAATTATTATCTTTTTCATGTTTATATTTTAAGCGAAAATTAATGTGGGCTTATAAAAGAAATTTGTCTTAAATTTTATTTATTTTAACTTTTTTGTAATTATTTAAGAGGTTTATTGTGAAGAATATTTTAAAAAATTTGATTAAGATTGAAAATGAGCTAAAAAATAGGAAAGATTTACCTATTTATAAATATAATAAGGGTAAACTTGTTCATGAAAAACAGTTACTTTTTCATAAATGCAAAAAGCGTAATCGTTGGGTCTTTGGCGGTAATCGTTCTGGTAAAACTGAATGTGGCGCGGTTGAAGTTGTTTATCTTGCTTGTGGCATACATCCTTATAAAAAGAACAAAGTGACGGAAGGATGGGTTGTTTCACTTTCAAGACAGGTTCAGCGTGATGTTGCACAAAGAAAAATTTTGGATTATTTGCCACCAGAAAATATTGAAAAGATTGTTATGCTTTCTGGTGGACAGGGCAGTGCTGAAAGTGGGGTTATTGACTTTATTTTGGTAAAAAGTGAAGTTGGAGGTATAAGCAAAATTGGCTTTAAAACATGTGACCAGGGCAGAGATAAATTTCAGGGAACAAGCCTTGATTATGTTTGGTTTGATGAGGAACCGCCTTATGAAATTTATCAAGAGTGCAGAATGAGAATTTTGGATAGATGTGGAGAAATCTTTGGAACTATGACACCGCTAAAAGGGCTGACTTGGGTTTATAACCAAATTTATCTAAACGAAAATAACGATAACGAGGTTTGGTATGAGCAGATGGAATGGGCGGATAATCCATACTTATCCAAAGATGAAATTGTGAACATGACAAAAAGCATGTCGGCTGAGGAGGTTGAAGCAAGGCGCTACGGAAAATTTACTTTCACAAGTGGGCTTGTTTACACCGAATTTGATGAAAATTTGCATGTGATTGAACCCTTTGATGTTCCCAAAGAATGGTATGATAATATTTCCATTGACCCAGGGCTTCATAATCCACTTTCAGCGCATTTCTATGCAGTTGATTTTGATGGGAATGTCTATGTGCTTGCAGAGCATTATGAAAAGGAAAAAGATGTTTCATACCACGCAAAATGCATAAAAGATATTGCAGATAGGCTTGGTTGGAAAAGAAACAATGCTGGCAAACTTACAGCCTTAATTGACCCAGCGGCAAGCCAAAGAACCTTGTCAAGTGAAAAAACTGTTGTTGAACTTTTTTATGAAAATGGAATTATTGTTAACACTAAGGTGAACAAGGATATGTTCAGCGGTATCCAAGTGGTTAAATCATATCTTAGAACTGCTGATGGAAGAACAAGATTTTTTATATTCAAAAATTGCGTGAACTTAATAAGGGAAATTAAATCATATTTTTGGGGTGATGGGGATAATCCTATTAAAAAAGATGACCATGCGCTTGATGAACTTAGATATTATTTGATGACAAAACCACATAACACTTTTCACCGCAAAAAGAGTGATATTCAAAAAGATAAAGAAAAGTTGGCAAAAAGATTGCGATTTTTGCAATAATTCTTCCTTTTTATAAATAATTTGCAAATCTGTTTGGAAAAATAAGGTTAATTATGCTAAATTAAAATAAAGAGGGAATTATGAAAAAATCAATTTCATTTTTAAGTTTACTTCTTTGTTTACCACTTTTAATTTGTGGGTTATTTTTTATTTCACCAAAATTTTCTTATGCAGAAAATGGAAGCGGAAACACACTTGAAATTGGTTCAGCAGATGAACTTTATGCTTTCATTCAAACCAATTTTGATATATATAAAGATTATGACATTGTTTTAACAAGTGATATAGATATGAAAGACAAAGTGCTCACAAAAACCATTGGAACAAGTGCAATGCCTTTTACTGGGTCTTTTGATGGAAAAGGTTATTCAATTTCAAATGTGACAATGGAACTTAACACAACAGGAGCAGTTGAAAAAAACGGCTATGCAGGCCTTTTTGGATACACTCAAAATGCAACAATTAAAAATTTGCAGTTAAGCCAATCTTTCAATATCACAATGAATGCAAATTCAAATACATATATTGGTATGCTTGTTGGTCAAGCAGAAGGAACAACAATAGACAGTTGTTACATAACAGCAGACTTCAACTTGGAAACTGTTGAAGGAGAGGATGGTGCCCTTGATGCATCCTTTAAAATGCTTAACTTTGGTGGGCTTGTTGGTAATGCTCGTGACACAAGCATCAAGAATTGTATATTAAGAAATTATACAACTGAAAGTGGAAGCGATGTTATGCCAACAATCACATTAGACAACATTTATGATGTAAGTGCAAAAATCGGTGGGCTTGTTGGTAATTTAGAAAATTCTTCATTAATTTTCTGCACAAGTCAATCTTATGTTAATGTGGATATCACAAGCGAATATAAAGGTAGGGCATATATAGGCGGGCTTGTTGGCTATGTGAGCCAAGCAAACAGCAAAATCACAAATTGTGTTACAGAATCAAGTTTAAATGTTCCTTCACTTAGAGAAAATTGCTATACAGGGCTTATTGGTGGTTATATCTCAAAACCAGCTCCAACAAGTTACAACATAAGTTATGTTTATTATCTTCACAGCGGAACCGCCTTGGCAACTTTTGGTAACAGTGAAAATTATGGACTAAGTGATGCGGAAGCCAACTTGGTTGCTTCAACTGTGAGAATAAGAGAGTATAGAAACAACTTGGGGCAAAATGATGCAAGGGGTTATTTCAACAACAAAACTTGGAATCCTTCTGTTGGCGACCATTGGGATTTTGTTGATACATATATTATTGTTTCAAGAGATATAAGTTTGCAAGCTTTTGAAGACTCTTTCAATGTTTCAGTTTCAGCTGATGAAAACATTGTTATTTCAACTCCTTTTGCTGATTCTTATAGATATGGCGATGTTGCAAGTTTCACTTTCAGGTTTAACGAACAAAATTCAAATTCAATTTCAAACTATTATCAACTTGCAAACATAACAATTGGTTCAACAACTGTTGCAACTTTCAGGAAAAACACTTTGGAAGGTGGGGAATATAATTACAGTTTAATTCCAACTGACGGATATTCTCGAATCTCATTAAGTCAAGAAGATTTGCAAGAGGGCGATGATGCCGATGCTCCAACTTACACATTCTACACAATCACAATTAATGGAATAACAGATAATTATGAGGGGAGTTATAAGATTAATATTTCACCTATTGAATTTCAAGGAAGTTTTAATTACAGACTCTATGATGGTGAAAATGAGATTGTTGAAGATATAAAAAGTGAATGCTATGTTTATTATAAAAATGGACAAAATCAAACCTCAACAAGTATAACCATTGGTGACATCATTTATGATAACCAATACACCATTTCAACCACTGCAAAAAATAATTCTGTTTATGCCTTTGAAGGTTGGTATATGGTTGGCGCTGGGGAAAGCGGAGAAGATGTTAAAATTTCTTCAAACAGAGATTTAAATGTTACTTTTGGTCAAGGCGAATTTGTGGGAAACTTTGAAGTTTATGCAAAATATATTTCGGACGCTTGCACATTGATTTTTAAACTTGACGATGGGATTGAACAGATTGTGCTTGGTTCAAATCAGTATGTCATCACTGACACCGATACACAAATTCCTCTTTTGAAACAGCTCACTCAACTTAAAATGGAATTGTATTTAAAACCAAATTATAATTTTGATGTTGACCTCTTTGTTCAAGAATTGAACACTTATGAAGTTAAGAATCCAGAGATTGCTTTTTGTTCACTGGTTGGAGAACCTGTTACACTTGAAGACGGCACAGTGAAATATGAGTTTAACTTAAATCTCGACAACTTAAACGATGACGATTATGGGGATGGTTTCAGCATAACTTTCAATAGTGAAGCTGTTAACACTTTTGATTCAACATTAATTTGGATTATTGTTGGCTCAGTGGGTGGAGCACTTCTTCTTGTTGGAATAATAATTTTGATTGTTGTTTTGGTTAGACGTCGTGGCGGTGGTGGCCATGGTGGAATTAAAAAGTCAACATTCAAAAATATGTATTATTAATAAATTTAGTTTGGATAAAAATAAGATTGGCTATGAAAGTAAAATAAAACCACACAAAGTAATAATGTGTGGTTTTGTTTTTTCTTTAAATATACTTTATTATAATTGACAAAAATGTTAAAGAAACATATAATTAATTTAATTTGATTATTGCCAAAATAAGTTAATATTTAGTATGTTTGCTGATGTGGCTCAGTCGGTAGAGCAACTGATTCGTAATCGGTAGGTCGCGGGTTCGATTCCCGCCATCAGCTCCAAAAGTTATGATATGGTGAATGATAAACAAGTTGGCATGAGATAATGATAGAGCCGACCTACCGATTTATGCAAGGGCACCCAAAAATGAAAAATTTTTGGGAAAAGGAGAGTCCTTTCTGAAAATGGAAGTTTGGCGAAGGCAAACTGAATGATAAGAAAGGAAACGACGTCGTCGCGGGTTCGATTCCCGCCATCAGCTCCAAATAAAATAAGTTTGATAAAAATATTAGTAAATAAATAAATAATCATAGTTAAAAAAAATTATTAAATTTAAAAGGAAGCGAAAGATGTTTTTGTTAAAAGAAATTAATTTGGAGATGGGACAGGCGGAATATGAGATGTTTCAAGATATTCCTGCTAATGAAAATGGGGCAAAAAATCTTTGCAATGGTATTCCTTTTGAAAATTTTTCTTACTTTTTAGAAATGTAACTTGCAAGGCAGTTTCAAAAAATTAATCAATATGACACACCAACAAAAGTGTTTATTTTTTATCATGATAAACTTCCTGTTGGGTATATTTGCATAAGAACTGAAATTGACGAAGATTGGAAAAATTGGTCTGGTAATATTTATTATGCAATTAGAAAAAGTGAAAGAAATAAGGGGCTTGGCACAAAAATGCTTGGCTATGCTTTGAAAGAATGTAAAAAACTTGGAATAAACCCTGTGTTTATTAAGGCGAGTGCGGGTAATGTTGGCTCTCAAAAAGTGATTGAAAACAATAAAGGTTTGCTTCTTAGAGTTGGAAAACATGGTGGAAGATGGTATAAAATAGATTTATAAATTAGAATTTTAAAATTGCATATTGACTTTGAAAAGGTGATGAATTATAATTTTTTCAAAGGAAATCAATATGAAAAATTCAAAAAAAGATTTACAAAAGGCAGTGGTTCTTTTTTCAAGACGACACAATGAAGATTTTTATAGAATTTTAGGAAGACTAAAAATTTTATATGATAATATTCAATCTTATAAAATAACGATTTCGTCTACTCCAAATAAAGAAGATATTGAAATAATCACAAAACATTTAATTAAAATTGTCAAGTTTGCTTATATGGGTACAGTGGTTGGCAATGATGAAGCTGTTAAATTTTGCTATCTTAATGGTAATTGTGATTATTTTGTTGGTGCAATTTGTGCTGTTTATGGAAAAGCTCTTGGAATAAAGCCAGAAAATACAAGCAAATTTCCAACCAAAAAGGGAAATGATGTTTACATAACTCCTGTTGGTCGTTCTTTTAAGTTTATGCCAAACAAAGAAAATCCAAACACTTTATATTCAATAGGTTTTGGCTGGAAAGAGCAAACGGAAGAATATAAAATTTCGCATCCTTATGTTTATCACCGTGCTTTGTATCTTAATGGAGAGTATTTTGATATTTGCGGAGGTAAGAACGAGGCGGATTTCAAAAAACATTTAAAAGATGAGTTCCAAATCCCTGTTAAAACAATATTTAAAACCAGTGCAATTCCACAATATGATTTGTTTACTCAATTTCTTACTAAGTGTGTGGAAGTGGAGAAAACCATAAGTGACGAAAATGAAGCAAAAGTTTTGTGTTAAAAGCATTTTTGAGGACGTTTCATTGTAAAGTAGTTAGTGATTTATAATACAAATAATCTTCAATATACAATATAATAATGGTGAAAATAAAATTTTTGGGGCAAAGTTACATATTTTGCTTGCAAAAATTTTTTTTATATGTTATAATCGCTTCGTCATTGGACAAATAAGCACTCAAAGCATATTTTTAAATCGGTTGCCTGAACGCTTACAAATTATTGTTTTTGATTTTTTATTTTGAATTTGTTTGTAGGCAAAAGAGTGATCTTGGGTTGGTTTAAAGAGTTAAAACTTTGGGGAAGGACAAAAACAAGGGAGGTTATTTATTATGTCAGTTATTTCAATGAAACAACTTCTTGAAGCTGGTGTTCACTTTGGTCACCAAACAAGAAAATGGAACCCTAAGATGAAAGAATACATTTTCACTGCCAGAAATGATATTCACATCTTAAATCTTGAACTCACATCAGAGCAAGTTGATAAAGCATATTCTTTTGTTCGTGATATCGTTGCATCTGGTAAGAGTGTTCTTTTTGTTGGAACAAAGAAACAAGCACAAGAAGCAGTTAAAGAAGAAGCTGAAAGATGTGGAATGTATTACATCAACACTCGTTGGCTCGGCGGAACTTTAACAAACTTCAAAACTATTAGAAATAGAATTGAAAGATTAAACAAATTAAATCAAATGGAAAAGGTTGGTGAATTTGACCTTCTTCCTAAGAAAGAAGTTGCTCTTTTGAAACAAGAAAGAGATAAACTTGAAAAGAATTTAGGCGGAATTAAAGAAATGCGCGAACTTCCTGGCGTACTTTTCGTTGTTGACCCTACAAATGAAAAGATTTGCGTTCACGAAGCAAACATTTTAAACATTCCAGTTGTATCACTTGTTGACACAAACTGTGACCCTTCAAATGTTACAGTTGTTATTCCTGGAAACGATGATGCTATCCGTTCAGTTAAACTTATTGCAAGTGCAATTGCTGATGCTGTTATTGAAGCAAGAGAAGGTGTTTCAATGAAGAAAGAAAGCGATGAACAAGAAGAGCAAGTTGACCTTGAAAGCCTTTTAACAGAAGCTAAGCCAAGCCTTGAACTTGCAGAAGCAGGTGAAGAAGTTAAAAAGGTTAATAAGAAGCCTAAGAAAAAACCTGCAAAGAAAGTAGAAAAAACTGAAAAAGTTGAAGAAAGCAAAGAAGAAAATAAAGAAGAAGTTAAAGCAGAAGAATCTGCAAAGTAATTAAAAGGAGATAAATTTATGAGTTTTACTGCACAAGATGTTGCTAAATTAAGACAACAAACAGGTGTTGGCATGATGGAGTGTAAAAAAGCTCTCACAGAAGCTAACGGAGATTTTGAAAAGGCTATTGTTATTCTTCGTGAAAGAGGACTTAAAGCCGTTGATAAAAAACAAAGCAGAATTGCAAGTGAAGGTCTTGTTGCTTCATATATTCACATGGGCGGGAAAATTGGTGTTTTGGTTGAAGTTAACTGTGAAACAGACTTTGTTGCTAAGAGTGATGATTTCCAAGTTTTAGTTAAAGATATTGCAATGCACATTGCTGCTGCAAATCCAAAATATGTTAGTGAAGCAGAAGTTGACCCAGCTGAACTTGAAAGCGAAAAGGAAATTTTAAGAGTTCAAGCTCTTAATGAAGGTAAACCTGCAAACATTGTTGAAAAGATGATTGAAGGAAGAATTAAAAAATTCTATGAAGATGTATGTCTTCTTAATCAACCATTTGTTAAAGATAGCAGTAAAACAATTAAAGATATTTTAACAGAAGCAACTTTAAAGATTGGAGAAAAAATTTCTATTAGAAGATTTGTTCGTTATGAACTTGGCGAAGGATTGGAAAAGAGAAATGACAATCTTGCAGAAGAAGTTGCAAAACAAATGGCAGGAAAATAATAAATGAAAAGCATGAGAAAAATCTCATGCTTTTTTTTATTTTTCATTTAGTGGGGCAAGTTTTCATTTTGAGTTTTCGATAATAGTTTTTTAAAGACTAAAATCTCTTGATTATTGACAATATATTTATTTATTAAATTTTTAATTTAAAGAACTATTTATATATTTATAATCGCTATATTTTTATAAAAAATGGTTTAAAATAAATATAAATATAAAAAAATCCTCAAAAAAGTTGACTCGGGGAGGGGTATTTGCTAAAATTCAAATGTAATAAGATAAATTTGGTGCAACTAATTTTAATTAAAAAATTTTTATAATTAAATATGAAAAAAATTACATAATATTTTTAACAACATTAGTTTTTTCATTCATAGGAGAAAAAATGAAAAAATTTCGTTCAATAATCTTATCGCTGTTTTTAGTTTGTGGAATTTGCGTTGGATGTGCTTTTTTGCCAACCACATTAAATGATTCTGCCGCTGCTAATGACAATATTTCTTCGATGGAAATTTCGCCTGACTCAAGTTGGGAGGGCTCGGGTACAGAGGATGATCCCTATATTGTTTCAACTCCTGAGCAATTGGCAGGAATGTCACTTGAATATGGTGCGTATAGTGAAATTGATGGAGCATATTTTATTCAAAATGAAGATATCGATTTAGGCATGAATGTTTGGACTCCAATTAATTTTAAAGGACATTTTGATGGTAATGGATATCAAATTAGTGGATTTTATTTAAATGATGGTGCTTATTACTATGAGGGTGCTGGCTTATTTGGAAAAGTTTACGGTAATTCCACAATTGAGAATATTAATTTATCAGGAAACATGGAAGTTAATCAGGAATATTTTATGCTTGAAGATGACTCTATTGGAGGAGTTGCTGGACTATTGGAACAATATATTTGGATGGTAGCGGTGATGTTTTAATTTCTAATTGTGCTGTCGATGTTGAGATTTATGGAAATAACAGTCCTTTTGTTGCTGGTGTGGTTGGTATGATAAATGCAGAAGAGCAAACTGATACTTCATTCACAGTTGAGATTTCTGGTTGCAGAAATTATGGATATATTAATATTCAAGGGAATGCAAATGACATTTATGGTGGAAATGACTGGGACATTATAAATGGAGCACAGTTCACTTCTGGTGCTTCTGGAATTTTGGGAATAATAAAAAGCAGTGCAAATATAAACATTTATAAATGTGGAAATTTTGGAGATATAACTGTTGATAGTATTGGAGAAGGCTCAACAGCAGGGGGAATTATTGCTAACACAAATTTAAGAGAGATTTCTAATTATGTTAATCCACATATAGATATTTGGAGTTGCTATAATTATGGCAATATAACAGCTGGTTTTGCTGGCGGAATTGCTGGGATTTATGAATTTGATCCAAGTGTGGTTGAAGCTCCTTCATACATAACTGCAAGTTATAATGTTGGCAATATTTATGGCAATGTTGCTGGTGGAATTGCTGCAACTTGTGGAACTTGGAATTTTTGGGGTGGTCCATATATAAGTGGAATAAACACTATTGTTCGAGAATGTTATAATGTTGGATCAATTGATGCAGATTCTAACATGACAACAAGTTTGGCAGGTGGAATTTGTGGAATGTTTTTTGGAGATACCCTCTCAAATTGTTATAATATTGGGCTTATTGGATGGAATTCATGAAGTATAGATTATTTGGGAGGAATAGCTGGTGCTTTTGCTGGAATCAATATGCATACTTCGTATAATGCCAGTGACCTTTCAGCTTGTAGTCCTAATCAATCAGCAGGTGGCTTGATTGGATGCACAGTTGATAATTCTTATTCACAAGGTCAAATAGATTATTGCTTTAACTTAGGTTATGTGGATGGGGATCAACTAATTGGTAAAGAAAATGTGGTTTATGATTATAGATATATTATTTATAACTATGATTTTGGTGATTCAAGTTATGGTTCGGCTGAGTTAAGTGGCATGTATGGTGAAGAACTTGTTGATTATATAAATAATTATTTAACAGATGGCGATACATTTAATTATGTTGGTTTTGATAATTGTTATTACTACGGAGATGATTCTGCAAAGTGGGCTTATTTAACATATGATAGTGAAATAGTTCAAGAATATATGGGTAATGGCTATAATTTTACATACGTTTTACCTCAAAGTTATAACGAGTATAGTGCAGATGAATCCTTCTTTTTTGATTATGTCAGTTATTTGCCATATTTAAAAAACACTTGTTATAAATATAAAGATGCAAAAGATTATGTTGGCATAGAGTATGACCTATATTTAAACAATTACATTGCAGTTGAAGAGACCAATAAAGAATATGAACCAATTGGCTATCTTCCAAGAATTGAAACCAATGGAGATATTCGTGTTGCTAAGTATGCTAATTATCTAGACCAATATTATGATAGTTATTATTCATTCGAGGACATGTCTTATTTTGAAGATGGTGATTGTATTGTATTTTTAAATTTAACAGGTGAACCTGGAAAAGATATAACTGTTAGTATTGAAAATGATAATTCAACCTTAATGACATATAAATTACAATATACTAATGCAAGCAATGCAGCAACATCATTTACTCTCAACACCACAATAACTTTGCCTACACCAACTGGGAAACCAACAGGTTATGATCAATTCCAATATTGGGAAGTTGATTCTCCAATAGAAGGAAATTGGGTGGTAGGAACACATTACTCAGTTGGTCAGCAAATTCGAGGGATGTATGGCGATGTTTTGATTAAAGCTGTTTACACTACAATTCAATACACAATTACTTATAATCCTAATGGAGGAAGTGTTGATTCAACAACTTTAAGTTATAATAGAGATGACACTACAAGCTTGGCAACTCCAATGCGAGATGGATACAATTTTAATGGTTGGAAGCCAAGTTCAAGTGTTGGAAGTTGGAATTTAAGCTCCACTTACAGAGGCAGTGTCTATGGGAAATATGGTAATGTTACATTAGTTGCACAATGGACACCAATTACTTATTATGTTGCATTTAAAATAAATACCACAAATTCTGGTGCAAGTGGTTCTATGACAAAGCAAACTTTTACATATGGAACAGCCCAAGCCCTTAAAACAAACACATTTAAAAATCCTGGTTACGTCTTTTATGGTTGGGCAACAAGTGAGAATGGTGGTGCGATATATGCTGATGGTGAGGTTGTTTCAAATTTGACCACAACAAGCAGAGCAACAGTAAATCTTTATGCAGTTTGGGGTGGATTATATTATGCACATTATGATTCAACAGGGAAATATTGGTATATTGAAATTGGCAGTATGCCACAAACCAAAGTAACTGACTCAGCAATTATCAATGAACTTAATAATGATGATGTGACTGATGATTTAGATGGAGTGGTAACATCAAGTAACTTATATTATTTTGCGGGCTCTATGTATGGGGCAAAGTCATTTCAGGGAATTGACTATTGTAATTTTATGGGAAATTGGTATAAGGTTGAACCAATCAGGTGGAGGCTTAAAGCAGATTCAAATTTCACAGATGGATATGTTAATATATCATCAAAATTGCTTTTGATGGATAAAATCGTAACTGTTGGTCAGTATTCTATTAACAATATGAGTGAAACTGACGGATACATTTCAGCAAATGAAACTTTCTCTTATTCAAATTATTTCTTTAATAATTTTAATAAGAATGATAGAATTGGACTTGTTAATTATTTAGGGGCAACTGATAAGTTTTCAAGCGGTGGGACAGTTACTGAAAGTTTAACAAACAATATTTTCTTATCATCTCAGGAAGAAATAGCAGAAATAATGGGTGGAGAAGATTATTCTGCTGAGTTTTCCGATTTAGTTAAAGATTATTTAAGTTTAATGAAATCGGCAAACATGTATTATGTTCGTGACCTTGGAACAACATATAATAATGCAGTTTGTTACACAGAAAGCGGTGGGATTAATCAACGTTATGCCACAACTTTCCTTGGTATGAGATACACACTTAAAATTAATGGTTTTATTTGTGAAAATTAAGAATCTTTTATATATTTAATAAAAATAAAAGGGATATCTAAATCCCTTTTATTTTTTGTCTTTTGTGAAAATTTTGGACTAATTATAAAATCTTGTTTGTGTTTTCAAGGGCTTGGAAGAAATCATATTTAAAATCGCTTATATCCATATCAACACAAATTTGTGTATTTATTTTTTTATCATAGGATGTTTCCAAATAACCATAATCATCAGTTTCAGTCTTAAAGTATTTAAGTTCAACATGGGCATTTTCAGTTTTCATATTTTGAGGGTTGGTTAAGTAATACATGGCACAAACATCATGAACAGCAGCACCAAGTTTTCCAACATGAAAATCGTTGTATTTTTTATACATTTTTGCAAAAATTTTGCCAATTTTATTTGTTTTTTTGACTTTCTTTATATCGTGTTTGTCAAGATATGCAAAATGTCCAAGTTCCATTGGAATCATGACAAGGGGAACACCACTTTTGATAACAATATCCACACATTCTGGGTCAAAGCTTATGTTAAATTCTCTGTAAGGTTTCCCATAAATTTTTTCTTTTGTTCCGCCCATAAAAATAACTTCTTTAATATATTTTTTGCTATCTGGATATTTTTCAAGCATTTCGGCAAGGCAGGTCATTGGACCAATCGCAATAATAGGAAGTTTTCTTTTGCTGTTTTTTAATTTTTCATACATTGCGTCGCAGGCGGGCGTTTCAATAGGTTTAAGTTTTAACTTCTTTTCGTTTACTTTTAAACCGCCAAGTCCACCTTTCCCTTGTGCATTAAAGGCATAAGTTGGTGGGCGTTTTAATGGATGGTCAGGGCCAACAGCAACAGGTATATCTTGTTTAAAAAGCTCCATAAGATAAAGGGCATTGTTGGTTGCATTTGAAATTGGACCATTTCCACCAGCAATACACAAAAGCTGTATATTTATTTTTTCACAAAAAATGGCATACATAAGAGAACTTGCATCATCAACACCAGGGTCAGTGATAACAATTATATCGGTTACTTTGTTCATAATCTTTCCTTTTAAAATATCTTTTTAATTATAGCATATATAAATATTTTATCCAAACTAAAACATTAAATTAATTAAATTTTAGTAGTCAATATATTTTGTGTGGTATGCAAATTATTTGTTAACATACTACACCATATATTGATTATTTTTTTATTTCATTTTAAGCAGTTTTAGAAAGAATGATAAAAAATCATTTTAATTTATTCAAGAAAAATTGCAGCAACCTATGATTTACAAAATTAGTGCTATTTCAACATAGACTCTCATTTTCTTTCAAATTTCGTATGCTAAAATTTTCATGTTAAAGGAGGAAAGTATGCAAATAAAAAGTCGCATTCATGATGGCACGCTTTATGTTCTTTTATGCGGTGAACTTGATGAACATTCAGCAAACTACACAAAACTTACATTAGATAAACTTTTTATCAAGCCAAATTTTCAAAAAATAGTTATTGACCTTTCCGAACTTGATTTTATGGATTCAACGGGGATTGGGGTTTTGATTGGTAGGTATAAAAAGATGAAAGACAGAAATATCCCTATCTACATTTGTAATCCTTCTGCACACGCGGAAAAGATTTTTAAAATGACTGGGCTATATGAAATTATGCCTAAAATTGTTTAAGGAGATTTGTTATGAAATATTCAAATTTTATGGAAGTGACTTTTAAAGCATTATCAGTTAACGAAGGCTTTGCAAGAGTTTGCGTGGCTGCATTTTGTGTGCAACTTAATCCATCTGTTGATGAAGTGACTGATATTAAGACTGCTGTGAGTGAAGCAGTTACAAACTGCGTTGTGCATGCTTATCCAAAGGAAAGCAAGGGGGATATAACACTCCGTTGTGAACTTGAAGGCGACATGATAACAATCACGGTGCAAGATAAAGGTGTTGGCATAAAAGATATCGAAAAGGCAAGAGAGCCATTTTATACCTCTAAGCCAAGTGAAGAACGTTCTGGAATGGGCTTTACTGTTATGGAAAGCTTTATGGATAATGTGGATGTTACAAGCAACTCTTTTGGCACAACAGTTAAAATGTCTAAAAAAATTGCAAGTTGCCCTTGCGAAGTGGTAGGTTAGGTTTTAATGCTGAGTCAAGAAGAGACCCTTGAACTTATTAAAAAAGCCCAAAATGGTGATCTGGAAGCCAAAGAAACCCTTGTGCAAGAAAATTCGCCCCTTATTAAAAGTGTGATTAAATGGTTTAAAGATAAGGGGATTGAAAATGAGGATTTATATCAACTGGGGTGCTTGGGCTTTTTGAAGGCAATAAACAATTTTGATTGTTCGTTTAATGTTAAATTTTCCACTTATGTTGTGCCAATGGTGGTGGGTGAAATTAAGCGATTTATGCGTGATGATGGGGCAATTAAAGTTTCAAGAGCAATTAAAGCATTGAATATCAAAATCAATAAATATATTGATGATTTTTTTAGTGTGAACAATAGGCGTCCAACAATAGGCGAAATTTCAAGATCCTTTAACATTCCTGAACAGGAGGTTGTTATGGCGATGGACTCTGCAAAAATGCCAATCTCTCTTTACACACCATTTGAAGATGGTGAGGAAGAGGGGTTAACTGTGATTGATAGGTTTGACAACGAATCTGGTGGCAGTGATTTTGTTGAAAATTTGGCATTGAAGGAGGTTATTGAGAAACTTGAAGATAGAGATAAAAAGATTATATTTTTAAGATATTTTCAAGATAAAACACAAAGTGAGATAGCCAAAATGTTGGGGGTTTCGCAGGTTCAGGTTTCAAGATTGGAAAATAAAATTTTGGAAACCTTGAAGAAAAAGTTATCTAATTAACTTGATAGAAAATTGATTAATATAATAAGTTTAGATGGGTATATATTAAGAATAAATTTTCATAATATATACTTTATTATTAATATAAATCAATAAAATAATAGAAAAATTATATTTTTTCAAAAAATTTTGTTTTTTTCCTTGACAAATTTCTTAAATTATCATAAAATGATTGAGCAAGTGTTGATTTTCCGGGGTGTGGCTCAGTTGGTAGAGCGCGCGGTTTGGGACCGTGAGGTCGGGGGTTCGAGACCCTCCACCCCGACCACAACACTTGTTCGCTAAGGCTTTGCCTTGGGCCTTTAGCTCAGTTGGTTAGAGCAACCGGCTCATAACCGGTCGGTCCGCGGTTCGAGTCCGTGAAGGCCCACCATATTTTTAAAAATAATGTCAAAATTAGTTGCAAATTTTTTAAGAATATGATAAACTCAAACAAGTTACTAACTTGGCTCGGTAGTTCAGTTGGTTAGAACGCTAGCCTGTCACGCTAGAGGTCGTGGGTTCGAGCACCATCCGAGTCGCCATTTTGCCCTGATAGCTCAGTCGGTAGAGCAAAGGACTGAAAATCCTTGTGTCGGTGGTTCGATTCCACCTTAGGGCACCAACATACTATAAGTATGTGTATGAAGATTTGCTGTGAAAAAATATTGACACAAGGATTTTCATAGGTAAAGTTTTCAAAAATACTTGTTATTTTTGAAAAGCGAAGCAGTCAATTTGCAAGCGGAAATTTTGCGAAGCAAAATGGAGTGGAAAAATTGAAATGCGGAGCAGTGTCGGTGGTTCGATTCCACCTTAGGGCACCAACATACGATGAGTATGTGAAAAATTTGATTGTTTTAATTGCAAATTCATATATTATGTAATTATTTTGGGAAGGTTGCAGAGCGGCCAAATGCAACGGACTGTAAATCCGTCGACTATGTCTTCGATGGTTCGAATCCATCCCTTCCCACCACATCAAATTTTTTGCTGGCGTGGCTCAATGGTAGAGCAGCTGACTTGTAATCAGCAGGTTGAAGGTTCGATTCCTTTCGCCAGCTCCATTTGGGAAGGTTGCAGAGCGGCCAAATGCAACGGACTGTAAATCCGTCGACTATGTCTTCGATGGTTCGAATCCATCCCTTCCCACCAAAGAAAAAAACTGCACTTTTGCTCGTTTTCAAAACAAGTTTGAAAAGCATCGCCTTTTCGCTTGTTTTTTT